>JBKHXU010000133.1:0-13792 GCA_046565865.1 Gammaproteobacteria bacterium | reverse complement strand
GACCCGAGTTCTTGTTGGCCTGATTGACCGCATTGGCAGCCTGGGTCTGAGCATCCGTCCTCTGCTGGGTTGCGTCCTGCCCCGATAGTTCAGTCGCCATACCGGCAACCTGCTGACGCGCAGTATTGCCAAAAAACATAAACGCGCCGATGGCAGCGATAGCGACAAGCGCTGTGATGACAATGTATTCGGTCATACCTTGACCGTACTGGCGATTGGCGAAGGCGATTCTCGGTTGAATGATTTTCTTCATGGCTAAGCTTCTCCGAAGTCGAAGTATTGTTATCCGTTGTTTCCGGTGCACGCATGGGCATGCACTAGAAACTCCCTTCCTTCGGTAGCCCTGCCGCCCGTCTATCGTTCGGGCCAGTAGCTTTGCGTCCTACCCTTGCGAGCAGTTAGCCTTTGTCGGGAAACCTATGACTCGCCATCGCAATACGCGGCCAGTCTGGCAGTCGAGTTTTTATCAGCCCTTCAGTAACGCCGTCGATAATCCCACTAGACTACGTGCTTGCCGCTAGTCTGTCTGAATTGACCATTCATACCGCATGGCGCGACAATGTTTCTCCGCGTAGGTTACGCCTCTCACTTTTCCGTCCGCTATTGGTGTGTTTTGATAGCGCGATTCGAAGCGGGGTCGTATCTGGTCAGATGACGGTTACGTCTTGCGCGCCACCGTGAGATCGTAGCGTTCATGAACCTATTGGGCTTCTATCGCGTCCTGTCAGATCTAGCCCTGCTCTTGCACTTCATGCTGGTGCTGTTTGTCGTGATCGGGCTGATCTTGATCCTCATCGGGTGGTTGCTGCGCTGGCGCTGGCCCCGCCACATATATTTTCGGCTGACGCACTCCTTTGTCGTGCTATTTGTCATGATCGAAGATTGGCTGAAGGTCACGTGCCCGCTGACAGCACTGGAAAACTGGCTTCGGCGCAAGGCGCAGTGGAACCCCTACGATGCGAGCTTCCTGGCACATTACCTCGGTCAGATCCAATCTGCGTTCTACGGCACACCGCATTGGGTTTTTGTCGCGGTCTCCTCCGCCCTTGGCGTTATGGTCCTTGCTACCCTCATCGGCTATCCGCCGCTGTTAGCCAACGCTGAAAAGCGGAATGGAGCGAAACTTTGAGTTACGGTGAGGCCGAAGCGGACACAATTCCGGGGTAGGCATATCGCCGGACGACTAACCCGTGCTTTACGTTAGCAAGCGGGCGATCGATAGTAAGAACTTGTCTAAATCGCTAACTCACTCACCGTGAACAGATAAATGAGACTTGCCTCAATTCCTCTGCCCCTTACTGGAGGCGACAATCGATATTTTGTCACCCCAAAGTGCTATTGACCCAGACGAACGACACAACAAGAATCAGCTCGCATAGCACCAAGGGAGGGAGCCCGCGGTCCGGACTGGAATCCGATCTGAAAAGGGCGTTAGGGGGACTGAGGGATGGGACGGAATGGCGGTTTGTTGCTTAGTAACGATGATTTTCATTTATTCCTCGAAATTGCCGAGGCCTGCCACGACCTGACGTCGCTCGACTTCGCGGCGACGATATATCCGAAACTGCGGGAGTTGCTACCACACGAAGGATTTATGTGCGCCGCGGTACATCCGATCAACGGGCGGGCGCTGCGCTATATAAATATCAGCTTCCCGCAAAACCAGTTGGCACTTTGCGATCAGACTGGCGCCAGCTTGCACTGTGCATTGGTAAGAAAATGGATACGTGTTGGCCGACCCGTGTTCCACTCCAAGGACCAGCTCAGCATCCACGGTCTGCGCGGATCGCGAACCGATGAAAGCAACGTGCCATTACATAATGTCGCCATCCACGGCATCGGAAACGGTTCGCGACGTCACGCCAGTTGCTACGTCTTTTCCAATCTCAATGACGCCTGGCACCCACGGCAAATGCTCATCTTGAAACTGATCACACCTCATCTTCATTCGCTGTTCATGCCGGCCTTGCGCGGCGAGGACCAGAGATTCGCGCTGCGCCGGCCGCTGTCGAGGCGCGAACACGAGGTCTTGGAAGCACTAATGGACGGGAAAACCGGCACCGAAGTCGCGCGTTTGCTCAAGATCAGCAAGTCTACTGTACGCGTACATATCCGCCACATACTGGAAAAATTCGATACCACCAGCATCATCGGCGCCGTAACCAAGGCGCATCAGACCGGCCTGCGCGCCCGCACCGAGACGAGCCACGTGAACGGACCTCTCATCCGCGCTCGTTGTGCCTAAGCTTTGTAGCGTTAGCGACCTAGCAAAAGCGAGGGCCCCCTCCTTAGAGATCCGGTTCTCGTCCGTCGGTATTGGCTTACAAATCTGACCCCATGATTGACGGGCGCCGCGCGCCGCGACACAGTAAAGACGATCAATCAGTTCGCAGTTGCGCGGTCCACACTGGCATCCAAGGGGTGTTCCGAACGCATGGTCTACGTATTTCCAAAGCTGTTTTGGTTCGATCAGGCGCGAGAACCACCGCTGTCGCGCCGCCGGCGAGCCGATCCCACAGCGCGCGCGGCCGCGGAACGGCGACTATATTGCATAGCCTGCCACCAACTGGTCACGCATCTCGACGAACGCATTGTTGTTGACGGCGGTATTGAACATACGGTGCGCAATCCATATGACATCGAATTTCATATCGGCTGCTTCAAGAGCGCCTATGGCTGCCGCGCGCACGGCACGGCGACGCGGGCGTATACATGGTTTCCCGGATACGCTTGGCGCTTGGCCCTGTGTGCAAACTGCGGGCTACACCTCGGTTGGCACTACCACAGCAACAGCGACGACTTTTTCGGTCTAATCTTGGGCCGTTTGAGCGCGAGCGCGGCGGAATAAATCGCGAACCACGGAGGGTTAAGTGCTCGACCTGCTACTGGGTTGGATTGGGCTTGGTCTGTTTGTCGCCTGCGCCTTCGGCGCGATTGCCGGCGGCATACGCCCCGAGAAAAAAACCGCGGCGGCCGCTTCCGGCGAGCGCCTGCGGGCTTGAGCGCGGAACCGGCGTCAGCCTTTTACTTTTAGCAGTTGCCGCAAATCGGCGGTGATCTCCGCCACCGGCATGTCGTTCTTGAACAGTAAGCGCAGCTTGCCCGTGGCATCCTTGACCAACATCCCGCCCGAGTGATCGATCAATACTTGTTGGCTCATACTCGCCGGCGTCGGCGCGTAAGCCACTTTGTATTCGGCGGCGACGGCGCCGATCTCGGCGGGCGTGCCGCTCAACCCGATGAAGCTCGGATCGAACTTGGGCACGAATTTCGCCAGCTGTTCCGGTGTGTCGTGCTTGGGATCGACGGTGATGAACAACACCTGCACCTTGTCCGCGTCGCTGCCGAGCGCTTTGCGCGCGGCCGCGAGCTTGACCAATGTCGGCGCGCAGATGTCCGGACAGTGTGTGTAGCCGAAAAAGAGCACCGTCACCTTGCCGCGAAACGCCGCGGTGGAGACGCGCTCACCGGTGTGCGCCGTGAGCGTCACATCCTTGCCCCAATCGACCATGCTGAGATCGGTGCCGTGGAACGCCGCGGGCTTCGACGCGGTGCAGGCACCGAGCAAGGTCACCATCAATCCGATATAGAACAGCCGAACCAACTGCATGACTTAGTACAGCGCCGACTGCAACGCCTCGCGGATCTGCACGCCGTAGTGATCGAGCAGCAGCAATCCGAACAACAGCGACAGATACTGGATCGAATAGGTGAACGTGCGGCGCGCGAGCGCATCGCTGTAGTTCCGATACAGCTTCCACGCGTAATACAGGAAGCCGGCGTTGAGAATGATGGCGCCGACGAGATACAGCCAGCCGCTCATGCGCGTAGCGAACGGCAGCACCGTCACCGCCGCCAGCAATATCGTATACAGCAAAATGTGCAGGCGCGTGAAGGCGTTGCCGTGGGTCACGGGCAACATCGGAATGCCGACGCGCGCGTACTCGTTGGTGCGGTAGAGCGCCAGCGCCCAGAAGTGCGGTGGCGTCCAGGTGAAGATGATGAGAAACAACAACAAGGCATCGGCGCTCACCTCGCCCGTGATTGCGGCCCAGCCCAGCACCGGCGGCGCGGCACCGGCGGCGCCGCCGATGACGATGTTCTGCGGTGTCGCGTGCTTCAAGTACAGCGTATACACGACCGAATAACCGATGATCGAAAACAGGGTCAGCACCGCGGTAAGAACGTTGACGCCGGCCACCAGCACCGTCATCGACATCAAGCCGAGGATCACCGCGAACACGAATGCCTGGCGCTGCGTCAGCGTACCGGTCGGCAGCGGGCGCGCGCGCGTGCGCGCCATCAGCGCGTCGGCGCGGCGATCGAGGATGTGGTTGAACGCCGCGGCCGAGCCGGCGGCAAGCGCGATACCGAGCGTGCCCCACACGAACGGCCACAGCGGCAGAATCGTCGGCGTGGACAAGAACATGCCGACGACCGCGGTGAACACGATCAGCGCCACGACTTTCGGCTTCGTCAGCTCGAAATATTCGCGCGCGGTAGCGGCCAGTGTGCTCGGGGTGGCGACGGTCGAATCGGGAACGGAGGTCTTGGCAGTCGGTTTCATAAATTGCGTGGTGTACGAACGACGTGATAAAGCGTGACCAGGCTCATGAGCAATAGCGCGGCAACGGCGTTGTGCGCCACGCCCGCAGCCAGCGGCAGCCGGGCCACGGCCTCGGTGATGCCGAGCGCGGTCGCGCACGATAGCACTACGAGCAGCAACAGGCCATAGCGGCAAAGGTTCTCCTGGAAGCCGACCCGCAGCAAGTGAAGCGCCAACCAACCGACGTAGAGCACGGTGATTAGCGCGCCGACGCGATGCGCCATGTGGATCGCGGTCGCCGCCGGCAGCGACAGCAACTCGCTTTCGTAGGCCGGGCCGACGTCGCGCCACAGGGTAAAGCCGTCGACGAAATCGGCGGTCGGCCAGTAGCTATTCTGGCAGGTCGGGAAATCCGGACACGCGAGGCCGGCGTAGTTCACCATCGACCAGCCACCGAGCGCGATCTGCACCACGACGATCGCGAGCGCGGCCACGACCCGCGGCCGCAGGCGCCGCGTGAGCGGCGAGCGCGTGACCGAACGGAACACGCGCTGCTCGCGCAGCACGATCCACCACAGCAGCGCCAACACCGCCATGCCGCCCAGGAGCTGCATCATCAGCATCAATGGTTTGAATTGATACTCGATGGTCATGAGACTCGCGATGGTGAGACCGAACACCAATACCAGCGCCGACACCGGTATCAACACTTGCTGCGACGGTTTGTATTTTTTGAGACGCCAGCCGAGCACGGCGAGCCGGATGAGCAGCAACCCCAGCGCGCCAGCGATATAGCGCATAACGACCTCCTTCCACGCGCGGGTCGGCGCGGGTGATGCGGTCGCGGCCGCCAAGCTCGCGCGATACTCGCGCGCGGTCATCGGCGCGTGCGCGCCGCCGACGCAGTCCCAGCCGTCGGCGCAACCGAGCGCGGCTTCGGACATGCGGATATAGGCGCCGAACACCACGGCTACGAACGCGAACCCCGCCGCCGCGAGCGCGGTGCGGAAAAACTTGGCCGATGGGGTCTTCTTGAAAATCATCCGATCTGCGACGCCTTGAGCAAGAGCCCGAGGTCCTTGTGGATACCGCGCGGATCGGCGTCCGCCGGGTAGCTCATCATGAGATTGCCGAGTGGATCGACGATGTACAGGCGGTGCAGATTATCGAGCGGGCCACCGACCGGCAGCGCGAACTCGCCTGCCAACTGGCGCACCGCGTCGCGCGGGCCGATGGCGACGCGCATGCCCGGGTATTCGGCCAGGGTGTCGCGTAGTCCGTCGAGCGCGGTGGTATCGGTGACGACCATCAGCCGCCGCACGCGATGCGCCTCTTTGCCTTGGGCCGCGGTGATCTGGCGCATCTTGTACAGATTGTCGGTGCACGGCCGCAGACACTCCGCGGGTCCGAAATACACAAGCGTCCACTTACCTTTAAGTTCGCTCAAGCGCATGCGCGGCGCCTCGAGCATATCTAGCTCGACGTCCGCGATCGGCCGCGCCGGCTGCACCAGCTCGCCATAGTTTTTGGTGCGCGTGGGACGCCAACCACTTTGCAGCAGCACCATGGCGAGGACCGTCCCGCCCATAAAGAGCAGCGCCAATAGCACGAGCAGCAAGCGCGCGCGCCGGGTGCGCGCCGTTGGGGTAACCGGTTTCATAGCGATGACGGGTGTGATCTGGTTTTAAGCATGCGGCGCACGAGCACGCCGTACAGCACGAGCGCGGCCGCAGCGAGTGCGAACCACTGGAACGCATAACCTTGGTGCACGGCGATGCCGGCGTCGAGCCGGGTCCAGTCGCGCACGAAGCCGCCGGCGTCGCTGCGCGGGTCGAGCAGGATCACCACCGGGGCGAGCGGCGCGCCGAGGCGAGCGGCGAAACGCTCCAGATCCAACTGCTGCCAGACCGGCGCGCTCGGCGCATCCGGCGCGCCGAGGCGGAAGCCATCGTCGTGCGGTACGGTGGCGACACCGTTGACCGTCACCACGCCGGTCGGGGTGTCGATGGCGGGTAGCTGTTGGCGGTCGCCGCCGAGCGCGATCCAGCCGCGATTGACGAGCACGTATCCTCCGCCCGGCTCCAATGCCAATGGCGTGATCACGTGATATCCGGGGACGCCTTTGTGCACACGATTGTCGATCAAGACCTGATGCTCCGGCCGATAGCGACCGCTGGCGACGACCGGACGAAACCGCAACGCCTCGGCCGACAGCGGCTCCGCCCCGAGACGCGCCGGCGGACCCAGGGCGCGCCGATCGTACTCGGCTTGCAACACGCGTTTCTCCTCGGCTCGTTGTAGCTGCCAATACCCCAGCGCCAAAAAGACCGGGATCAGCAAGACCGCCGCCATCGTAGGAACCCACGGCCACCGCGCTTTCATGTGCATACGCTTCCGGTCGACCGCGGACGCCGCGCCGTCCTCCATTGAGTATAATCCATCGCCTTTCGTCCGCCGGGGGTTGGCATGCTGATCAAAGCGTTTATCGTCCTGATGCTCATTGCAATTTTGGCGAGCCTGTTCTCCGGCTTGGTGCTGCTCTTCAAAAATCGCGGACGACGCGATACACGCATGGCCACCGCCCTTACCTGGCGTATCGGCCTCTCCCTCACGTTGTTCGTATTGTTGATGGCGGGATTTTACTTCGGCGTCATCCCACCGGAAGGAATACAGTAGTCAGAAAAAAGACGCTGCCGTCAGGCAGCGTCTTTTTGTCGGAACGGCGACGGCGTTACAGCCAGTACACGAAGATAAACAGACCCAACCAAACCACGTCCACGAAGTGCCAGTACCACGCGACCGCCTCGAATCCGAAGTGGTGGTTCGGCGTGAAGTGGCCCTTAAGCGCCCGGCCCAAGATCACGATCAACATGATCGTCCCGATCGTCACGTGGAAGCCGTGGAAACCGGTCAACATGTAGAACGTCGATCCATAGATGCCGGTTTTGAGCGTCAGCCCGAGCTCGGTGTACGCATGCACGTACTCGTACACTTGGAAGCAAAGAAACGTGATACCGAGCGCAACGGTTAGGAACAAGCCGGTGATGAGCTGCGCGCGATTGTCCTTGAGCAGCCCCCAGTGGGCCCAGGTCACGGTGGCGCCCGAGGTCAGCAGGATCAGTGTATTGATCGCCGGGATGCCCATGGCCGCCATCGGCGAGAATTGATTCGCACCGGGCAGAACGTCGGACGGGACCGGCGCCGCGCCCTTGGGACCCGCGGTCGGCCAAACACCGTCGTAGCCCGGCCACAGCAGCTCGTTGCCGCCGAGCCAGTCGAGCACGAACACGCGCACATAGAACAGCGCGCCGAAGAACGCGGCAAAGAACATGACCTCGGAGAAAATGAACCAGGCCATGCCCCAGCGGAAGGAGCGGTCGACCTGCTCGTTATAGATGCCGCTCTCGCTCTCGCCGATCACTTGGCCAAACCAGCGCGCCATCATGTAGATGATCACCAGGGCGCCGGCGGCCATGAACCACGGGCCGGGTCCCATGCTGTTGATCGTCAGCACCGTTCCAACCGCGAGCGTGAATAGCCCGGCCGACGTGATAATCGGCCATGGACTCGGATTGGGCAGATAGTAACTACCGTGGGCACTCGCCATACGTCATCCCCTTAATTGTTGATGCATTCGGGCGCGAACGCTTCGGAGCAGCATCCGCGCTTAACTGTTTAACCTTCGCCCGCACCATGCTGATGATGCGCGTGCGATCCCTCCGGCGCCGCGTCGCCGCCGAAGCGTTTGGCCTGCGCCTTGTCGGTATTGAAGAAGGCGTAGGACAACGTAATCGTCTGCACTTCCTTCGCCAGCTCAGGCATGACCATGAAACGCACCGGCATCTCGCGCGCCTCGCCCGGGGCGAGCTTCTGATTGCTGAAACAGAAGCACTCGATTTTCTTGAAGTACGCCGCCGCTCGACCCGGCGCCACGCTCGGCACCGCCTGACCGACGATGGTCTCGTTGCTGGTGTTGCGCACGTAGTACTTGACCACGATCGTCTCGCCCGGATGCACGTCGAGCTTGTTCACCAGCGGCCGGAACTCCCACGGCAAACCGTGAGTGGCGTTGCCGGTGAACTCGACCGTGACCTGACGCGCGGTATCGACCTTGGTGCTCGCCACCGCCTCGACCTCGACCCGACCGGTCTTGCCGTTCAAGCCTGTAACCTGGCAAAAGAGATCGTACAGCGGCGCCAAGGCGAAGCCGAACCCGAACATGAGCACGGCGGTGACGCCGAGCTTGAGTCCCAGGCGACGATTCGCGGCGAGTCGGTTTCGTATCGGTTTCATCACCAATGGCGTACGAATATCGCGATATAAAATCCGATGGCGATCGCGGCGAGGATGACGGTCGTAACAATCACCCGTCGCCGCTGATCACCTCGGTGTTGCATGCTGCCCGCAACCACTCGGTTACTTGATCTTCGGCGCCGTCACGAAGCTGTGGTACGGCGGCGGCGAAGACAGCGTCCACTCCAGGCCCTCGGCCCCTTCCCATACCTGGCTCGTCGCCTTCTTGCCGCCCTTGATGGTCTGCACCACCAGGTACAGGAACAGCAACTGCGCGAAGCCCAGCATGAACGCGCCCACCGTCGACCACTGGTTGAACTCGGTGAACTGCAGCGCGTAGTCCGGGATGCGGCGCGGCATGCCGGCCAGCCCCAGGAAGTGCTGCGGGAAGAACGCGATGTTGAAGCCGATCGTGGTCAACCAGAAGTGCCACTTGCCCAGCGTCTCGTTGTACATATGGCCGGTCCACTTGGGCAGCCAGTAGTACGCGCCGGCGAAGATCGCGAAGATCGCACCGGACACGAGCACATAGTGGAAGTGCGCCACCACGAAATAGGTATCGTGATACTGGAAGTCGGCCGGCACGATCGACAGCATGAGGCCGGACAGACCGCCGATGGTGAACAGGAACACGAACGCGATCGAGAACAGCATCGGCGTCTCGAACGTCATCGAGCCGCGCCACATGGTCGCGATCCAGTTGAACACCTTCACGCCCGTGGGCACCGCGATCAGCATCGTCGCGTACATGAAAAACAGCTCGCCCGCCGTCGGCATGCCGACCGTGAACATGTGGTGCGCCCAGACGATGTGCGACAGGAACGCGATCGACGCCGTCGCGTATACCATCGACGAGTAGCCGAACAGCGGCTTGCGCGCGAACGTGGGGATGATCTGCGAGGCGATACCGAACGCCGGCAGGATCAAGATGTACACCTCGGGATGCCCGAAGAACCAGAACACGTGCTGGAACAGCACAGGGTCACCACCGCCGGCGGCGTCGAAGAACGAGGTGCCGAAGTGGCGATCGGTCAGGATCATGGTCACGGCACCGGCGAGCACCGGCATGGCGCCCAGCAGCAGGAACGCGGTGATGAGCCAAGTCCAAACGAACAGCGGCATCTTCATCAACGTCATGCCCGGGGCGCGCATATTAAGGATGGTCGCAATGACGTTAATCGCGCCGAGCACCGAGGAAATACCCATCATATGGATCGATAGGATCGCAAAGTCGGTACCGATCCCGCCCTGCACCGACAGCGGCGGATACAGCGTCCAGCCGCCGGCCGGCGAACCGCCCGCGTCCTGCATGAACAGCGTCGACAACAGCAGCGTGAACGCGAACGGCAAGATCCAGAACGACCAGTTGTTCATGCGCGGCAGCGCCATGTCCGGCGCGCCGATCATCATCGGCAACTGCCAGTTGGCGAAGCCGACGAACGCCGGCATGACCACGCCGAAGATCATGACCAGGGCGTGCATCGTGGTCATCTGGTTGAAGAAGTGCGGATCGACGATCTGCAGGCCCGGCTGCCACAGCTCGGAGCGGATCACCAGCGCCATCGCGCCGCCGACGAAGAACATCGCGAGCGCGAACAGCAGGTACAGCGTGCCGATGTCTTTGTGATTGGTGGTGAACATCCAGCGGGTGATGCCCGTCGGGTGCTCGTCATGGTGTGCGGTTGCGGTTGCCATGTTACGTATCTCCTCTAAATCTTAGCGCGCGGCTTTGACTTGGGCCGGCTGGACGACGTCGCCCTTGTTGTTGCCGAATGCGTTGCGCTCGTAGGTCACGACCGCGGCGATGTCGGCGTCGGACAGCTGCGGGCCGAACGCCTGCATGGCGGTGCCGGGCTTGCCCTTGATGACGATGTCGAGGTGATCTTTGACCGGGCCGATCGCGATCTTGCTGCCCGCGAGTTTCGGGAACGGACCCACACCCTCGCCGTTCGGACCGTGGCAGGCGCCGCACTGGGCGTACACCTGCTTACCCTTGGCCATCAGCTCGTCTTTGGTCCAGACCTTGTTCACGTTCGACGCCTCGGCGGCGGATTTCTGCTTCTGCGCCACGACCCACTTGTCGAAGTCTTCCTGCGATACCGCGTTGACCACGATCGGCATATACGCGTGATCCTTGCCGCACAACTCGGCGCACTGGCCGCGGTACACGCCTGGCTCGTCGATCTTGGTCCACATCTCGGTGATAAAGCCCGGGATGGCATCTTTCTTCACGCCCAACGCGGGCACCCACCACGCGTGCAGCACGTCGTTGGCCGTCAGCAGGAAGCGGACCTTCTTGCCAACCGGCAGCACGATCGGGTTATCGACCTCTAATAGGTAGTCCTTGCCTTTTTCGGCCTTGTTCTCGATCTGCTCGCGCGGGGTCGAGAGGTTGCTGAAGAAGCTCACGTCCTGCTCGGGGTAGTCGTACTTCCACTTCCATTGGTAGCCGGTGACCTTGACCGTCATCTCGGACTTGCTGAGATCGTCCATCTCGATCAGCGTCGCGGTCGAGGGAATGGCCATGCCGACCAGGATCAGGAACGGGATAACCGTCCAGGCGGCTTCGAGTTTGACGTTGTCGTGGAACGTGGCCGGCTTGACGCCGCGGCTCTTGCGGTGCATCGCGATCGACCAAAACATGAACGCGAACACCACGATGAAAATAATGAGACAGATGATAAAGATAAGATTGTGCAGCTCGAGAATGCGATGGCCGATGGGGGTGACAGGCGTCGGCAGGTTGTAACCGTACTCGGCGGCCGCGAGGCCTGCCCAAAACCCGAGCACCGTGCCCACGACCAGGCGCGCGAGACGGCCGCCCTTGTTAGAAACCACGTGCATGCTTCTCTCCCAATGTCGAAATCAAAAATCTTCGCCGACGCTCACGAGCGCCGCTTGGAGCGGGGATCGCTGCGCAACGCCTGGCGCAACTCGGCAGCCAGCAGCGCGCGATCCTCTTCGTTGATACCCGCCCCGATATCAATGTACCGTCCGTGGGATCCGATGCGCAGTCGCGATGGATCGCGTGCGGTTCGGCCCCGCTCCAGGCGTACCCGCGCCCAGTAGCGTTGAAACTCGTGACGCGTTTCCTTGGTCCCGGCGCGGCGCGTCACCCGCACGCGTTCCGGTTCGATCACCACCAGCTCGCAATCGTCGATATGGCGATAGAGCCAGCGTACCAGTATCGCCAGTACCGCCACTTCCAGTATCGCGAAGGGTAGCACCATCCATACGCCCATGACGGCGAATGCGATACCGATCGTCAGCGGCAGCGCGCTCAAACTAACGAACAGCGCCACCATGCCGGCCACCGGCAGCGATCGGTTCGGCCGCACCACGAAGCTGACGGAGTCGTCGCTTACGGCGCGATCCCGGTCGCTGTTACGAGGTGGTTTCACGGTTAGCCTACTCGAGCACCCGCGCTAAACGATTCGTTCCGGGTCCGACGATGAGGCGAGGCGCTACCACTCGCTTGTCGCGCTGCTAGGGTGCGCGCGATCCGCGGGCACCGACGAACGCATTCCACCGAATTTTGGGCGCGCGCAAGCTATCATAGCCGCCCCACTGCTGCAACGGGCTGCGCGCAATAAAGCGTGCCAAATGGCTAGCTTACGCGTGTGATAGCGGCGGCGAGTGTCCGCGCCAACGCGGCGCGCTCGGCAAGTGAAGGACCATGTGGAATCGTTGCGAGGCGCGGAGCCCGAATCAGCGATTCAAGGGCGGCAATGTTCTCCGGCAAGCGCGCGGTATCGGGCGCCACGATGTTCGCGACCCACCCGGCAAGCGCCCGGCTGTCGGCGGCGATCGCCTCGGCGGTGAGAAGCGCGTGATTGATGCAGCCGAGGCGCACGCCGACGACGAGCACGACCGGCAAATCGAGCGCCATGGCGATATCCGCCACAGTATTCCCTCCCCCGATCGGTACGCGCCAACCGCCGACGCCCTCCACCACGACCGCCCCTTGGCCGGCGAGCTGCGTGAAACACGAGCGAATGACACCGATCTCGATCGCGCGCCCCACCTGCTGCGCGGCAATATGCGGCGCCACCGGCTCCAAAAACGCGTACGGGTTTATCGTGGCATAAGGGGCGCTCACGCTTCCCGCCGCGAGCAGGCGCTCGGCGTCTTCGGAACGCAGCCCCGCGACGGATTCGTAGCAGCCGCTCGCGACGGGCTTCATTCCCACCGCCGCGCGCCCCGCCGCTTTCAGCCCCTCCAGCATGAGCTCGGCGACGAACGTCTTGCCGATGCCGGTATCGGTACCGGTAACGAACCAGCCGTGGCTCATCGCGGCCCTCGCACGAATTTCACCGGCGCCGATTCAGGCACCCAGGCGTGCCCGTAGACGACTTCGTAGGTTGCGGGGATGCGGCCGTCGCGCGCCAGCGCCTGGTACGCCGCTTTGAAACGGGCGTAACGCGATTTACCGGTGAGCGCACGCGCGCGCCCGTGCGCGGCATTGCTCGCGCCGAGCGCCTTCAGATCGCGCAACACCTGCTCGACATCATGGTAAGTCACGGTCAGCCGGTCGACGTCCATCACCGGATCGGCAAAACCGGCGCGCAGCAGCGCATCACCGATGTCGTGCATATCGATGAATGCATGCACGTGCACGCCGGCATCGGCGGCGTGCCAGGCACGGCGCAACTCATCCAGCGTATCCGGACCGAAACTCGTGAACATGAGCAACCCGCCCGGCCGCAACACCCGCCGCAACTCGGCAAGCGCGCGCGCAAGATCGCACCATTGCAGCGTTAGATTGGACACCACGAGATCGACTGATGCCGCCGGCAGCGGCATCGCCTCGATATCGCCGCACACATACCGCGAGCGTGCGAACCAGCCGGCGGCGCGCCTGGCCCGCGCCGCCATTGGCGCCGCGAGGTCCATGCCGACGATACGCGCGCCGCGGTAACGGCGCGCCAGCGCCTGGGCGCAATAACCGGTGCC
>JBKHXU010000132.1:0-22169 GCA_046565865.1 Gammaproteobacteria bacterium | reverse complement strand
ACGCTTCTCCGTATCCCCGCGGAAAAAAAGGCTCTTTGGCGAAGTGCTATTCCAGTCCACCCATGAAGTGTTTACCATCGGCATGTCGAATGGATATACCGCCGGTACCTATAACAAATGCGGCTCGCCGATGTCATTGTGCGCAACATGGAAGCCATCCTGCGCGACTGGGAGGAGTTCGCGTCGAGCCTGATGCCGGTCGCGGCGAGTATGACGTCGCTAGCGTTACGTGATCACGCGCAACAGATTCTAGAGGCGGTGGCGAAGGACTTGTCGACACCGCAGACCGAGACCGCCCGCACCGAGAAGTCAAAGGGCCGCGTCCCCAAACAGGTCAACGCCCCCGAGACCGCGGCGGAAACGCATGCCGTCTTGCGCGCACGAAGCGGCTTCAATATCAACCAGCTTGCCGCCGAGTACCGCGCCTTGCGCGCCAGCGTCCTGCGCCAATGGCTGGGGGCGTGTCAGCCCCAAGCGCCGCATATCGACGACATCATCCGTTTCAACGAGGCGATCGACCAGGCGCTAATCGAATCGATTGCCTGTTTCAACGCAAAGGTCGAGCAGTCGCGCAACCTGTTGCTCGGAATGATCGGCCACGATCTTCGTAGCCCCCTCCAGGCCATTCGAATGACTGCCGCACAGCTCGCACGCCTCAATGCCGGCGAGACCGTATCCGAGGCGGCGTCGCGCGTGATCCGCAGCGGGGCTCGCATGCAGGCGTTGCTGGACGACCTGGTCGAGTTCAATCGCACCCAACTCGGCTTGGGTATTCGTATCACTCCGACATCCGCCGATCTGGCGACGGTGTTTAGCGACGAGCTAGAAGAGTTGCGTGCCGCGCATCCCAACCGTCAGCTACACCTGGCGGTGACCGGCGATACCCAGGGGATGTGGGACGGCAGGCGCCTGCAGCAAGTGCTCGGCAATCTCGTGCTAAACGCGATCAAGCACGGGGCGACCGACACGCCGATTCAGGTGGCGGTTAGCGGCAAGGACAGCGACGTGCGCTTTGAAGTCAGAAACACCGGCCCTGCAATCGCACAATCGGTTCTGAATCGAATCTTCGATCCGCTCATGCACGCCCGCGGGCATGAGCACCGCGGCGCCGCGGACGGCAGCCTCGGCCTCGGCTTGTATATCGCCCGTGAAATCGTCCGCGCCCATCGTGGCGAGATCGAAGCACGGTCGGAAAACGCGGAAACGGTGTTCGCCGTGCGCCTACCTCGCGAGCTGGCATGAACCCCGCCCCGAGGTGTTGGTAAACCGGCCCGTGACGTGAACCCGACATGCCGTCGCCGCCTGCGCCAACGCACGCCTTCACGACACGCGTCGGCGCGCGTCGAACACGTTTGGAATCTGGTCAATGCGCGCCAGCACGCGGCTGAGGGCATCGATATCCGAAATCTCGAGCGTGAACGTCATGCGCGCCACGTGGCGCGCCTTGTCGGTCAGCGTATTGACCGCGATGACGTTGATCTTCTCGTTCGCGAGCAGTGAAGTGATGTCGCGCAACAGGCCCGACCGCTCGTAGGCGGTAATGTCGATGTCGACCGGGTAGGTCTTGCTCGCGTCGCTGCCCCAACTGACCTCGATTAAGCGCTCCTCGTTTTCATCGTGATGGCGCAAGGCGTTCGGGCAATCACGCCGATGCACGGTGATGCCGTGGCCGCGCGTGACGAAGCCGACGACGGGATCGCCCGGCAATGGGTTGCAGCAGCGCGCAAGCCGCGTCAACAGGTTACCGACGCCTTGGATGGTGATGCCGCTGGTATCGCCGCCGCGCGCGGGCGCGTGCGCCGGCACGGCGGGCAGCGGATCCCGTAGCTTCGGCTCGATCCATTCCTGCGCCGCCGCCGCGATCTGCGATGCCTTGAGATCGCCGCGCCCGAGCGTCGCCAGGAAGTCGTCGACTTTCGCGAACTCGAACTTTTGCGCCAGGCGTTCGTAGTTGACGTCGTGCAATCCCAAGCGATGCAGCTCACGTTCCAGCACCACTCGACCTTCGGCGACCGCGGTGTCGTAGTGCTGCTGTTTGAACCAGTGCTGCACCTTGGCGCGCGCCTTGGAGGTATGTAGATACCCAAGATGCGGATTGAGCCAATCGCGGCTCGGCCCGCCCTCCTTCACCGTCAACACCTCGACGCGTTCGCCGGTCTTGAGTGGGTAGGTGAGCGGCACGATATGGCCGTTCACCTTCGCACCGCGACAGCGATGGCCGATATCGGTGTGCACCGCATACGCGAAGTCGAGCGCGGTCGCGCCCGCGGGCAGATCGACGATGCGCCCCTTGGGCGTGAACACGTACACGCGCTCGCTGAAGATCTCCGATTTGAACTGATCGACGAACTCCGCCGCCTCCGCGACCTCATCCTTCCATTGCAGCAGCGTACGTAGCCAGGCGATCTTTTTGTCGAACGCCTCGTCGGTGCGCGCGCCTTCTTTGTACCGCCAGTGCGCCGCGACGCCCAGCTCGGACTGCTGATGCATCTCGTGCGTGCGGATTTGCACCTCGACCGTCTTACCGTCGGGACCGACGACCGCGGTATGGATGGAACGGTAATTGTTCTCTTTCGGCGTCGCGATGTAGTCGTCGAACTCGCCCGGAATGTGCTGCCACAGCGTGTGCACCACGCCGAGCGCGGCGTAGCAATCGCGCACGCTCTCGACCAGCACGCGCACCGCGCGCACGTCGAAGATTTGCTCGAAGCCCTTGGCCTTGCGCTGCATCTTGCGCCAGATGCCGAAAAAATGCTTCGGCCGGCCGCTGATGTCGGCGGCAATACCGTTGCGTGTCAGCTCGGTGCGCAGCGCGTCGATGAAGCGCTCGATGTACTGCTCGCGGTCCAAACGCTTTTCGTCGAACTGCGCCGCGATCTGCGCGTACGCCGTCGGCTCCAGATAGCGAAACGCGAGGTCTTCGAGCTCCCACTTCAACTGCCAAATACCGAGACGGTTGGCGAGCGGCGCGTAGATGTCCATCGTCTCGCGTGCGATGCGCTGCTGGCGCTCGGCGTCGAGCGCATCCAGCGTGCGCATGTTGTGCAGCCGATCGGCGAGCTTGATCAACACCACGCGCACGTCCTCGGCCATGGCGAGCAGCATCTTGCGCAGGCTCTCGGCCTGGGCGCGTTCGCGCCGCTCGGCACCGGCGGTGGTGCCCTCGATCGCGTCCATCTTGGTCACGCCGTCGACCAGCGCCGCCACGCGCGCGCCGAATTGCTGGGTGATATCCGGCAGCATCGTCGCCGTATCCTCAACCACGTCGTGCAGGATCGCGGCCGCGATGGTCTCGGCGTCGAGTTTCAAATCGGCGAGGATGCGTGCGACCGATAGCGCGTGCGCCACGAACGGCTCGCCCGAGGCGCGTTGTTGCCCGTGATGCGCGTTCAACGCAACGCTGGCGGCGCGGTGAATCAGCGCGGCATCGGCATCGCCGTGGCCGGCCGTCAGCGCGGCGAGCAGCGGCTCAAAGGCGGGCGGTAACTCGATTTGCGCTGGCCGGCTCACGAACCCTCGAGAAAATAGGAAACCCGCGCATTATACGCCGCGCTGGCGACGCTCGCGGGAGCGTCTATGCTCGGTACTAAATGGCGCCCCACGCTATATTGAGGATCGCACTGACCGCCGGCTGGTTCTTGGCATCGGCCCCCGCGGCCGCGCTCGAACCGATCGATCCCGAGCTGCGCGCGATGTTAAAGGCCGCCGCGGCCGACACCGAGTCCTTCCCCGACCGCTTCGAGGCCGAAGTCTGGTTGATGGATATGTCGCGCCGGCTCGAACGCAAGCTGCCCGACGCCAAATTTCGCATCGACCTACTGAAGCAAGTGCACTATGAGGCGCATCGCGCGGGACTGTCGCCGGAACTGGTGTTGGCGGTAATTGAGGTCGAGAGCAACTTCAACCCGTTCGCCATCTCCTCGGCCGGCGCGCGCGGGCTGATGCAGGTGATGCCGTTCTGGCTGAAGGAAATCGGCAAACCGGGCGATAGCTTGTTTCGCGTGCACACCAATCTGCGCTACGGCTGCACAATATTGAAATACTATTTGGACAAAGAGCGCGGCAATCTCTTCCATGCGCTCGCGCGCTACAACGGCTCGCGCGGCAAACCGAAGTATCCCGCCCTGGTCAATCGCGCGATGAAGGCGCGCTGGTATCGGCAGTGACGTCGTGACTGTCATTTCGCGCGTCACGAGAAATCTCCCAATCGAAGTCTGCTTATAGTGCGAGATTTCTCGCTAGGCTCGGAACGACAAACAGATACTCCGCGATCGTACACATCCTCAGCGGATGCCAAAGTCGGAAAACCTTTGCGGCTCCACCTCGCGCGCCACCACGTCCGTGACATGCGCATGCGGCGGACCGTGCGCGAGCCAGCGGGCGAACGCATCGAGTGCGGCGGCATCGCCGCAGGCGACGGCCTCGACGCGGCCATCGGCGAGATTGCGTATCCAGCCGGTGAGATCGAGACCGCGCGCCGCGTCGCACGCGGAACCGCGGAAGTAAACCCCCTGTACCCGTCCCGACACTAAGAAATGGCGGCAGCTCACGGCCATACTACGCGCGCCGACTGACCGACCCGCACTGCCGTTGCCGGTGCCTTGAACCGCACCGCCGTGTCGGTGCCGGTGCTCGACGCGACGGAGACAACGCGCGCATCATAGCGCTGGCCGCCGACGAGCACGGTCGCGCTATCGGCCACCCCCGGCGGCGTGCGCACGCGCAGCAGATATTCGCCCTCGGCCGCGAGCAGGAGCAGCGGTTTTGCCTCGAGCGCGTGCACCACGGTCTCGCCCGGCTGCACCCGCACTTCGAGCACGCGCCCGGCGAACGGCGCGGTGATGCGGCTACGATTCAACTGATACTGCGCATTCAGCAGCCGCGCCCGCGCCGCCTTGTGCGAGGCGCCGGCGCGATCGCGCTTGAGCTTGGCATTTTCGAGCTCAACGGTAGACAGCACCTTGCGCTCGTACAATTCTTCCGCCTGCTTGAAATCGCGCTCGGCCTCGGTGCGGTCCGCGGCCGCGCGCGCGACCGCGGCCTCGGCCTCGCTCAGCGCCGCGCGAAACGGTGTGTCATCGAGCGCGAGCAATAAATCACCCTGCTTTACCGCGGCGCCAGGCTCGGTCTTGATCTCGGCCACGACGCCGGAGACCGGCACGCTCAACGCCGCAGTGCGCGCGTATTGCACGGTGCCTTCCGCCTCGGCGCCGAGCGCGGGCAGCACGACGAGCGCGCCGGCCCAAAGAAAGATCGCACGTATCATGGTCGCTGTTCCTCCGCTGCGGTCACGAGCCCGCCGGTAAGCGCGTCGAGCCGGGCCCAGGTCAACGCGATTTCGTAGTCGATCTTCGCCACCAGCCATTGTGCCTCCGTCAGCCGCGTGAGCGCGTCGCCCAGATCGGTGCGCACCTCCAGCTCGTACAGCGCGCGCGAGCGATCGAGGTAGAGATCGCGATACGCCACGCGCTGGTGCGCGGACTCGCGCTTGATCTTGAGCGACTCTAACTGCTGCACTAGGTCGAGTACCGCCTGTGCCACCTCGTGCTCCAACTGACGCAACCGCGCCGTGGCGAGGTCGACATCCGCCGTCGCGCGCGCAAGCGCCGCTTCGACGTCACCGCCCTGATACAGCGGTACGCGCAGATTGAGCGTCGCCCGCAGGTCGTTACGCGACGCCAGCGTGCGCGCGTACTCGGCGGCCTCGAATTCGGCGGAGAGTACCGGTCGCCGTCGCGCGCGCTCGGCCGCGAGCGTGCGACGCGCCGTTTCCAGATCCTGCCGCAGCGCTTGCAGTCGCGGGCTCGCGGCGAGCGCCTGAGCGTACACCGTTTCCGTCACCGGCACTTCGCGCGCGAGCGCCGCCAACACCGGCGGCGCCAGTTCGCCCGGGCGCGCATCGCGCCGACCGAGCGCGAGCGCGAGCTGCGAGCGCGTCGCCACCCGCCGCTGCTGTGCGTCGGTGCGGGCATCGAGCGCCTCGCGGTAGTGACTTTCGGCGGCGGCGAGATCGACGTCCGACAGCTGGCCCAGGCTGTGGCGCTCGCGCGCACGGTCGAACGCCACATAGCGCTGCGCCATCTCCTCGTTCGCCACCGCGTAGCGCTGATCGGCGAGCAGCACCTCGAAGAAGCGCTCCATGATGGAAAGCCGCCGGCGTGCGCGCACATCGAGCAACGCCAGCTCGCCACTCGCGATGCCGGCCGCGGCGGCGTCGCGATACGCCGATTGACGGCCGAAGTCGTACAACGTCTTGGACACCACGAGACGCGCGCGGCTATCGTTGGTCCCGCGCTCACCCGACGCCGGCTCGACCCATTCCGGGGTCAGGTCCGCATAGGCGCGCACCCCACTGCGCGCGTCGGCCTCGAGCGCGCGGGCGCGCGCCTGCGCGAGCTGCGCCTGCGCCAACGCCAGGTCCGGGTGATCGGCATCGGCATATGCGAGCGCCTGCTCCAGCGACAACGGATTCGGAAACGGAACGGGCTCCGCCATGACGGCGAAACCGAGTAGGCCTAGGAGTAACGCCGCGGCGTGGCGCACCATGGGGGCTCGAGCGAATGGTTGTTTTGGGTAGTATCGCCTGACCGTCGTTATTCGCGAAGCGACGTATCGACGTAGATGGGCACCGGCTGGTTCACCCCTTTGCCGCTAGCCGCTCGCGTTTGTACGCGGTGAAGTTCTTGGTCTTATACTCGCCGCTCACGACGAATTCGCCGAGCCACAGGAACTCGTCGACCCCACGGGTGGCGCCGGTATAGCGCACCAGCGGCGTACCATCGAGGCCGAAAAAGATGAATACCGGCGTGGCCCGTACCCGATGCTCTTTGAACGCGAAATCTTTCTCGGCCATTTCGCGTCCTTTGAAATCGGTGACCGACGTGTCGCCTCGGGTGTCGACATGCACCAGCCGAAAATGTTTGCGGTAATACTCCTGTACCACCGGTTGGCTCATCACGGTGGCTTTCATTTTCTGGCACCAGGGGCAGTCGGGGTCGTTGAACATGACGAACACGCCGAGCTTGCCCTCCTGGCTCGCGAGCTGCATCTCCTCGCGCAAGTTACCGAAGCCTTGCTGAAAGAAATGTTCCATCGGGTCGCGACCGAGGGTGTCGGCGGCGACCGCCATCAACGTTGGAGCCAAACTCATGACGGCCGAGATCGCGAGCAGGATACGGCGCATGGCGTTATCCCGGCTTGCCGCCGGCATTGAGCTGCGCCTTCAGCGTCGAGATGATGCCTTCGGCCTGTGCCTGCGTGACCGGGCCGACGCGCTCGCTCATCAAGCGCCCGTCGGGCGCGAAGAAAAAGTAGGTCGGCGTACCGACGAAGCGGCCGCTGATGCGCGCCACGTCGTCGGCGCTGGCGAGGAGATTGGGGAAGTTGAGGCCCTGGTCGTCGATGAAACCCTGCGCCTTCTTGCGGTCCCGGTCGATCGAGATGCCGAGCACCTGCGCGTCTTTGTTCTTGTGCTCCTCGTGGAAGAAGGTCATGTGGTAGATCTCGCGCCGGCAGATCGGGCAATCCGCGGACCATACGCTAACCACGGTCCACTTGCCCTTGCCGACATAATCGTTGAGGTTGCGGTCCTTGCCGTTCAAGTCCTTGAGCGCGATGCCGGACGCCGCGAACGCCGACAGCGGCAGCAGGCACAACAGCAGATACAACCATCTCGATACTCGCATCCCAACCTCCGAATTATTGGTTCGCAACGCATGCGTGACAGGTTAGACACACCGGTACACCGTCGCCATTTCGACCGGTGAGAGGTCCTTACTATATAATCGTTCACCCCTTTGGAGCGGCGCATGGCCGAAAAATTCCGCTACGAGAAAGACAGTCTGGGCGAGTTCCCGGTGCCGGCCGACGCTTGGTACGGCATTCAGACCGCGCGCGCCATCGCCAATTTCCCCATTTCCGGCCGGGCGCCCGACGCCGATTTCGTCGTCGCCCACGTGCGCATTAAGCGCGCCGCGGCCAACGCCAACGAGGCCGCCGGCTGGCTCGACGCGAAACTCGCGCGCGCGATCATCGATGCCGCGGATCGTATCATCGGCGGCGAATACCGCGATCAATTCGTCGTCGACCGGTTCCAGGCCGGCGCCGGCACCAGCCACAATATGAACACCAACGAGGTCATCGCCAATCTCGCCAATGTCGCGCTCGGCGGTACCAAGGGCCAATACCGCCCGGTAAACCCGAACGACCACGTGAACATGGGGCAGAGCACCAACGACACCATCCCCACCGCCATTCGCCTGGCGGCGTTGGCAAAGCTGCCGCGGCTGGTCACGGCACTGAACGCGATGGCCGATGAGTACGAGCGCATTGCGGCGCGCGAGGCCACGACAATCAAAAGCGGGCGCACGCACCTGCAGGACGCGGTGCCGACCACCGTGGGGCGGACGTTCGCCGCCTATGCTGCCGCGCTTCGGCGCTGTGCACAGGCGTACACGCCGGTGCGCGCGGCGCTGTGCGAGGTCGGGCTCGGCGGCTCGGCCGCGGGCACGGGCCTCAATACCGCACCGGGCTACATCGCGCGCGCCGCGGAAGAGTTGGCGCGGCTCACGGGCGAACCGATCCGCCCGGCGGCGGACATGGCGGCGGCCATGCAATCGATGGGCGACCTGCAGCAACTCTCGAACGCGATACGCCTGACGGCGCTCGAACTCACCCGCATCAGCAACGACATGCGCCTGCTCGCCTCCGGCCCGCGCACGGGCTTCGGCGAAATCGAACTGCCGCCGGTGCAACCGGGTTCGTCGATCATGCCGGGCAAGGTGAACCCGGTCATGTTCGAGATGCTGAACCAGGTGTGCTATCAGGTGCTCGGCAACGATGCGGCGGTGGCGTACATGACGCAGGCGGGGCAACTCGAATTGAACGTGATGATGCCGGCGTTGGGTTCGGCGTTGTTCGACATGCTCGACTGGTTGACGCACGCGGTCGAGGCGGCGACCGAGAAAAATCTGCGCGGCCTCAAGGTCAATCGCGAACGTTGCCGCGAGCTCGCGCATACGAGCGTGGGCCTGGCGACGCTGCTCAACACCGCCATCGGCTATGCCGCCGCGGCCGAGGTCGCCAAGGAATCGGAGCGCAGTGGTCGTCCGGTGCGCGAGATCGTCGCCGCCAAAGGGCTGATGACGGCGGAGGCGTTCGATAAATTGGTCGAGCGGGCCGCCATCGACGGCAATATTCCGCGCCCCAAGGGGTGAGAGATGGCGTAATTCTTGCTTACGAGCAGGGGCTTCGGGGCCGACCCCCATGAACACAGACCAGAACCCACCACGGACGGTGTGTACGACATCATGACGCTAGAACTATCCCTGCCTCCACTCCTTACCCGCGAAAACCCGGACGTAGAACTGCGCCCGGCGCACGTCGAACGTTGGCTCGCCGATCTGCCGCTGCTCAACAGCGCCGACACCGGTCAGCGAATATTGGCCGCGCTGAGCACATACAACCGCATCACGATAGAACCCGAGACGCGACTGGCGCTGATGGAGCTGTATCGCCAACCGGCGCGCTCGATTGCGCGCGACCTGCAAAGGCGTTACCTGGGCCTGCCGCTGCCGTTGCCGGACAAGGCGCGCAGCGTAGCCGAGGCGTTGCGCCAACTGCATAGCGAGTTTGCGTACGGCTACAAGCATGTGGTGCTGGCGCAGCGCGGCGTCGATAGCGCGCGATTGCGTGTCGACGGGCGGCGCGACCTGGCGCTGCCGATCCAGCGTGCGATCCGCTATCTCACCGAGGTGTTGTTCGACTCCTATACCGCGTACACCGCATGCCCCGCCGGCACCTGGATTGAAATCCACGCGCTTTACCGCCACGCCGAGCGCCTGGGATTGACCGAGGCCGCGGTGCCGGACGCGCTGAATAGCACGCGGCCGACGCAAAGCGTCGCGGATGCGTACAAGCATGCGCTGCTGCTCGACTTCAGCGATCCGTATCATCTGCCCGCGCGGCTCACGGCGCGCTGCGACCTCTATCTCGATCGCTATGCCGGCGCGGCGCTGTTGACGGCGCTGCCGGCGCAGTACGACCCGACCTGCCAGTTTCTAATCGACATGAGCGCCGATCGCGCCGGTGTGCCGTATGCCGAGGACGCGGCGCCGGCGCCGGCCGCCGGCCTGCGTTTGCTCAACACCATCGACCTCGCGCGCCAGATCCATGCGCATCTGACGCTGCTGCAACAAGGTCGCACGCCCGAGCCGGACGGGTTGCCGGAGGAGTTTTACACCGACGGCGCGGGCGAATTGCTGCGGCGGCTGATCATGGCGTGGGGCATCAACCCACAACGCATGTACCGGCGCAGCGCGCGGTCCGCGGCGCAGGTCGATGTCGCCGTCGGGCTCGATGCCTGCCACCACTGGTTGCTGGGCGGCCGCGGGTTCGTGCGCAGCTCGAATTTCGTCGGGCCAATGCCGGATCGCGGGCAACTGACGGGTGTCGCCATCGCGGTGCCGGCGGCAGCGACGCCGACCACGGATTATCCGTTCGAGAGCTGGCGCGTGGAAGATGAAAGCGCCGGCGGCATGGCGCTGACGAAACAGGGGTTGGTGCACGTGCCCGTGCGCGTGGGCGATCTCGTCGCCATCCGTTTCCAAGGCGACCCCGAGTGGGGGATCGCCGCGGTGCGCTGGGCGCGTAGCGCCAACCCGTCCGATGTCGAGATCGGCACGCAGCGCCTAGCACCGTCGGCTCAGCCGGTGCTGATCCAGCCGGAGGACGGCGTCGGCGCGGAGGATTTCGTTGCAGCGCTCAAGCTGCCGGCACTGCCGACGCTGGAGCAACCGAACAGCCTGATCGTACCGCGCGGCATGTACCGCGCCGAGCGCGTGTTCTATGTCGAGGACGGCGTTCGGTTGTATCGCGTGCGCGGCACGCAACTTGTCGAGGTCACCAACGCCTTCGAGCGTTTTCAATACACTGAAGACGCGGCGTGATCTGTCGAAGCCGTCCCCAAAACACCTTTGGCTTGGCGCTCTGGAATGAAACGCAGAGCGCGCAAAGACGCGGAGATCGCAGAGAACGGAAAAGGGATGCCTGAATATGAAACACTTCTCTTCTCTCCGCGCCCTCTGCGCCTCGGCGTCCCCCGCGTTTCCTTCCAGAGCGTTGAAAGAGGGGCGCGGGCGCTTCTCTGCTACCGGTTCCAGTTCTACTCCCCTCCCAGAGGGAGAGGGGTAACAATAGAATACGCGCCATGCCCGACATCCTGGTCCTCTACTACAGCCGCCACGGCGCGGTACTCGACATGGCGAACCACATCGCGCGCGGCATCGAGCAGGTCGACGGCGCGCAGGCGCGCGTGCGCACCGTGCCGCCGGTGACGCCAACCAGCGAAGCGGCGCCGAAACCCCTCCCCGACAGCGGTCCGCCGTACGCGACGCTCGACGACCTGCGCGAATGCAGCGGGCTCGCGCTTGGCAGCCCCACGCGCTTCGGCAACATGGCGGCGCCGCTGAAACATTTTCTCGACAGCACCAGCCCGCTGTGGCTTTCCGCGGCGCTCGCCGGCAAACCGGCGGCGGTGTTCACTTCATCGTCGAGCGCGCACGGCGGACAGGAAACGACGCTGCTAACGATGATGCTGCCGCTGCTGCACCACGGCATGCTACTGGTCGGCTTGCCCTACACCGAGCCGGAGCTGATGACCACGCGCGGCGGCGGCACGCCATACGGCGCCAGTCACGTCGCCGGCGCGCAGAGCGATCTGCCGTTAAGCGCCGACGAGGCGCGATTGTGTCGCGCGCTCGGCACGCGATTGGCGACGATCGCGCTCGCCCTCGTGCGCGGGAACGAATGAAACGGCGCGACTACCCCCTTGCATCCCCTTCCCCGCAACGCGGCGCAGGGCTAGGGTGGGGGCCGTTCTCCGCTACGCCACTCCGACACGCCACGCGGGTGTTATACCTCGCGCTGCTCCTGCTGATCGCGGTATGGGAACTGGAATACGCGCCGGCCGGGCTCGTGCCGCGCCCGGTGTGGCTGGCGCTTAAGTTCGCGCCGTTGCTCGCGGTCGGTTACGGCCTCTGGCGCGGCGGCGCACGCGCGCATGTGGTCGCCGCTCTTGTAGTGTTGCTTTATTTTATCGAGGGCGTAGTGCTCGGTTTCGGCGCCACCAAGGGGCTCGAAACTCCGGCGACGATTTGGTACGCGCTCGCCGAAACTGCGCTCGCGCTTGGGTTCTTCGTGTGCGCGTCGCTTTACGCTCGCGTCAGCGCGCGCTCGGCGGATCGATCAGCGTCCGCAGAAACGGTATCGTGACGCGCCGCTGTTGCGCCAGCGTCATGCGGTCGATGCGATCGAGCAGCGCGAACAGCGAATGCATGTCGCGCGGAAAGCGAGTGAGGATATAGCGCGCGGCGTCGTCGGCGATGTCGAACCCGCGATTGCGCCCGCGCAATTGCATCGCCGCGATGCGCTCGGCGTCGGACAACGCCGGTAGTTGATATACCGGCCCCCAGCCCAGACGCGTCGCGAGATCGGGTAGCCGCAGCCCCAACTGTCCCGGCGCCGCGCGCGCGGCGGCGACCAACCGCCCCGGATGTTGACGCACGCGTTCGGCGAGCACGAACAGCGCGCGCTCCCAAGCGGCATCGCCGGCGATAGCATCGACATCGTCCACGCAGACGAGGGCCGCGCGCTCGCGATCCTCGAACAGCGCCGGCGTAAGCTCGCGCGCCGCGGCGAGCGGCAGATAGGCCACGGCCTCGCCCCGCTCTTGCAGCGCGCGGCACGCGGCTTGCAGCAGATGGCTCTTGCCGCTGCCGGACTCGCCCCAGTAAAACAAAAACGCCGGCGGCGCCTGCGTCAGCAGGCGCCGCAACTGATCGACCGCCTCGCGGTTCGCGCCCGCGTAGAAATTTTCGAACGACGAGCCGTCGCGCAGTCGGACATCGAGCGTGAGTTGGGGATTCATGGCAACAGCGCACCAGCGTGCGGGCGGCGCTTACGTCGAGCGGCCGTCGGCCGATTCGATGTCCTTCATCACACCCCAGGTCCACAGATAGTGGAAACCGCTGGCGACGGTGGTGGCGAGCACGACGTACGCCAAGACGTCGATCGTCCGCGGGTGGCCGATCGCGAACGCCTCCTGCACCAACACCACCGCCACCAGCACGATCTGCGCCAGCGTGTTGAACTTGCTGAGCGCGCTCGGGCGCATTTGCACCGGGCCGTACATCGACGTGTACACGAGATAGCCGCCGACGATAAGCAGGTCGCGGAACGCGACCACCAGCATCAACCAAAACGGCACATGGCCGAGCACCGTCAACATCACGTAGGCGCCGACCAGCAGTATCTTGTCCGCCGCCGGGTCCAGAATTCCGCCCAGACGGGTGGCGCAGTGGTAGCGCTTGGCGATCAGCCCGTCGAGCCCATCGGACAGGCCGGCGAGCACGAAAATGGCGAGCGCCAGCCGGTAGTCTTGCTGATCCAGCGCGATGATCAGGATCGGCACCGAGGCGATACGCGCCAGGGTAATAAAGTTGGGGAGCTGCGAGATGTTCATGCGCCGCCCGCGTTCGTGTGAGCCATGGGAGTCCGCCAGCCGATTGTCCAGCGATTGTAAGCGGCCGGAAGGGGACCGGGGAACAGCGCGGGTGACGCTGAGCTATACCTATCCTTACGCGCCTGGGTATGGCCGGCGGCCCTTGGGATAGAGGCGTCCTGGTACAGGAGTTGCACTGCTCATTCGGATTTCGACCTTAAACCGGGATAGTTGATACAAAAGATGGAACGATTGAGATCCTTTCTCGCCCATGCTCCGACCCTATGCCTGTTCGGGCTGGGCGCGCTCGGCGCGGTACAGCATACGGCCCAAGTGGCGACCGGGTTTGGGGTGATACCCGTAGCCGCGGCCGCGTGTCTGGCGCTGCTCGGGCTCGCTTCGCTTCTTGGCGGTACCGCGGCGTTCGTGCTGGGCGGGCTGACCGTGGCGGCGGCCATCGGCCCCGCGCTCACCGTCGCCGCCGGTCTCGCGCGCTTCGTTCCGAACCTGGAGTCATTGGCGCTGCCATACATCGCCGCCGCCGGTTTCGTGCTGCTCGGCATGGCGCTCATCATCGCCGGGATCACCAGGCGCCGCGCCGGCCTCCTCGCTGGCCGGACTGCGCTGATCAGCGCCGCCGCCCTGGGAATCGCCGACTTACTGGCCCCGGCGATGCAGTTACATATATCGCTGAGCGGCTATCCGGACTACGGTGCCAATCCTATGACTGGCGCCGCGATCGTGATCGGTGCGTTTGCGGTATGGAGGCGCCAACCGGGGACCATCGCCCAGGATGCCGCCGCCGAGAAAAAGATCCCGCTCTTCAGCGCAGCGATCCTGTCCGCAATCGCCATCGGCGCCGGTCTCGCCGGATTCAGTTTGATGGCTGCGACGACCGAACGCGTGTTGACCGATACGCTGCGGGTGTCGCTGGAGCATCGGCTGCGCGCATTCGATGCTGCCGTCGAACGAGCGACTGAAGTCGCGTGGCTCGCCGCCAGCCGCCCTCGGTTCAATCATCTCATGATGCAGTACGCGCACAGTGTTATCACGCCTCAGGAGTCGGAAGAGGTACAACGCATCCTCGACGACATTTTCAAAGTCAGCGGAATCACAGGCTTGGTGCTCTATGACAGCCGTGATCGCCACATCGCCGAGCGTGGCGCGCTCGCCAACAAGAATCATTTCTATACTCGGTTACACTCGTCGCACGATCTGGCGCTGGTGTGGGATGACCGTGTGATCCTACGGGCGCGGCTGGCGATGAAGCCGAAGGGCGAGCACGTGGCGACGCTGGTCATGGATGTGCCGATGCCGGTCATCGACAACATGTTTTCGGATTTCGCCGGTCTCGGCACACGCGGCACGATGGGCATCTGCATGCCGCTCGAGACACGGTTCCGTTGTCTGCCAACGCGCGCTAATGGTCATCGTATCATCACCGCCGATCGCATTTTCGACGGTCAACCGGTACCGATGCATTACGCACTAAACGGTGTCTCCGGCGTCATGGCCACATCGGACATCAACGGCAAGCGCGTCATGGCGGCATACGCCCCGATTGGTCGTCACCCGCTCGGCATGCTGGTCAAGGCCGATATCGACGAGCTGTACCAGCCGATCCGCGGCCGGCTCGCTTATCTCGCGATCGTGCTGTCCACGCTGGTACTGATCGGCATGCTGCTACTGCGCTGGTTGATCACGCCATTGGCGCAAAAACTAGCAATCGAAATCCGCGAGCGCAAACTGGCGCAGCAGCGGCTGACGCATCTCGCGCATTACGACAGCTTGACCGGGCTGCCCAACCGCGTGCTGTTCCACGATCGCTTGCAGCTCGCCATGATCGACGCGCGCCGCACGAAGCGGCTAGTGGCGGTGATGCTGGTCGATCTGGACCGCTTTAAGCACGTCAACGACACGCTCGGTCACGGCATCGGCGATCTCCTGCTCAAGCAGGTAGCGCAGCGCCTACTCAAGTGCGTGCGCGCCGGCGACACGGTGTCGCGGCTGGCGGGTGACGAATTCGCGTTGGTGCTGCCCGGCGTGTCCCATGCCGATAACATATCGCGCCTGACGCAACGCATATTGAAGAGCCTGAGTGAACCGTTTGATCTCGAAGGCCACGCGGTATCGGTGAGCGCGAGCCTTGGGGTCACCCTTTACCCCAACGACCACGACACGCTGGAAGGCCTGCTCAAGAACGCCGATACCGCCATGTACCGCGCCAAGGAAGTTGGCCGCAACGCGTGCCAGTTTTATTCGGCGGAAATGCACGCCAGTGCCGAGCGGCGCATGACGCTGGAGAATCATTTGCGGCGCGCGGTCGACCGCGGCGAGTTCGTACTGCACTACCAACCGCAGGTCGACCTAGCGAGCGGCGAGATCATCGGCATGGAGGCGTTGCTGCGTTGGCAAAACCCCGATCTCGGCTTGGTGTCGCCCATGGATTTCATTCCGCTGGCCGAAGAGACCGGCCTCATCGTGCCAATCGGCGAATGGGTGCTCCGAACCGCATGCGCACAGACACGCGCCTGGCAGCTCGCGGGTTTGTCGCCACTCAGTCGGGTTTCGGTGAATTTCTCGCCGCGCCAGTTCCAAAAGGACGTCGCCACGCGGATCGCCGGCGTCCTGATTGAGACCGGCCTCTTGCCCTCGGCACTGGTGTTGGAGTTAACCGAGACATCGCTCATGCTCGACAGCGACGTCGTGCGCGCCACGCTTGACGCCATCGACGAGATGGGGGTGCAGATTGCGATCGACGATTTCGGCACCGGCTACGCCTCGCTCAGCTACCTCAAGCGGTTCCCGATCGACGTGCTCAAGATCGACCGCTCGTTCGTGCGCGGGATCCCGAACGACGGCGACGACGTGGCGATTACCGGTGCCATCGTCACCATGGCCCGCAGTCTCGGCCTCCGGGTCGTCGCCGAGGGCGTTGAGACCGCCGAGCAGCTCACGTTCCTGCGCGACCGCGGGTGCAACGCCATGCAGGGGTACTACTACAGCAAACCGCTCGCGGTCGAGGCATTCACGGCGCTGCTACAGCGCCGCCCGCAATTGCCGGACGCGACGCTTGCCGTCGCAGGCCGCCAAGACAACGCCTCCGTTGCCGGCGTCTAACGCGTTGCGCCCGGCCGGGCGCGGCCCTACCATACGCGTTCGCTTAAGCCGCCGTGGATCATTGAGCTTGAACAAACCCCGCGCCTCGCTCACGTACCGTGACGCCGGCGTCGACATCGACGCGGGCGACGCCCTAGTAGACGCCATCAAACCCATCGCGGCCAGTACCCACCGCCCCGGCGTGCTTGCCGGCATCGGCGGTTTCGGTGCGTTGTTCCAAATACCGCCCGGCCGCTACCGCGAGCCGGTATTGGTATCGGGCACCGACGGTGTCGGCACCAAACTCAAGCTCGCGATCGAGCTCAAGCGCCACGACACGATCGGCATCGACTTGGTCGCCATGTGCGTCAATGACGTCGTGGTGCAGGGCGCCGAGCCGCTTTTTTTTCTCGACTACTTCGCCACCGGCAAGCTCGACACCGCCACCGCCGAACGCATCATCGCCGGCATCGGCGAGGGCTGCCGCCAGGCCGGCGCGGCATTGATCGGCGGCGAGACCGCCGAGATGCCGGGGATGTATCAGCACGACGACTACGACCTCGCCGGGTTCTGCGTCGGCGTGGTCGACAAGGCGGCGATCATCGACGGCAGCAAGGTCAAGCCGAACGACACCTTGATCGGACTCGCGTCGAGCGGCGCTCATTCGAACGGCTACTCACTGGTGCGCAAAATACTGCAGGTGCGCAAGGCGAAGCTCGACCAACCTTTTGATGGCCGCACGCTCGGCGAGGTGCTGCTGACGCCGACGCGCATCTACGTGAAATCGCTGTTGGCGCTGATGCAGGCCTTGCCGCTGCGTGCGGCGGCGCACATCACCGGCGGCGGTCTGCCCGGCAACGTGCCGCGGGTGCTGCCCGACGGCACGCGCGCCGTGATCGACAGCCGCGCCTGGCGCCGCGCGCCGATCTTCGACTGGCTGCAAACCAACGGCAACGTGGACGACGCCGAGATGTATCGCACGTTCAACTGCGGACTCGGCATGGTGCTGGTAGTTGATCCCGCGGACGCCGAACGCGCACTCGCGCTGCTCGCGGCGCACGGCGAGAGCGCCTCGATCGTCGGCCACGTCGAGGCCCACACGGGCGAACCCGAAGTCGTCATCCTGAAGTAACGATGTCGGCCCCTGCGACAGCGCGCTGCGGCGTGGTGGTGCTCGTCTCCGGACGCGGCAGCAACTTGCAGGCGATCATCGACGCCACGCGTGCGGGGACATTGCCGATCGACCTACGCGCGGTGATCAGCAACGAACCGACCGCCGAGGCGCTCGGCCGCGCGCGGGCGGCCGGCATCCCGACCCATGTCATCGACCACCACGCCTACCCGACACGGGCGGCGTTCGACGATGCACTGCGCGCCACGATCGACCGCTACGCACCCGATCTCGTCGTGCTCGCCGGCTTCATGCGCCTGCTCGGCGCGGGCTTCATCGACCACTACGCCGGGCGCCTGCTCAACATCCATCCCTCGCTGTTGCCGGCATTCCCGGGCCTGCGGACCCACGCGCGGGCGCTGGCGGCAGGCGCAGCGACCCATGGCGCCACGGTGCATTTCGTCACCCGCGAAACTGACGCCGGCCCAATCGTCATCCAGGCCAGCGTGCCCGTGCGCCGAGGCGATACGCCGGAAACCCTCGCCGCCCGGGTACTTAAGGAAGAACACCGGATTTACCCGCTGGCGATACGCTGGTTCGCCGAAGGTCGGCTGCGGCTAGCGGGCAGCCAAGTACTGCTGGACGGGGCCGTACGCGCCGAGCAGGGCCTAGAAACGACCCCGCGCAGGCCGGAATAAACCGCGCACCCCGGGCGTCTGCTTGGTGTAGAGTGAAACCAGGGGTTTGGAACCGGGCACGTGGACGTTTTCAATTTCTTCGGTAAATCGAAGGAAACACGCACGAAGCTCGAGCAGCACCGGCTTCGACTGTACCGTATCGCGTATTCCTGGACCCACAGCGGGGCGCTGGCCGACGATCTGGTGCAGGAAACGCTCACCAAGGCGCTGACCAAATCCGGGCAATTGCGCGATGCCGCGGCCGGCGACGCCTGGCTTTACAGCATTTTGGCGAACTGCTTCCGCGATCACTATCGCCGCCAGCGCGACACGGATTCGGTGGACGATGTCGAGTTGATCGCCGAAACGACGCCGGAGTCGGAAACCAGTCAGCGCCAAACCATACGGTACGTACGCGCGGCCATGGCGAAACTGCCGGCCGGACAACGGCAGGTGGTGACCTTAGTCGATCTCGAAGGGTTCAGTTACGTCGAGGTCGCGAATATTTTGAACGTCCCCATCGGCACGGTGATGAGCCGGCTGTGTAGGGCGCGGGCGGCGCTGAAAGAAATACTCTGCAGCAAAATCCCGGGAGCTGCCGAGCCGCAGGAAGCACGAACGACGCAGGGACCCCATATCCGGAGGATTAAATGAGTCGCGAACAAAAATTTTCTGACGAGTTTCTTAACGCCTTCGTGGACGATCAGCTGAGCCCCGACGAAAAGAGCCGGGTGTATCCGCAGATCACCGGCGATCAGACGCTGAGCCGCGAGGTGTGCGAGCTGCGCAAACTGCGCGACTTGGTGCGCTTGGCGTACAACGATGTCGAACCACCGGTTTCGGCCCCGCACGCATTGCCGCGGCAGCGCGCCGGGTTGGGCCTGGCCGCGGCGTTGGCCGTGGTGTTGAGCGGTGTGGTCGGTTGGGTGCTGCACGATCGCGTGAGCGCGACCGACGCCAACGTTCACATCGGCGCCCCGTCGCAGGTCCCGACGTCGAACGAGCCGGTAAAGATCGTGGTACATCTGAGTGAGGACGAGCCGGACCGTGTGCGGCAAGTGTTGGATGACGTCGAGGGACTGCTGCAGTTGTATCGCGCGAGCGCGCGGTCGGCGCGCGTCGAGGTCGTCATGAACGGCTACGGTCTGAGTCTGGTCCGCGCCGATATCTCGACGGCGCCGGAACGCGTGCGCCGCATGCAGAAGGAATACGACAATCTGAGTTTCGTGGCGTGTCAAAACGCCATCGACCGCCTGAAGCGCGATCAAGACGTGGTCGCGAAATTGCTACCGGGCGTGGTCGTTATCGACTCTGGTATGGCGCAGCTTATGCGGCGCCAGCAACAGGGCTGGGCTTATATTCAGGCCTAGAATCACTAAAATATTTAGGAGACGTTACATGAAGAAGTTACTTGCTATTGCAGCAATCGTGTTGCCGTTGGTTGGGGCCGGTAGTGCCCTGGCTGCGGGAAAGCAAAAGGTCGTCTACCACCTGAACTCCGATGATGCCAAGCATCAGATGGCGTTCATGCAGAACGTGCAGAATCACATCAATGCCGTCGGCAAAGAAAACCTGGACCTGCGCGTCGTCATGCACGGACCGGGCATTTCGTTGTTGCAAAATGCCAAGGCCAACGAAGATGTGAAGAGCCGCGTGGACAACCTGAAGCTGCAAGGGATCACGTTCAACATCTGCGCCAACACACTAAAAGCGAAAAAGGTCGACTATAAGAAGGACATGTACGACGTGTCCGAAAAGGACATCGTCCCGAGCGGCGTCGCGGAGATCGCAATCCTCCAAACCAAAGGCTACGCCTACGTTAAGCCGTAACCGGTTTTGCTCTCCTCAGGCCCGCGTCGAAACACGCGGGCTTTTTTTTGCTCACGGCGCCGGCAACACCCCCGTCGCGCGCCATCGTTGGTAGTCGCGCAGAATGTCGGCGTGGTCGAACGCCAGCGGGTTCGGCAGTTGGTCGAGCGTAAACACTGCCACATCGCGCGCGTCGTCCATTGCCCGTGGGATACCGCTCGCGTGGGCCACGTACACGATTGAGGCGGTATGACCGCGAACGTCGCGAGCGGGATTCGAATAGCATCCCAGAAGCTGGGTTAGCGTTACCTGCAATCCAGTCTCCTCCGCGGCTTCGCGGACGGCCGCCGCCGGCACGGCTTCCCCGACATCGACAAAACCGCCTGGGATCGCCCAGCCGAGAGGGGGATTACGCCGCTCGATAAGCACAATGGGCCGACCTGGCCGATCGATTAGCTCGATAATGACATCGGCGGCCAAGGTCGGGGTCCGGGGGCTAGACATACGATTTTGACGAGGGAATCCCTTTGAATTGTCGTGTTTTGCACGCTAATTGACGGCTTTAGCGGCAGTCACGGCGGTGAAGCGTTAGGTTATACTTCAGTATCGTTACTCTGAAATAGGAGCTCACTCGAATGCTCGACGGTTTTATCAATTTACCATGGTGGGGCTACATTCTGGTCGCACTCGCGTTCACGCACATCACCATTGCCGGCGTCACGATCTATCTGCACCGGCATCAGGCCCATCGGGCGCTCGATCTGCATCCTATCGTCAGCCATTTTTTCCGGTTCTGGCTGTGGCTAACGACCGGCATGGTGACCAAGGAATGGGCAGCGATCCATCGCAAGCACCACGCCAAGGTCGAGACCCCGGAAGATCCGCATAGCCCGCAGCAGCTCGGAATTCGCAACGTATTGTGGGACGGAACGACGTACTACCGTCGAGAATCCCGTAACAAAGAAACCATGGCGAAGTATGGCCATGGCACACCTGACGACTGGATCGAGCGTAATCTGTACACACGCCACAACGGCAAGGGCGTAGTCATAATGCTGGTGACCGACTTGCTACTGTTCGGGCCGATCGGCTTGACTATTTGGGCGGTGCAGATGATGTGGATTCCGTTTTTCGCCGCTGGGGTGATTAACGGTATCGGTCACTATTGGGGTTATCGCAACTACGAGGTCGCGGATGCCAGCACCAATATCGTTCCCTGGGGCATCATCATCGGCGGCGAAGAGCTGCACAACAACCATCACACTTTTCCGAGCTCGGCCAAGCTGTCGTCGAAGTGGTGGGAGTTCGACATCGGCTGGCTTTATATTCGCACGTTCGAAACCTTGGGCTTAGCCCGCGTGAAGAAGATACCGCCCGAGCTTACTTGCGATACCGCCAAGCAGCATATCGACTTCGATACCGTCAAAGCCGTCATCACCGGCCGCTTTCACGTGATGGCGCAGTTCGCGCGCGACGTGGTGCACCACGTCCATCGCGAGGAGCTGCAAAAGATCGAGCCGGCGGATCGCGAATCCTGGACCCTTTTCAAGCGCGCCAAGCGCCTATTGGTCCGCGAACCGGCGCTGCTCGATGAGGCCAGCCGGACGCGGTTGCAGAATGTGCTCGCCCATAGCGCGCGCCTGCGCACCGTATACGCCATGAAGGAAAAGCTTGCCGATATCTGGCAACGTTCGGCGGCCACACAGGAACACCTGCGCCACGCCATCGAGGAGTGGTGTCACCAAGCGGAGCAGACGGGTATTCAGGCGCTTCGGGACTTCGCGCTCAAGCTGCGCTCGTACACGTTGGTGCCGCAACCGGCCTAAGTCAGCGCACACGCCGTGCGGCGGGTCGCGTATTAGCGTTAGAACGTTAAACGTTATCAGTCGACCCGCCCAACCGGCGGCGTAGCCAGAGACTCACTGTTTAGATATCGGGCATCAGCATTTTGACGCCGATGAAGACGAGGATTATT
>JBKHXU010000131.1:0-1732 GCA_046565865.1 Gammaproteobacteria bacterium | reverse complement strand
AACGCCTGGGTCAGACGTGGGACACTGCCGCGGATGACATCGAGCGCGGCGCCACGTTTCAGCCGCGACGGCAGCGAGCGGAACAGTTTTTGCGAATACGGGTGGCGCGGCGCGCCGAAGAAATCGCGCGCCCGCGCATTTTCGACCACGACCCCGGCATACATCACCGCCACTTGATCGGCCATTTCCGATACCACGCCAAGATCGTGCGTGATGAGCAAAATGGCGGTGCCGGTTTTACGCTGCAGCGCCTTGAGCAGCTTCAAGATCTGCGCTTGGGTCGTGACGTCGAGCGCCGTCGTCGGCTCGTCCGCGATCAGCACGTCCGGCTCGGCCGCGAGCGCCATGGCGATCATCACCCGCTGTTTCATGCCGCCCGATAGCTGATGCGGATACGCGTCGTAACGGCGTCGTGCGTCCGGAATACCAACCGATTCCAGCAGCTCGACCACGCGCGCGCGGGCCGTATCGCGGGTCAGCGTTCGGTCCGCGAGCGCCTCGTGGATTTGCAGCCCCACCGTCATCACCGGATTGAGCGAGGTCTGCGGCTCCTGGAAGATCGTCGCCAAACGCCGGCCACGCACACGACGCATGGCGCGCTCCGGTAGCGCGAGGATATCTTCGCCGCGCAACCAGGCCTGGCCGGCGACAATGCGACCGGCGGGCTCGGGTACCAGCTGCAACAGCGATAACGCGGTGATCGACTTGCCGCTCCCCGATTCACCGAGCAGCGCCAGCGTCTCGCCCGCGCGGATGTCGAAGCTGACCCCATCGACCGCGCGCACAACGCCCTCCGGCGTGTGGAACCACGTCTTCAGGCCCTCGACCTTGAGCACGACCTCGCTCATGTGCGCAACCTCGGATCGAAGGCGTCGCGCACGGCATCGGAAAAAAGATTGGCCGCGAGCACGAGGCCGAACATGAACACGAACGCGGCCGCGAGACTCCACCACACCATCGGATCGCGCGCCATTTCCAGGCGCGCGCTGTTGATCATATTGCCCCAGCTGTCCATGCTCGGATCGACACCGACGCCGACGTACGACAGCACCGCCTCCGCCAGCACCAGGCCGCTGAAGTCGAGCACCACGGTGATGAGCACGATGTGCATGACGTTGGGAAAGAGGTGCCGCGTCATGATGCGAAAACTCGGCACCCCGAGTGCGCGCGCGGCCTCGATGTAGTCGACCTCGCGCAGCTTCAGCGTCTCGCCGCGCAGCAAGCGGCACAGGCTGGTCCAACTGGTGACGCCCAGAATGATGCACAGGAACAAGAGACGCGTATCGGCGCGCGCCGCGACGTTATCAAACGACTCCGGGTGGTTCGCCATGTACACCTGCAGACTCAAGATGGCGGCGGCAATGAGGAGCACACCCGGGATCGAGCTCAATGTCGTATACGTGTATTGGATGATGTCGTCGACCCAGCCGCGAAAGTAACCGGCCATGACGCCGAGCAACAGCGCGAACGGCAACATCACCAACGTCGTCAGCGTGCCGATGACGAGCCCGGTACGCACGCTCTTGAGCGACTTGTACAGCACGTCGATGCCGACCTGATCGGTGCCGAGCAAGTGATAGTACGGCGCGAGCTGCACGCCGATGCTGACGAGCACGATGAGAAACGCCGCCGTAAGCCAAATGCTGCGCCACGGGATTTCGTCGGCGCCGCGCCAGAACGCGCGCCAGGCTTCACCGACACGCGTATCGGGCGCGGCTCGGTACCAGACGAA
>JBKHXU010000130.1:0-10243 GCA_046565865.1 Gammaproteobacteria bacterium | reverse complement strand
TGCATGTCGATGCGCGCGCGGATCGGCATGGTCCAGGTATTGGCCACGCCCGGAAACCTCACGGCGCGATCGAGCTCGTCGATCAGTTTTTCCAGCGTCATGCCGGCGCGCCACTCGCTCTTGTCTTTTAGCTGGATCGTCGTCTCCAGCATCATCAGCGGCGCCGGGTCGGTCGCGGTGTCCGCACGCCCGGCCTTGCCGAACACGCTTTCGACCTCGGGGAAGCGGCGGATGATGCGGTCGCTCTGTTGCAGGATCTCCTTGATCTTGGTGGTCGAGACCTCGGGAAACGTGGTCGGCATGTACAGGAGATCGCCTTCGTTCAACGCCGGCATGAATTCACTGCCCAACCGCGTCGCCGGCCACAGCGTGATCAGCATGACGACACCGGCCACGACGAGCGTCGCGCGCTTGCGGCTCAGCACGGCATCGATGAGGCGGCGGTAACGGTCTTGCAGAAAGCGATTGACGGGGATGTCACGCTCCGGGCGCACGCGCCCGCGAATGAAATACACCATCAGCACCGGCACCAGCGTCACCGATAGCAGCGCCGCGCCCGCCATCGCGTAGGTCTTGGTATACGCCAGCGGCGCGAACAGGCGGCCCTCCTGCGCTTCGAGCGTGAACACCGGCAGGAACGACACGGTGACGATCAAGAGCCCGAAGAACAGCGGCGGGCCAAGCTGCTTGGCGGCGGCGAGTACCACCTCGCGTGCCGGACGCCGCTCGCCGTCGCGCTCCAAACGCTTGTGCGCGTTCTCGATCATGACGATCGCGGCATCGACCATGGCGCCGATGGCGATGGCGATACCGCCCAAGCTCATGATGCTGGCGTTGATGCCTTGCAGGTACATCACCGCGAACGAGATCAAGATGCCGAGCGGCAGCACCACCAGCGCGACCGCGAGCGAGCGCACGTTCCAGAGAAACAGCGCGCATACCAGCGCGACCACGATCATCTCTTCGATCAACGTGCGGCTGAGTGTCGTGATGGCGCGGTCGATCAACGTCGAGCGGTCGTAGACCGTGATGATCTCGACGCCCGCCGGCAGGCCCGGCGTCAACTCGGCAAGGCGTTGCTTCACCGCGCGAATTACCGCCTGGGCGTTCTGGCGGTTTTGCATGACGACGATGCCGCCCACGACCTCGCCCTCGCCGTTCAGCTCGGCGATGCCGCGCCGCGCCTCGGGGCCGATGGTGACGCGCCCGAGATCGGCGATCCGCACCGGAACCCCGCGCGCGTCGGCGACGACGGCGATGGATTCGATATCGGCGACCGAGCGGATGTAGCCGAGCCCGCGCACCATAAACTCGGTCTCGGCCAGCTCGATCACGCGCCCGCCGACGTCGTTGTTGCTGCGTGCGATCGCCTGCCGCACCTGCTCGATGCGAATGCCGTGCGCGGCGAGCCGCACCGGGTCGATCTCGACTTGATACTGGCGCACGAACCCGCCGACGCTGGCGACCTCGGCCACGCCCGGAACCGCTTGCAGCTCGTAGCGCAAATACCAATCTTGCAGGCTGCGCAGCCCGGCCAAATCGTGCTGGCCGCTCTTATCGACCAGCGCGTATTGATACACCCAACCGACCCCGCTCGCGTCGGGACCGAGTGTCGGCACCACGCCCTTGGGCAGCCGGCGCGTCGCCTGATTCAAATATTCCAGTACGCGCGAGCGCGCCCAGTAGGGATCGGTGCCGTCGGCGAAGATCACGTACACGAACGACACGCCGAACAGCGAATACCCGCGCACGGCCTTGGCGCCGGACACGCCGCGCAAGGCGGTGGTCAGCGGATACGTGACCTGCGCCTCGACGATCTGCGGCGCCTGCTCGGGATATTCGGTGTAGACGATGACCTGTACGTCGGACAGATCGGGAATCGCATCCTTTGGCGTCTGCACCACTGCATACGCGCCCGCCACCGCGACGACCGCAGTGACGATCAGAACGACGATAGGGTAGCGGACGCAGACATCGATCAGACGATCCAACATGACGATGTCCTAGTGGTGCTGATGGTGTCCGTGATCGTGCGCCGCGGTTGGCGTTTTCGTTTTATCGCCACCGGCCTGTTTGGGCTTATCGTTTGCCATCGCCGCCGGTTTGTGACCAGCCGGATGTTCATGCGGCGGCGACGCAGGCGCTGCGGCCTGCACATCGTCTTGCCGCATCTTGTTTACCGCCTCCTGAATCCGGCTCTCGGAGTCGAGCAGGAACTGCGCCGAGGTGACGACGCTGTCACCCTCCTTCACACCCTCGAGCACGGCGTAGTGCTCGCGCGTCTCACCGCCGAGGCGCACGGGTTGCGGGCGGTAGCGGTTCGCGCCGGCGGCGACGATCACTAGATCCTGCTTGCCGGTGCGCAGCACCGCGGACTTCGGCACCAGCAACCGCGGTTTCTGCGCGGCGCCTTGGATGGTCACGCTGGCGTACATGTCCGGGCGCAACATACCTTGCCGGTTGTCGAGCACGATGCGGACCTTGGCGGTTCGCGTCTCAGCGGCGAGCGTGGGATAGATGAAATCGACCTTGCCGCGAAAGGTTCTGCCGGGCAAGCCCTGAATCTCCACGATCGCGGTCTGGCCCGGGCGCACCGCGGCGAAGTCGGCGGCATAGACATCCGCCAGCACCCAGAGCCGCGAAAGATCGGCGATGGTGAATAGCTCCATGCCCGGCGTAACGTAGCCGCCCTCGGTCGCGGTCTTTTTCAGCACAATACCGTTCTGGGTGGCATTGATCGCGATGACGCGCGGCACGCCGCCTTGGGCCTGCACTTGCCTGATCTGACTCCGATCGAGGCCGAGCAGCTCGAGCCGCTTGTGAGCGCCGACCACCATGTCGGTCGCATTGCGATGCAGCGTCTGGTGACCGCCGAGCGGCAGCGATTCCTGATAGCGCACCGCGGAGAGATACTCTTCCAGCGCGGCGATGAGGTCCGGACTGTGCAGCTCGAACAGCGGCTCGCCCTCGCGAATCTTCTGGCCGACAACGGCGACATGCAGCTTTTCGATATAGCCGTTGACCCTCGCGGTAACGATGCCGACGCCCGCTTCGTCGAGCGCCAGCACGCCGTTCGCCGAAATCTCACTGGCGAGGCTGCCCTTGGTGACCGCCGCCGTGCGCACGCCGATGTTCTGCGCCATCGCGGGGTCGATGCGAATCACGCCGGCCTCCGCGACCGCACCCGGCTCATCGGCGTAGACCGGGATGTAGTCCATGCCCATCTCGTCTTTCATCGGCTTGTCGGACAGGTGCCCGGTGCCCATCGGGTTGCGGTAGTAAAGCACGTTGCGTTCGGGCGTGGCGGTCTCCTTCGGCTTGCCGTCGACCAGTTGATAGGTAAGCGACGCACCCACGACAAGGCCGGCGAGTACGGCGACGATGATGGCGCTGCTGCGAGTCATGTATGCCTTGAGGTTTGCGGTCATTTTGCGCTCCCGCCGATGTTGAGGGGTCGGCGCGCCAGTTTCCGTTCCTGTTCGGGCGACAACCGTCCGAGTACCCGTGCCAGGTCGGTCAGCGCCTTCTCATAGTCCGCGCGCAGCTTGACGGTTTCGAGTTCGGCGTTGAACCGAGCGTCGTGCGCGTCGAGCAGGCGCGCGATCTCGACGCGGCCGGCCTGATAGCCGGCCATCGTCATCTTCACGACCTGGTCGAGACGCGGCATCACATCGCGTTCGTAGAGCGTCATGGCCTCGGCGCGGGCGCGGGCGCGATCGTGCGCCGCCATAACATCGCGCACAACCTGCGCGCCGACGGCGCGGCGTCGATCTTGCACCCCGGCCAGTTCGTGCAGTGCCGCTTCCAAAGTCTCGTCATTGCGCGTGCCGGCGCGCAACGCTTCCACCAGCGCATTCGCCCGTTCGACTTCGGCGTGCGCGAGGCGCATGCCGATCCCGTCCTTCAGCGCCTGCTCGACGAGCGCCTGGCGATCCGGCGGTAATACACTGCGCGGTCCGGGGTCGGGAAGCGTCAGCGTCTCGTCGAGGCTGCGATCGAGCAGCACGTTCAGGCGCAACGCCGCCTGGGCGCGCTCCTGCTCCTGCGCCAGCAGCAACGTATACAGCCGCGCACTCTCGAGCGCGAAATCGCGCGCCTCGTCGGCGCCTCGGTGCATGCGCGCCTTGCCGGCGGGGATGTAGGCGTCCCACAGGCGCTTGCGTTCGGTGATTACCTCGACGGCACGCGCGGCCAACCAGTAATCATAGTAGGCATTGCGCGCCTGCCATTCGAGGTCCAAGTGATGCTCCACCGCGTGCAAGCGCGCGAGTTCGGCGTCCTGCCGATCCACTGCGGTCGCGCGCCCGCTGCGCTCGGCCGCGACCGCGCGTTCGAGCGCGGCGAGGTAGCGCCGGTGATGGGCGTGCACCTCGGGATAGCGGATCAGCGTTTGTTTCAGCACCCAATCGACCTTGAGCGGATCGGGCGGCTTGAGCGGCGGCCACGACGCAGCATGAATCGGAGGTGACAGGACGGCGGCGATCACGAGGCCAGATAAAAATCGCATGGCGGGCAGACCCGGAGAACCAGAGGTCACTGTATGCAATTGCAAGCGCTGAAAAAACGTCCCGCCCGGCGCTGAACGCCGGGCGGGAAAGCGGAGCCGATTACTGGACCGTAATCGTTTGCGTCATGACCGCCTTACCGCCGGCGGCGATTGCCTGTGTCGTCGTGTCGAGATACTCCACCTTGCCGGTATACGTGCCCGGGGTAGAGGGCAGCCGCAGCAACAGGTCGTAGCGCTCGCCTGGCGCGTATTGGATGCTGGTCAGTCCTGTCATTGGTGCGAGGTTCCCATTCATGTCACGCATGGGCTTGCCATCGGTGGCAACGGCGTCGAACTTCAACCCACCGAAGCTGACCCGATGGTTTAAGTAGCCGAGATTGCCGACGCGGATCAGAATCGTTTGACCCGCACCGCCGGTCACACCATTCACCGTATTGCGCACCTGACCGCGGCCCGGCGTACTGGTGCCCGCGCCGAGCGTGTCCACGTCAATCAGATAGTTCGCGAGCAGAAAGTGCTGCGGGTCGTACTGGGTGAAATACGAGAACTGCGACGAGTCGCCGAAGTCGCCCCGGGCGGCCTTGTCATGCCATACCTTATCCACCTCCGCCGTGATCCAGTAGTACTGCTTGGCAAAGGTATCGGGGCTGCCGGTGAACGGCCGGTTCTGGTCGTTGCTGTCCGCCGGCGTGACGATGATCCCGCCGTACATGCCCATCTGCTGGTGCAACACCGTGTGAATGTGGCAGTGGTACACGTACGAACCGGCGCCGCGTGTCGCCATCTTGTAGGCGTAGCTCTGACCGGGCAGTACACTGAACGAGGTCTCGCCGACGCCGTCGTTCAAGGTGTTCACATCCAAGCCGTGCAGGTGGATCGTGTGACCGGCATACGGGTGACTGCTCGAACGCCATTCGCACGGGCACGTGTCGTTGAACGTATATTCCACGCTGTCCTGCTCGCGGAACACGAGCACGGGCCCCGGGAACGGTGCGTTGTTGTCGCTGAAACCGCTGTTGCCTCCACCCCAGCGGCTGCCCGTGGAATCGGAGAAGGTCCACATGGTGATCGACTGATTGGCTCCGGTTACCACATTTCGCATCGTCACGCTGCGGTAGGTGAGGTCGACCGACTGTTTTACGAGCACCGGCGTGACCGCGGCGTACACCGGAACGCACACCAGCGCGCCGACGCCGGCAAGGGCCGCGCGTCTCAAGGCTGTCTTAAAGCGTTGCATGATTCAAACCTCCACGAAATCGGGTTAAACGCAAGTCGGAAACGCGGTTAGCGGCCCCAGCCGCCGCCCCAGCCGCCGCCCCATCCACCACCAGGGACACCGATCGTATGCACCGGGCAGTAGGGATCGCCGGATACGAGGCCGCCGTGCTTCTTGCACACATCGAACATCGCGATCATGCCTTCGGCGTAGATACCGTCTTGCGTCACCATCATTCCCGTATGGTCGTGCACGATATACAGACCTTTCTGGTCGATGTGGAAAATCAAGTCCACCGTGCCCATGGGCGGCACGTCGACCACGTCCTTTTCGACGACGCGGGTCTGCTGTTGATTGTTCACCCGAAACGCACTCCCGTGATAACCGTGAAAGTGGACCGGGTGCGGAATCATGCCGACGTTGATCAGCCGAATCGCGACCGTATCGCCGACCTTCGACACCGGCGAGGTCTTGGCGTTGTGCATCGAGTGCGTGCCGAAGTCGCCATTGATGAACGCATACGTCGCCTTGTACGGCTTCGGCGCCGCGGTATTGGTCTTGGCCGCGGCATTCCAGCGCTTGTCGAAATCCGACAGCACCCAGGTGAAGTCGTAGTCGTAGTTCGGACCATTGGCCCAGAGATTGCCGGCCGCGCCGGCCGTCTGGCCGATCGGATAGACGATCAGCGCGCCCGCCATTCCGGCCGCGCGGTTTTCGGCGGTGGTCCGCGAATCGACCAGCGGATCGTGATAGATGTAGTTGCCCGCGGCCGGCGCCGTAAACGTCACGGTCCGCGTCGCCCCGGCGGCGACACTCGCGCGCGGCACCGAGGTTCCCTGGATGAGGAAATCGTGCGCCTGCGTGGTCTGGTTGATGAGCGTGATATTGACCGTATCACCCTCGTTCGCCGTCAGCGTGACGCCGCCGACGTCCGGCACCGCGCCCGAGGTTGTCGTGTAACCCTCAACCCAGAACGTACGGGTGTAGTTGGTGCTGGCCAAAGGGATGGTTATGGTTTTGTCTTTCTCCGTCATATACAGCGTATAACTGACGGTCGCTGCGGTCGCGGATGCCGTAAACAGACCCAGACTCAAGAGTCCAACGGCAGCGACAAGACGCGAGAAGGGGATCACCGTCGTCATGCTTGCCTCCATTTCGTTGATCGATTCAACAACTGGGTACAAACAACGCGGACATACGACCCTTGCGGGCGCCCAGAAGCTACCAGCCTCGACTGCCCCGACGTGTCGCCAAACGGACACAATGCAGAATATTTATGTCACGGGTTTATTTGTCAGAACTGATGCGCTGCACTACATTTCCGCACGAGGTAACTAATTCGTAACGAATTACCTCCAGCAGCATCTCGTCGCGCATATTGTGGAACAACCGACAATGGAGCGCCGTCAGCCCGTTATATGGAACAAAAGCTCGTAACTCACAAAGGCCCCATGCCACGCTCGGCGCGAAGCGACGCGGCCGATCTCACCAAGCTCGGGCGACGGCAACACGTAGCGAAGTCGGCGTACGTGTTTCAAGTCGGCGAGCTCGCGTCCCTGGTTTATCTGTTGGAAAGCGGGCAGGTGAAGGTGTATCGCTCTTCAGCGCACGGCACGCAGGTGCTGCTGTTCTTCCACGGCCAGAACGAAATCATCGGCATACACGAGACCATGCTGGGCGGCGGAGAGCGGCTACGCACGTGCGCCGCACAGGCGAGCGAGGACTCCGTCGTCTGCGCCGTGCCACGCGAGCGGTTTCTGGCGTTTCTGGCGACGCGCTTTCGCGCCGCACAGTACGTGATCGAGGCGCTGTGCTTCCGGTTGGATGAAACCAACGAGAAACTTTCAAGCTTCGCGGCGGCCGACATGGGGGCGCGCGTCGCGCGCGTCATCCTGCACATGAGCACGTGCTATGGAGAACACATCGGTAATCAAGCGGTCGATCTTGGGGTGCCGCTGACACAGCAAGAGCTGGCGAATATCATCGGCGCGGCACGCCAGACGGTGAACGGTATTATTCAGTCGCTGAAGGCCGAGGGCATCATCACCGTCAGCAAACAGCATATGCGGGTACTGAATGAAAGCCGTTTGCGCCGCATCGCCACGCGCGATGCCGGCAACGACCGTTAGCGATACGGCTTTTCGGTCACGCGCGACTCGCGGCGCCGGTGGGGGCGTGCCGCGGTTGCATCCCCCAGCGTGACTGGCGCAGCCATTCTATGAACTTGTCTGCCGCCACCGGGCGCCCCATGTAGTAGCCCTGCGCCGAATCGCAGCCGAGCGCCTTCAGTTTGTCCCACACCACCTGGTTCTCCACGCCCTCGGCGATTACCTTCATGCCGAGGTTGTGCCCGAGTTCGACGGTAGAGCGCACGATGACGGCGTCGTGGTGATTGGCGACCATGTCTTTGACGAACGATTTGTCGATTTTAATCTTCGCTACCAGCAGTTCCTTGAGGTATGCCATCGACGAATAGCCGGTGCCGAAGTCGTCGATCGCGACCTGCACCCCGAGGGTACGCAGCTTCTTAATGCATTCGACCGCGCGCACCGGTTCGGTCATGACCGCGGTCTCGGTCACCTCCAGCTCAAGGCGGGTTGCCGGCACCGCCGCTTCCTTGAGCAGCACCGCCACCTGGTCAGGAAATTCCGGATCTTGAATGTTGATCGCGGAGATGTTCACCGCCACCGAAAACGGCAAACCGTCTCGGTCCCACACCTCGCACTGGCGCAGCGCCATGCGCAACACTGCGTACGTCAGCGGCTTGATCAAGCCGCTGGCTTCGGCCAGCGGAATGAACTTGTCGGGAGAAATCAATCCGTGCGTCGGATGCTGCCAGCGCACCAGCGCCTCGACGCCACTGATGCGATCCGTGTGAAAATCGATCTTTGGCTGGTAGTGCAGCACCAACTGGTCGTTCGCGATCGCGCGCCGCAGATCGGTCTGCAGCATCAAGCGATCGTCGGCATTTTGGTCCAGCTCGGGGCTGTAGACCTTGAACCCGCCGTGCGAGCGCTTGGCGTCGTACATCGCGACGTCGGCCTCGCGCAGCAGTTTGTCGGCGTCCTCGCCGTGCTGCGGGAACATGGCGATGCCGAGGCTCGCGCCGATGTCGAGTTGCCTGCCGCCGATGTTCATCGGCTCCTTGAACGCCGCCAATATTTTTTTCGCCACCGCCTCCGCGCCCTCGATCTTGGTCACGGTCGGCAACAACAACGTGAACTCATCCCCGCCCATGCGCGCCACGGTGTCCGACTCGCGCAGGCACGCGCGCGTACGGCTCGCGATCTGCGCCAACACCTGGTCGCCGACGTGATGCCCGAGGCTATCGTTGATTTCCTTGAAACGATCGAGATCCATGGCGATCAATGCGAATGCCTGCTTCTCGCGTCGCCCGACCAGGATCGCCTGCTGCAAGCGGTCGGAAAACAGGGCACGATTCGGCAGGTTGGTGAGGTTGTCGAACATGGCCTGGTGTTGCAGCGATTGCGCTTGGCGGCTGGCGTTACGGATCACTACCACGGCGATAGCGAGGCCGATGAGGGCGGCCGCACCGCCGAACAGCATCATCAACATGCGCGTGTTTCGGTACGCCGTGGTCGCTTCCGTTACCGCGGCGTCGGTTTCCTGCTGTTGCAGCCGAAGCAGCTCGTTGATTTCTAGTGCGATCAGTTTTTGCGCCGGAATCACCTCGTGACGCAGGATCTCGCGCGCCTCGGCGCTCTTGCCCTTCATCGCGATTTCCACCGCCTGGATCACCAGCGGCTGGGTCTTGCCGCCAAGCGCGCGTATGCGACTTAGCGATTGTGCTTCCTGCGGTCGCAGTGGCATCGCCTCCAACTGGTCGCGCGCTTGCATAAACGCACCGCCGAGGGTGTGGAAAGCGTCATATTCCAAATTTTGCTCGAACGGATCGGTCAGGAGCGTGATGGTATGGGTGATTACGGCGCGGTCGCGCAGCGAATCCTTCATTTCGTGCGCTAACGCCACCTTGACGTTGTTCTCCTTGGCGATGTACTCCATGCGTTGGTTGATATCCGCCATCTGTACTAGGCCGACAGTCGTCAGCGCGATCAGGAGCAATAAAACGACGGTGAAACCGAGCCCAACCCCTAAACTCAATGACGTTTCCGGCCGGCGTAAATTCATGGATCCCCCTGGGCCTGTGCCCATCTAGTATAGATAGCGATTCGGCTGGGCGGGGCGCTGGCGGGCACTGGCGGAGTGTGGCGGGAAACAATCTCCGTATCGGAGAATAAGGCGTAGGGTATCGTTCGTCGCCTACGGCGCCTCGAAATGACACTGACTTCAGGAGCGCCTGAGTAGTTAGTATCAGTGCAGCTTGTCGCGCACGCGCTCTAGCCTGCCGCGCACCTCGCGCGCCAGCTCTGCCACCTGCGGATTGTCGGTGAGCTTCAACACCGCGATCGGATCCATGAAGCCGACGGTGACGGATTTGTCGTCCTCCTCACGCACGACTACGTTACACGGCAATAACAGTCCGATATCGGGATCGGCCG
>JBKHXU010000129.1:0-7111 GCA_046565865.1 Gammaproteobacteria bacterium | reverse complement strand
AACTTAAAACTGACGTATCTGCGACCGACCCGCGGCACAAGTTTATCGCCGAAGAGCTGCTATTCCCGCTGCGCCAACGCATCATCGATCTGCAGCAGCAGCTTGCGGTGCATCAGCAAGGTGTGCTCGCAAGCGAGATCATTATTCGCAACAACCAAGAGCTGATTAGGGGCGTGAACCGGGCGCTGAACGTCACCGTAACCGCGCTCGAAGTCGGCGCGACTGTGGCCATGGCCCTCGCGAATCAGCAGGCAGTGCTCGACAAAGTACAGTCGGTCAATCAAACGACATCGGACCTGATCAAGGGCACCGCCGAGCGCCTCAAAAACCAAGGTGCGGCCATTCACAAACAGGCGGCGTCGGCGCAAATCGACTTGGAGGCGCTCAAGTCAGCCTTTGGGAATATTAAGAGCGCGATGGACGATGTCTCCCGCTTTCGCGTCGAGGCGTTGCCGCAAATGGCGAGTACCGTACTCGAGCTGGATCGTCTGAGCGCGGAAGCGGAAACCGCGATTCAAAAAATCGAGGAAGGCAATCGCACGCGCCCGTCGATCGCGTTTGACGTCCCGGAACAGAAATCCTGAGGGTTGCGGAACGGGTGCCGACGCATGCGTTCGGCGAAAAAAGAACAGCGACCGCCACGTGAAATGGTGGGCCCGCCAGGACTTGAACCTGGGACCAAAGGATTATGAGTCCTCCGCTCTAACCAACTGAGCTACAGGCCCAAAAGCAACGGGCCGGTATTGTACCGGCCCGTTGTTAGAGCGAACACCCTTACGACCAACTAGTCGAGGAAGCTGCGCAGATGCTCCGAACGGCTCGGGTGGCGTAGCTTGCGCAGCGCCTTGGCTTCGATCTGGCGGATGCGTTCGCGGGTGACGTCGAACTGTTTGCCGACTTCTTCCAGTGTGTGGTCGGTGTTCATGCCGATGCCGAAACGCATGCGCAACACCTTCGCCTCGCGCGGCGTTAGCGTGTTCAAGATTTCGAGCGTCGCGTTCTTGAGACCCGCGCCGGTCGCGGCTTCGGGCGGGGCAACGGTGTTCGCGTCTTCGACAAAATCGCCCAAGTGCGAATCCTCATCATCGCCGATGGGCGTCTCCATCGAGATCGGTTCCTTCGCGATCTTCAGCACCTTGCGAATCTTGTCCTCGGGCATGTCCATGCGCTCGGCGAGCTCTTCCGGCGTCGCCTCGCGCCCCATTTCCTGGAGCATCTGGCGGCTGATGCGGTTCAGCTTATTGATGGTCTCGATCATGTGCACCGGAATGCGGATGGTGCGCGCCTGATCCGCGATGGAACGCGTGATGGCCTGGCGGATCCACCATGTGGCGTAGGTCGAGAACTTGTAGCCACGACGGTATTCGAACTTGTCGACCGCCTTCATCAGGCCGATGTTGCCTTCCTGAATAAGGTCGAGGAATTGTAGGCCGCGGTTGGTGTACTTCTTGGCGATCGAGATCACGAGGCGCAGGTTGGCCTCGACCATCTCTTTCTTCGCTCGCCGCGCCTTGGCCTCGCCGATCGACATGCGGCGATTGACCTCTTTCAATTGCGCAATCGGCAAACCCGCGCGCTCCTCGATCTGCTTTAGCTTGTCCTGCGCCGCGAGAATCTCCTCGGCATGGTTTTCGATAACCGCGGTGTTGGCGCCTTCGGCCTTGGCCGCACGCTTGACCCAGCGGCGATTGGTTTCGTTGCCGGGAAAGATCTTAATAAAAGTCTTGCGCGGCATGCGTGCCTTGGCGACGCAGATATCCATGATCACCTTCTCGTGCGCGCGCGCCTGATCGACGAGCGAGCGCACGTATTCGACCAGGCGGTTAATCTGCTTGGAGACGAATTTGATCTGCATGAACTCGTCGGCCAGCTTCTTCTGCACGCGCTTGAGCTCCGGACTATCGGAGCCCTTCTTTTCGGCCGTCTTCAGCAAATTGTTATGCAGTTTGCGGATGCGCGCGAAGCGGATGAGCGCCTCTTCCCGATTCGGGCCGCCCTCTTCGTCGGCGTCCGCGCTGCCGCCGCCTGAGTCCGATTCGTCATCGTCCGACTCGGCGGCCGCGCCCGGGGTCTTGGGGGTGATTTCGGGCAGCGGCATGTCGGCCGCATTCGGGTCGACGAAGTCGACCACGAGATCGGTCAGGCGCATCTGGTCCGCCTCGACCAGGTCCATCATGCGCACGACTTCCTCGATCGCGGCTGGGCAGGCGGCAATGGCTTCGGTGGTCTGGCGCACGCCGTCTTCGATACGCTTGGCAAGGTCGATTTCGCCCTCGCGCGTCAGTAGCTCGACCGTACCCATCTCGCGCATATACATGCGCACCGGATCGGTGGTGCGGCCGAATTCGCTATCCACCGCGGAGACGAGCACCTGCTCCGCCTCTTCCGCGACCTCTTCGTCTTCCTCGGCCGGGGTCGGTTCGGTTTTAAGCAACAACGTGTCCGGGTCCGGTGCCTCGTCGTACACCTGGATACCCATATCGTTGATCATATTGACCACCGCCTCGATCTGGTCGGTGTCGTGCACCTCCTCGGGCAGATGGTCATTGATCTCGCGATAGGTCAGGAAGCCCTGCTCTTTACCCTGAATAATGAGCTTCTTGAGCTGCGAGCGTTGTGTCTCTTGATCCATATGTCGTCCGGTAAGGGATTCGTGGAAATAAAGCCGTTCAGTATAGCTTAGAGCCTAGGTCGGGCCCAGGATTTCAGCCAATTCGTGGCGATTATCGGGGCATAACCCCCGTTCGCGACTTTTCCGCAAGAAGGCGCGCTAACTCGGCCTTTTCGGCCGCGGACAGGTCAGGCTTGCGCAACAAGCGTTCGGCCTCCGCCGCCGCGGCGGCGCGGCGCATTTGACCAATAACCCCCAAAAACTGGGCCTCGGCATCGCCTTGAACCGCAGCATGGTTCCAGGCAGCCAGTTTGGCTATCGCCTGTTCGTCGGCCGTGTCGCGGAAGTGCTCTACCACCGCGGCGGTATTTAGATGGGGATTGGCGCGCAATAACTCCACCAGGGTATAAAACAACTCCGCGCCCGGCTGCTCCAGTGGCTGAAACACGCGCCGATCCGGCACATGCCGCACGAGCTCCGGGTGCTGCACCAAAAGTCCGATCGCAATCCGAACCATGGAGGGCGGCCGGTGCGGGCCTTGGGCCCCGCGTCGTCCGCCGGCTGAGGCCGGACGTTCGGGCGCAGATGCCCCGGGATCCTTAACGGTGACCCCACTCATAGCGGCCAGACGTTCCCACATCAACTCCCGGAATACGCCCGCGGGCAGCTTAGACAACTGGGGTCTTGCGAGTTCCACCAGCCGCGCGCGCCCGTCGAGGCGACCTAAATCGACCTCCGCGGCCAGTGACTGGTAAAAGAAGTCAGGCAGCGGCGTCGCTCGTTTAAGCCGCGCGCGAAACGCATCGCCGCCCTCTTTGCGCACCAGGGTGTCGGGATCTTCGCCTTCCGGTAGAAACAAGAAGCTTGCCTGGCGGCCCTCGTGCAACACGGCCAGCGCCGCGTCCATCGCCCGCCGCGCCGCCTCGCGGCCGGCGCGATCGCCGTCGAAGCAGAACACGACATGCGGGGCGAAGCGAAATACGCGTTCGAGATGGTCGCGGGTCGTCGCGGTCCCGAGCGTCGCCACAGCGTAGTCGACGCCGCTTTGGGCAAGCGCAACGACGTCCATGTAACCCTCGACGATGAGTACGAGCTCCTCGCGTCGGATCGCATCGCGTGCCCGATACAGGCCATATAGCTCGCGGCCCTTTTGGAACAGTGGCGTTTCCGGCGAGTTGAGATATTTGGGCTCGCCTTTGTCGATGATGCGCCCGCCGAAGCCGACGATGCGCCCGCGATAGTCGTGGATCGGAAACATGACGCGGCCGCGAAAGCGGTCGTACACTCCGCCGCCGTCGCGGCGGGCGGCGAGCCCGGCCTGCACCAGCACCTCTTGCTGCGCGGCGGTGCCGCCGAGGGCGCGCACTAGGTGATCCCAACCGTCGGGGGCGTAACCGAGACCAAAGTCGGCGGCGATCTCACCGGTCAAACCGCGGCGCTTTAAGTAGTCGATAGCGGCCGGGTGCTCGCGCAACTGGTTGCGGTAGAAGCGCGCCGCCTCGTTGAGCACGGTCAGTAGTTGGGCGCCGGTTTCGGCCTTCGGCGCACCCACGATCGCTTCTTCCGGAACCTTGAGGCCCGCCTGTGCCGCCAGCTCGGACACCGCCTCGGGGAAACTCATGCGTTCGTGCTCCATGAGGAAGCCGATGGCGGTACCATGCGCGCCACAACCGAAGCAGTGATAGAACTGCTTGCTGGCGCTAACGGTAAAGGAAGGGGTCTTCTCGTCGTGGAACGGGCAACAGGCCTTGTAGTCTTTGCCGGCCTTCTTGAGCGGGACGCGCGCGTCGATCACTTCGACGATATCGATGCGCAACAGCAGGTCGTCGATGAACGCCTTGGGGATGCGACCGGGCATGACCGTATTCTATCCGGCACGCGCGTCGGGCACGACGACGCCGTTGGACCTACGGAGAAATCAGCCGCTTAGCCGTGCCTTGATGCGGGCCCCGACCTGGGCCATATCGGCGCGCCCTTGAAGCTTGGGCTTAAGCGCGCCCATGACCTTACCCATGTCCTTGACGGACGCGGCCCCGGTATCGCGAATGGCGGCCGCGATGAGCTGATCGATCTCGGCTTCGCTTAGGGCGGCGGGCAAATAACTTTGAAATAGGGCTATATCGGCCTTTTCCTTAGCCGCGAGATCCGCACGACCGCCCTTTTCGTACTGCTCGACCGATTCCCGTCCCTGCTTAACGAGCTTATCGATGGTCGCGAGTACTTGCGTATCGTCCAGCGTGATGCGCTCATCGACCTCGCGTCGCTGGATCGCGGCGGCGAGCATGCGCAGGGCGTCGAGGCGCGCCTGGTCTTTGGCGCGCATCGCCTGCTTTACGTCTTCTTTGATGCGGTCCTTGAGATTCACGGCGGGACCTGCGCGGAGTATTACGGCGCGGGGACGATGCGGGGCCGGCTGTTCGCGCGCGCGATTTTCTTCAGTTCGCGCTTGCGGGCGGCGGCGGCCTTGCGCTTACGAATCTCGGTCGGCTTTTCGTAGTGCTCGCGGCGGCGCATCTCGGTGAACACGCCGGCCTTCTCACAGGAGCGGCGGAACCGGCGCAGCGCCAGCTCAAATGGCTCGTTCTCTTTTACCCGTACGGATGGCATGCAGTTCGGTACCTCGGCTTAAACGAAAGCGCCGCGCAGCGCGCGGCGGCCTATGCAGCAAGGCGCGGGATTCTAATGGGGGCGCCCGCTTTTGTACACAGCCGGGCTTTCCGGTCGGAAGCGGCCGTGCGGCGCGGTACTATAGGGCCCATGTTGGTCTTGGGCATCGAAAGCTCCTGTGACGACACCGGGGTCGCGCTCTACGACGGCGCCAAAGGGCTGCTGGCGCACCGACTCTATTCGCAAATAGCGCTGCATCAACCGTACGGCGGGGTCGTTCCGGAGCTCGCCTCGCGCGATCACGTGCAAAAGCTGCTGCCGCTGGTTCAAACGGTGCTGACGGCAGCCGAGAAACAGGTCGGCGACATCACGGCCGTGGCGTACACCGCCGGGCCGGGGCTTGCCGGGGCATTGTTAGTGGGCGCTGCCTTCGGGCGCAGCCTCGCCCTGGCACGCGGTATCCCGGCAATCGGGGTGCATCATATGGAGGCGCATTTGCTGTCGCCGCTACTGGAACCGGAGGGGCCGGAGTTCCCGTTCCTGGCGCTGCTGGTGTCGGGCGGACATACGCTGCTGGCCGATGTGGAGCGGGTCGGCCGCTATACGATCCTCGGCGAGTCGATCGACGACGCGGTGGGCGAGGCGTTCGACAAAACCGCGAAGCTGCTTGGGCTCGGGTACCCAGGTGGACCGGCGATTGAGCGGCTCGCGGCGAACGGGCGGCCCGGTCGCTTTAACTTTCCCCGTCCCATGGTCGACCGGCCTGGACTCGATTTCAGCTTTAGCGGCCTCAAAACCGCCGTGGCCCAAACCGTAGCCGCTGGCACCGACGCGCAGACCGCGGCCGACATCGCGGCCGCGTTTCAAACCGCCGCGGTCGATACGCTCGCGATCAAATGCGAACGCGCGCTCGCCGATACCGGCCATACGCGGCTCTTGATCGCGGGCGGCGTGAGCGCGAATCGGCTGCTGCGCACGCGGCTTGCCGAGATCGCGGCCAAGCGCGGCGCGCGCATTTACTATCCGCGATTGGAATTTTGCACCGACAACGGCGCGATGATCGCGTATGCGGGGTACCTACGTTTGTGCGCCGGGCAACATACCGAACTTGCGTTCAACGTGCGCCCGCGCTGGCGGCTTACGGAGCTCGAGCCGGTTTAGCGGCGCCGATTTTGGTTTCGGTGCCGATCCAAAGGTTACGAATGTTGGAACGGTGGCGCCAAATTAAAAGCGCGGTCATGGCGACCGCGACGACGACGTACGCGGCGAATGGTACAAGCCACCATATATACAGCGGCGCCATGAAGGCTGCGATCAACGCGGCGAGCGACGAGTATCGGAACACCAGCGCCACCAGCAACCACGTCGCCAACATCAGCGCGCCGGCGACCGGGACCAGCGCAAGCCAAACCCCGAGCGCGGTCGCGACACCCTTGCCGCCGCGAAAACCGAAGAACACGGGATACAGATGGCCGAGAAATGCGGCGAGCGCGGTCGAGGCCAGCACCGTCGGGTCGTTGGTAACGAACCGTGCGATCACGACCGCGACCACGCCCTTCAATACGTCACCCGCAAGCGTCAGGACCGCCGCGCGCTTGCCACCGATGCGCAACACATTGGTGGCGCCAGGGTTGCGCGAACCCGTGGTGCGCGGGTCGGCGAGCCCCAGCGTGCGGCTGACGAGCACCGCGCTCGATAGCGAGCCGAGCAGGTAACCCAGCAGCGGAAGCAAAACGAAAAGCATGCGCTATTGGTAAGCGAGAGCGATGGGGGCGTCAAGACACTATCGCGGTTTTTGGCTATAGTGGCCGCCCGCCCGGGCCCGCATCCATGGATCTCATCTACATCCGCGACCTCAAGATCGACTGCGTCATCGGCGTGTACGAGTGGGAG
>JBKHXU010000128.1:0-3203 GCA_046565865.1 Gammaproteobacteria bacterium | reverse complement strand
ATCGCCGGCTGACGCGACGGGTTGTCGAACGTACGCTGCACCACCAACGTCCCCAAGTTGGGCGGCGCATGGGCGCAGATCGTGCGGCCGATCAGTGCCTTCATGGTCGTGACGGAACTGTCTTTGGGCACGAATACCGCCTGCGAGAAATCCCCCGGGGCCTTGGCCAGGATGGCGTGTTGCAGCCGCTCCATGCGCCAGCCGTTGAAGTGCGGGCCGTCGAAGACGATGTCGTACGCGCCTTTCTGCATCTCGCCCTGATAAACGCCCCACGTGCCCGGATGGCGGTACACGATTTGGCGGCCGATCGCTTTGGACAGATATTCCGCCACCGGCTCGAACCGACGACGGCCTTCCTCTTCACTATCGCGCGGCGGCGCGGAGAGCGTGATGACGCTGGAGTCGGATTTCAGCGCCGGGGTGACACCGCGATCGTTCTGCGCTGGCGGCGCGAAGGAGACCCGAAACTGACTGGGATCCGCGGCATGGGTTGCGAAGGCAAGGACGCCCACGGCCAGCGTGGCGCTGACCATTACTACAACGCGTGAATAAAACGGCATGTGAAGTTCTCCTCCTTGAGCACAGCGTTATCGTGCGATCCATCGGCACGTTCCAGATATATAGGCGAACTCTTCCGTATTGCGCGCGGGGACCGATGGCAACGCTAGCTGAACCGACGGCCGGTAAAGATGACGCAGGCGCTGAATGTATTCGGCCACGGAATGGCACAACAAAAAGCCGGCTTTTTGGCAGCTAAGCGCTTTGCCCGGGCCGGAATTTCCGGCGGCAAAGCGCGCGCGAAAATCCGGTTTTGTCGACGAAGCCATGCAAGACGATGTGTGTCCGCAGGCCATCGTCGTTCTTGAACCCCATGACCAACTGAAACCCCTGTTCGTCGTTGATCTGCACCGGGAGAGTGTCGGAATGAAGCGGCGACCTTTCCCTCAAACGGAAAGAACGGTTTACTCGCTTTTAATTCACAACCCTAGGAGACGTGCATGCTCGCGTTTTGGTATCGGTGTCTTGGTACGGTCATGCTCCTGGGCGCGCTGGTTGCCGCCCCGGCGCCCGCCGCCCAAACTTCGCCAGGGGCGCTGAAGGGCGGCCGCGCATACGAGTTGCCGCCGTGGTTCAAGCAAAGCTTCCTCGCGTTGCGCGACGACGCCAAGGAGGCCGGGGCGCAAGGGCGGCACGCGATGTTATTCATGCATCTAAAGGAGTGTCCGTACTGCGCGCGCCTGCTGGACGAAAATTTCCGCACCGGCGCGACGCAGAAAATCATCCAACAGCATTTCGATGTGATCGCAATCGACATCCGCGGCGACCAGACAGTCGAGTGGCTTGACGGCAACAGCTACACGGAGCAGGAAGTCGCGCAAACGTTGAGGGTCGTGGCCACACCCACCGTGATCTTTCTCGACGCCGACGGCAAGATGGTGCTGAAACTCAACGGCTACCGCAGACCGGAAAGTTTCCGCCAGGCGCTCGACTACGTGCGGGGGCGCCACTACAAGACACAGACGCTCGCGAGCTTTCTCGAAGCGCGCAACCACAAACCCATGTATCGGTTCCGCGCCCACCCGCGGTTCGCCGCGATGACGGACTTCACGAACTTCCGCAAACCGCTCGCTGTGATGTTCGAAGACAAACACTGCGCCGACTGCGATGAATTCCACGCCAAGACACTCAATCACCCCGAGGTCCAACCGGAGCTGGCGGCGTTTACCGTCGTTCGTCTCGACGCCTACTCAACCCAACCCATCGTCGACATCGACGGCAACAAGACAACGCCCAAGCACTGGGCGCAACGTCTCAACCTCAGTTACCGCCCCGGCATCGTGCTGTTCAACGAGGGCCGCGAGCAGGCGCGCATGGACGGCATGCTCTACCGTTTTCACTTCAAGGAAATGCTGCGCTATGTAAGCGGGAAGTATTACGAGCAGTATCCGAGCCGCAGCGCCTACAACGCGGCGCGGCGGCAGGAATTATTGAAGCAAGGCGTGTTGATCGACTATTCGCAGTAAGAGGGGAAGGGACGGGAACCGCGCTGGTTCACCGTCCGCACTGCCGCCCGGCTATTTCTTGCCGATACCGCGTGCTTCCTTTTTCGCCTTTTTCTCGGCGCGCTTTTCCTTCATGGTGCGGGTTGCCGGTTTCTTGGCTTGCTTCTTACTGTCCATCCCTTTGCTCATGGTGTTACTCCAGGTTGTAGTGATGGGGTGTTAACGGCTGGCCTCGGCGCGCTTGGCGCCGTAGGCCGGGGCCGGAATGGATTCGACGCCCTGGCTGCGCAGGTAATCGTTGTAACTGCCGTTGAAATCGACGATGCCCGTGGGCGTTAATTCCAGAATGCGGGTCGCGAGCGACGACACGAACTCGCGGTCGTGGCTCACGAAAATCAGCGTGCCGGGATAGTTTTCCAGCGCCAAGTTCAGCGACTCGATCGATTCCATGTCCAGATGATTGGTCGGCTCGTCGAGCACCATCACGTTGGCGCGCTGCAGGATTAGTTTGCCAAATAGCATGCGCCCCTGTTCACCGCCGGAGAGCACGCGTACCGACTTGGCGCTCTCGTCGCGCGAGAACAGCATGCGCCCGAGCACGGCGCGGATCGACTGTTCGTCGTCGCTCGGCTTGCCCCACTGGCTCATCCAGTCGAAGAGACTGAGATCGCTGTCGAAGTCGGCGGCATGGTCCTGCGCGAAGTAGCCGATGCTGGCGCTCTCCGACATCTTCACCCGGCCGCTGTCCGGCGCGAGATCGCCGACCAGGAGGCGCAACAGCGTAGACTTGCCGATACCGTTCGGCCCGATCACGGCGACACGCTCGCCGACCTCGACCCGCAGATCGAGCCCGCGAAATAAATTCTTGTCGCCATAGCTCTTGCTCAAGCCCTCGGCTTCGAGCGCCTGGCGATAGAGCTTCTTGTCCTGATCGAAGCGAATAAACGGGCTGACGCGGCTCGACGGCTTCACGTCTTCGAGCTTGATCTTCTCGATCTGCTTCGCGCGCGAGGTCGCCTGGCGCGCCTTCGACGCGTTGGCCGAGAAGCGGCTGACGAATTGCTGCAGGTCCGCGATCTGCGCTTTCTTTTTCGCGTTGTCAGCCAGCAGCCGCTCGCGCGCCTGGGTCGACGCCGTCATGTAGTCGTCGTAGTTGCCGGGATACACGCGCAGCTCGCCGTAGTCGAGATCGGCCATGTG
>JBKHXU010000127.1:0-14541 GCA_046565865.1 Gammaproteobacteria bacterium | reverse complement strand
GTTCCCTGTCCGATCCCCGATCGGGTGTACGCAAAACTAAACGGAGGCTGAACTTGGACGTCGTTACTACACCGGACGGCATGGCGCTGCTCGGGCTGATTCTGAATGCGAGCCTGCCGGTGCAGATCGTCATGGCGCTGTTGATGTTTGCCTCCGTCGTGTCCTGGACCATGATCTTTCGTAAATGGTTCGCGCTGCGCAGCGCGTACAGTGCCGCCGACCGTTTCGAGGGCAAGTTCTGGTCGGGCGGCAATGTCAACCAATTGTTTAGCGAGTTGGGCGGCAAGGGCCCGGCGGTGGCTGGCATGGAAAACCTGTTCGTTTCGGGTTTTCGCGAATTCAAAAGGCTCGCGGGCCAGCCCGGTATCGAGCCGCCGGCGGTGCTCGAAGGCGTGCAGCGCGCGATGCGCGTGGCGCTGTCGCGCGAGATCGACGAGCTCGAGATGCATCTGCCGTTTCTGGCGACCGTCGGCTCGACCAGCCCGTACGTGGGTCTGGTCGGCACCGTCTGGGGCATCATGAATTCGTTTCGTTCGCTGGGCGCGATTCAGCAGCCGACCATCGCCCACGTCGCGCCCGGCATCGCCGAGGCGTTGATCGCGACCGCGATCGGTTTGTTCGCCGCGATCCCGGCGGTGATCGCGTACAACCGCTACTCGAATCACGTCGAGCGCCTGGTGTCGCGCTACGAAATTTTCATGGACGAGTTCGCCGCCATTTTGCATCGCCAAACTTTCGCGCGGACCTAAACGATGCAGCCCTATCGCCAACGCCGTCGGCGCCTGATGAGCGAAATCAACGTGGTACCATACATTGATGTCACGCTAGTGCTGCTCGTGATTTTCATGATCACAGCACCCTTGCTGACGCAGGGCGTGCAGGTGGATTTGCCGCAATCGAGCGCCAAGCCGATTGACGTGCAGGACCGCGAGACGTTGGTTGTCACCGTCGATCGCCAAGGCCGGTACTATCTCGACGACCGCCGCATTGGCGCCGATGAGCTACGGCGCAAGGTCGCCGCGATATTGCGCGCGCGTCCGAAGACGCCGGTGGTGATCCGCGGTGACCGCAACGTGAGCTATGGCCAGGTGGTGAAGGCCATGGCGTTGTTGCAGTCCGCGGGGGCGCCGAGCGTCGGCCTCATCACTGAGGCATCGCGCTCGTGACGCCGAGGCGGCCGCGCGCCCCCGGTCGCTACCGGGCGTTTGTATACGCCGTGTTGGTGCATCTTGGCATCGTTGGGCTCCTCGTGGTCGGTTTTCGCTTCAGCGGCGGCGAGTTGCCGCTGACCAAAGGGAAACCTGTGCAAGCGGTCGCGGTCGAAGACCCGCAGAAGCGTATCCAAGAAGAAGAAAAGCGGCAGGCGGAAGAGCGGCGCAAGCAGGAAGAGGCGCGCAAGCGCGAAGCGGCGGAACGTCAGCGCGCCGAGCAGGCGCGCAAGGAGCAGGAGGCGCGCCAGGCGGAAGAGCAGCGGCGCCTGGCACAAAAGCAGAGGGAAGAGGCAGAGAAGAAGCGCCAGGCGGAGGCCAAGCGCAAGCAAGAAGAAGCGCAGCGGCGCGCCGAGGCCGAGCGCCGCAAGCAGGAGGAGGCCGAGCGGCGACGGGCCGCTGAGGAATCGCTCAAGCAGCAGATCGCGGCCGAGGAGCGCGCCCGCGCGGAGGCGGCACGGGCGGCGCGCGCGGCGAGCGAGGCGGACAAGTACAAGGCGTTGATTCGCCAGAAAGTCAGCCGCAACTGGAATCGACCGGCGGGGACGAAGTCCGGATTAAAATGCGTGGTACGCGTGCGCCTGGTGCCCGGCGGCGAGGTGTTGCAGGCGCAGGTGGTGCGATCGAGCGGCGATCCCGTCTTCGATCGTTCGGTCGAGAACGCGGTTTACAAGGCGGCGCCGCTGCCGCTGCCGCCGGACCCGGATATATTCGATTACTTTCGCGAAATCGAGTTTTTATTCAACCCGGAAGCATGATGCACTCAGTCGCTAAACTTTGGTTACGGATATCGGCGTGCCTGTTGCTGCTGTCGTTGTACACGGCGCCGGCGCGCGCCGTGCTCACCATCGAGATCACCAAGGGCGCCGACACCGGTATTCCGATCGCGGTTGTGCCCTTCGGCTGGCGGGGACAAGGTCGGCCGCCGCAGGCCGTCGGCGAGATCGTCCAGGCCGATCTGCTGCGCAGTGGCCGCTTTACTGCGATTCCACAGAAGGATTTCGTCTCCCACCCGCAGGACGATAAAGACGTCGTGTTCAAGGACTGGCGTATCGTCAAGGCGGAGGCGCTGGTCATCGGCAGCGTCACCCTGATCGCGCCCGGCCGCTATCAGGTCCAGTTTCGCCTCTACGATGTTTTCAAGCAGGCGCAACTCGCCGGTTTTCGCTACACCGTCGGTGCCGACCGGCTGCGGGCGGTGGCGCACCAGATCGCCGATGTCGTCTACGAGAAATTGACGGGCGAGCCGGGCGCATTTAACACCCGAATCGCTTATATTACGAAGGAAGGCGCGAAAAACGCGGTATATAAGCTGCAAGTTGCCGACGCCGACGGCTACAATCCACGTACCGTGGTGCGTTCGGCCGAGCCATTGTTGTCGCCGGCGTGGTCACCAGACGGCAAGCGCATCGCCTACGTTTCGTTCGAGGATCGGCGGCCCAAGATTTACGTACAGGTATTGGCCGACGGCCGGCGCGAGCTGATCGCGGAGTTCAAAGGCATCAACGGCGCGCCGGCATGGTCGCCGGACGGGAAGCGGCTGGCGCTGGCGCTGTCGAAGGATGGCAACGCCGAGATTTATCTGTATACGCTCGGAACGCGCGAGCTGCGGCGCCTCACCTATGACGGCGCCATCGATACCGAGCCGGCATGGGCGCCAGATGGCCGCTCGCTCGTATTCACGTCGGATCGGGCCGGGCGGCCGCAGATCTACCGCATGAGCGCCGACGGCGGCGCGGCGCAACGGCTGACGTTCGAGGGCGATTACAATGCGCGGGCGTCGTTCGCGCCGGACGGCAAGATGCTGACGCTGGTGAGCGGCGATCAAGGCCGGTTCCACATTGCGACGCTGAAGGTCGACGACGGCACGCTGAACGTGCTGACCGAGACGCCGCTCGATGAGTCGCCGACGTTCGCGCCCAACGGGCGCATGATTTTGTACGCCTCGGAGCTGCGTGGCCGAGGTGTGTTGGCCTCCGTCTCCGCCGACGGAAGGGTGCGGCAGTTGTTCCGCGAAGAAGAGGGGGATGTGCGCGAGCCGGCGTGGTCGCCCTACAATCATGAACTTCAATATAAGGAGTAAAGGCATGTCGATAACCCATATTAAGACTCACATGGCCATTGTTTTGTTGTGTGCGGCCACTCTTGTCGGGTGCGCTTCTCAGACCCGCACCGGCGCGCCGGTCGACGACCGCGCGGGGGGTAGTGCCGGGACCTCGGGCCTGCCGGAGAGCGGTAGCACCGAGGCCGGGGCGATACCGGGTGGCGGCGATCGCGCCGCGCTGCTTGCCAAGAAGCGTGTGTATTTCGCATTCGACAGCAGCACGCTCGACGACGAGAACCGCGCTATCGTTGAAGCGCACGCGGCGCACCTCGCCAGCAACGCCGGCGTCAAGGTGCATCTCGAAGGCCACGCCGACGAGCGTGGCACACGCGAATACAACCTGGCGCTCGGCGAACGGCGCGCGCAGGCAGTCGAGCGCGTGATGCGGGCGTTGGGTGTCGCCGGCAACCGCATTAGCACCACCTCCTACGGCGAGGAGAAGCCGGTGGCATCGGGGCACGACGAGTCGGCATGGCGCCAGAATCGTCGCGTTGAGATCAGCTACCGCTAACCATGCGAGCGGTGGTGCGTTTGATGCTGTGCGGCACCGCATGCGCCGCAGTCGCGGCGCATGCGGCCGAGCCGCTGCCGGATCGACGCACCGTGCGGCCACAGGCAGGCATCGCGTCACCCGTAGCGCCGACGCGCGAGGCGTTGCTCGACGTGATGTCGCAGCTCGATGCACTACAGAACGAAGTGCGCCAGTTGCGCGGTCAGCTCGAGGTCCAGGGCCACGAGCTCGAACGCCTCAAGAGCCGACAGCGCGATGCCATCAGCGACGTCGATCAGCGTTTGCAAGCCATCGAGCGCCGCGCGCCCGCCGCGGCGGGCACGTCGCCGAGCTCGGGGCCCACGACCATTGTCACGCCGCCCATCAGTAGCGGAGGTGTTTCGGCGCCGCCGAGCGGGAGTGAGCAGCAGGCATACGAGGCGGCGTTTGCGCTCATGAAACAGGGGCAGTACGAGCGAGCCGCCGCCGGATTTCGCGATTTCATCGCGCGCCACCCGAAGAGTGCGCTGGCGGACAATGCGCAGTACTGGATCGCGGAGGCCGCATACGTAACGCACAACTACAAAGTGGCACGGGACGAGTTCGAAAAGGTCTTGAGCCGCTATCCCGACAGTCCGAAAACGCCCGACGCGCTGCTTAAGATCGGATTCAGTCACTACGAGCTTGGCGCCTTCGATAAGGCGCGCGAGACCCTGAACCAAGTGACGAGCCGCTACCCGAATACCCCGGCGGCGAAATCGGCCGAGGCGCGCCTCGCCAAAATGGCGAAAGAAACCCGCTAACCCGTTCCCTCCCCCTTGTCGTCCCTCGCCGCGCTATAATTGCCGGCCTCGCGGTTACCCGGATTTTCTAGCGTGCGTGCGGCTTCCCCTATCGAGCGTCATCCATCGGCAGCGCCGGCGGAGCGCTTACGCATCACCGAAATTTTTCACTCGCTACAGGGCGAGGCCCGCACGGTCGGGTTTCCGACCGTGTTCGTGCGCCTCACCGGCTGTCCGCTGCGCTGCGGGTATTGCGATACCACGTATGCGTTCCACGGGGGCGAGTGGCTGACGTTTGATGTCATTTTGGCGCGCGTTGCCGAGTACGCGCCGCGCTTCGTGACCGTCACCGGTGGCGAGCCGCTCGCGCAACCGGGTTGCCGCGCACTATTGATACGCCTATGCGATTGCGGGTATGAGGTCTCCCTGGAAACGAGCGGCGCGCTCGATATCGCCGATATCGACCCGCGCGTGAGCGTGGTGATGGACTTGAAGACGCCGAGCTCGGGCGAGTGCGATCGCAATCGTTACGAGAATGTCGCGCTGCTGCGCCGGCACGATCAGGTGAAATTCGTCATCGGCGATCGCGCGGATTACGAGTGGAGCACGAAGCAGGTGCACGCACACGCGCTGCTCGACCGCTGTGAGGTGTTGTATTCGCCGGTGCACGGGGCGCTCGATCCGACGACGCTGGCCGAATGGATGCTGCAAGACCGGCTGGCGGTGCGGATGCAGGTGCAGTTGCACAAGCTGCTGTGGCATGGCGAACCCGGGCGCTGACGCACGACGCGCCGTCGTGCTGCTGTCCGGCGGGCTCGATTCGGCCACGACATTGGCGCTCGCGCGCCGCGAGGTCGGCGATTGTTACGCACTCACGTTCGACTACGGTCAGCGCCATCGGCTCGAGCTCGCCGCGGCGCGCCGCGTGGCCCGCGCGCTCGGTGCGTGCGCGCATCGCGTGGTGGCGCTGGAGGTCGGTTGGATGGGCGGCTCGGCGCTGACCGATCCGGCCATCGCGGTACCGCAGCTCGCGAGCGCCGGCATTCCCGCGACCTATGTCCCGGCACGCAATACCGTGTTTTTGGCGGTGGCGCTCGGTTGGGCCGAGGTGCTGGGGGCGCGCGCGATCTATATCGGCGCAAATGCGGTCGACTATTCCGGCTATCCGGACTGCCGCCCGGCGTTCATCGCGGCATTTCAACAACTGGCCGATGTCGCCACCCGCGCGGGTGTCGAGGGGGGTCGGATTGAGATCCGCGCACCGCTCATCAGCTGGAGCAAGGCCGATATCATTCGCCGCGGCACGGAACTGGGTGTGGACTACGCCCATACGCTGTCGTGCTACGACCCCGATGGCGAGGGCCGCGCCTGCGGACGGTGCGACTCGTGCCGGTTGCGGGCCGAGGGTTTCGCCGCCGCCGGCGTGCCCGATCCTACGCCTTACCGAACATAAGCATCGGAGTAGTAGTGTTACCCGGGGCGATTTGTCTAAAATAAGCCGGTTTGGGAAGTCTCTTCCCGCTTATCCTACAGGTGCCCTATGGCTTTTACGATTCACACGCAGGTCTTGCTGTCGGTGTTTCTCATCGCGATCGTGATGGGCGCTGTGGCCAACAAGACCAACTTCTGCACGATGGGCGCGGTCTCGGACGTCGTGAATATCGGCGACAGCACCCGGCTACGCGCGTGGCTGTTCGCGATCGCGGTGGCGCTGCTCGGGGTACTCGGGCTCGAGGCGAGCGGCATCCTGACCATCGGCGCCAGCGATACCTTCCCGCCGTACCGCACCGCGAGTTTCGCGTGGGTGCGCTACCTGCTCGGCGGCGTCCTGTTCGGGATCGGCATGACGCTCGGCAGCGGCTGCGGCAACAAGACGTTTGTGCGCATCGGCGGCGGCAACCTGAAATCCTTGGTGTTGCTGGTCGTGTTCGCGGCGCCTGCGGCTTATATCATGCTCTGGACCGACTTCTTCAATACTGCGTTCATGAGCTGGATCCAACCGACCGTCATCGATTTGCAGGCGCGCGGGATCCAAAGTCAGGAGCTGGGCGCGATCATCGGCGGCCTGCTCAAAATGGAAAATACCGCCAGTCTGCATCTCGCGATCGGTCTCATTCTCGCGGCCGGCGTGTTGTTCTACGTTTTCAAGTCTAAAGATTTCCGTAGCAGCTCCGATGCGATCCTCGGCGGGAGCGTAATTGGTCTCGCGGTGGTGGCGGGTTGGTGGATTACCGGCGGGCCGTGGGGGAAGGCATGGATGGAGTTTGTTAACTTCGAGATGGCGGACAACCCGCCGCTGCGCGTGGCGACCCAGTCGTATACGTTCATCAGCCCGATGGGTGATGCCGCGCGTCTAGCGCTTGAGCCCGGCAATTTTGCGCTGCTTAACTTCGGCATCATGGCGCTGGCCGGGGTGATCGTCGGATCGTTCCTGTACGCGATCGTCACGCGCAAGTTCCGCTTCGAGTGGTTTGCGTCGTTCCAGGACTTCGTGGCGCATGCGGTCGGCGGTGTGCTGATGGGCGTCGGCGGCGTGTTGTCGATGGGTTGCACCATCGGCCAAGGCGTCACCGGCATTTCGACCCTTGCCCTCGGCTCCATTCTGACCTTCCTCGCCATTCTGTTCGGCAGCGCCCTCACCATGAAGGTGCAGTACTACATGATGGACGAGCAAGGCTTCTGGCGCTCGCTGCGCCTCGGCCTCGCCGACCTGCGATTGCTGCCGGCGGCCAAGACCACCACGGCATAGTGCCAGAAACGAGGGCCCGAAACGGGCCCTCGTTGTTTGACACGCTATCCACTCACCTCGATAATCGCGCCTCTTTTCAATTCCCCCGCGGGCCGTTAGCTCAGTCGGTAGAGCAGCTGGCTTTTAACCAGTTGGTCGGAGGTTCAAATCCTCCACGGCCCACCACTTTTCGGTTTTTGTTACCCGGTGGCTTGGTTTCCCCGTCGCTGCTTGCTGATGAACTAACCGTTCCGGACTTCGCTCTGCGGGAAAGCACTTGGATCGGGCGGCAGCCGCCACGAGACCCATGCCGTTGCTACCAGGACAAGCCCGCCCACCGTGATGACGGAGCCCACCGGCGGCGCGTCGTGCGCCGCGGCGATCGTATAGAGACCGACGGTCGCGAGCATGGCGGTGTTTTCGAAGAAATTTTGCAGCGCCACGGCACCGCCGCTGCCGATGGTGCGATGGCCGATTTCTTGTAGCGCGGCGTTGACCGGTACCATGAACAGGCCGCCGGTGATGCCGACGAACACGAGGATCACGCGTGCCGGCCATACGGCCTCCACCTGGCTCAACAACAGAATGAATCCGCCCATGGCGTAGGCGGCCAGACGCGCACGGCGCAGCCGCTCGATCGGGATGAGGCGCGGTACGAGGACGGCGCCGATGACGATGCCGATGGCGAGCGCCAGCGTAAGATCGGCGATGTCGGCGGTGTTGCGCGTGAGCAGCACCACCGGCGCCCAGGCGACGAGCAACAGGCGCAACACCGCGGCCGCGGCCCAGAATAGACTGGTGCCGAGCATGACGAAGCGGGCGCGGCTGGTGGCGAATAGCACACGCATCATGCCGATGAAGTGCCGCAACCCCCGACCTTCGCCGGCGTGGCGCGGCATGATGCGTGGAATCAGCGAGGTCGCCGCGAGCGACAGCCCGTAGCAAACAACGATCAGCACCAGCGCGGTCGGGATCGAGGCGTCGGCCACGCGCGCACCGACCACGGTGCCGGCGATGATAGCGACGATGGTTGAGCCCTCGATCCAGCTGTTTGCCTGCACCAGCCGCTCGTGCGGCAACATCTCCGGCAGGATGCCGTACTTGGCCGGTCCGTAGACCGCGGCGCCGACGCCGACCAGCGCATAGGCAAGCAGCGGTTCCACGCCGATGAGGATCAGCAGCGCGCCGGCGGCTTTGCACACGTTGCCGAGCATCAGTACCACCGCCTTCGGCCGACTGTCGGCGAACGCACCGACCCAGGGCGCGAGCACGACGAACGCCACCAGGAATGCGCTCTGCAGCGCCGGGATGTACCAGGTGGCCGTGTCGGCGGCGTTGAGCACCATGGCGACCGCGGTAAATAAAATGGCATTGTCGGCGAACGCCGTCAGGAACTGAGCGACGAGGAGGGCGTATAGACCGCGGTTCACTAGGCGACCTCCTTCTCGGCAAGGGTCTTGACGGCGGCGTAGTCGGTCTTGCCGCTGCCGAGTACCGGCACGGTCTTCACGCTCACAATGCGCTTTGGTACGTTGATCTCGCCGACACCGTCGGCGCGCGCCCGCGCGAGGATCTCGGCGCGATTCGCTTCACGACGGCTCGTTACCAGCACCAGTTGCTCGCCTTTTTGCGCGTCGGGCAGGTTCACCACCGCGTGTTGCGCGTCGGGCCAGGCGCGCGCGGCCAGCTCCTCGACCAGGGCGAGCGAGACCATTTCGCCGCCGACCTTCGCGAAGCGCTTGGCGCGTCCTTGGATATATAGGAATCCCTCGTCGTCCACCGTGACGATGTCGCCGGTGTCGTACCAACCGGGGCCGAAGCGGGACTCCGGCGGCACGAGCTGGCCCGGCCGGTCCGCGTACAGGTAGCCCAACATCACGTTCGGCCCGCGCACGTGCAGCCGGCCGCCCTCGGCCACGCCGGGGACCGGCTCCAGCCGAGACTCGATGCCGGGCACGAATCGGCCGGGGCTGCCCGGGCGGTAGTCCATCGGTGTGTTCACCGTCAGTACCGGGCTCGTCTCGGTCGCGCCGTAGCCTTCGAAGATGCGCACGCCGAACTTTTCCATCCACGTACGCCGCACGTCGTCTTGCAGTTTCTCCGCGCCGGCGAAGACGTAACGCACGCTATAGAAGTCGTAAGGATGCGCATAGCGGGCGTAGCCCTTGAGGAACGTGTTGGTGCCGAACAGCACCGTCGCGTTCACGTCGTACGCCATCTCCGGCACGATGCGGTAGTGCAGCGGCGAGGGATAGAAAAACACTTTCATGCCGGCCAGGATCGGCAGCAGCATGCCGGCGGTGAGGCCGAAGGAGTGGAACACTGGCAGCGCGTTCAGAATCTTGTCTTGGCTGCTGAACGCCACGCGCGCGGCGATCTGTTGCGCATTGGCGAGCACATTCGCATGCGACAGGACCACGCCCTTGGGTGTCCCTTCCGAGCCGGAGGTAAACAGAATCACGGCTGGACTGTCGGGCTTGGCCGCGCCGAGCACGCCGTGGTAGAGCAGGCGCGCGAACGGAACGGCGAGCAGCGCGCGGAGCTTATCGACGACGCCGATCTCTTGCCGAAGATCGTCGAGGTAAACGATGGTCGTTTCCTGCGCGAGAACCTCGATCGCCGCCTTGAGCTTCGCGGCCTCGATGAAGCGGCGCGAGGTCAGCACGGTTTTGATCTTGGCCGTGCGGCACGCGGACAGCATGCCCTGCGCGCCGACGGTGTAGTTGAGCATCGCCGGTATGCGGCCGTACAGATGCAGGCCGAAGAACACCACCGCGGTGCCGGCGGCATTGGGGAGCAGCACACCCAACGGCTCGCCGCGTTGGGCGAGCGGTGCGACCCGGCGCCCGAGGATAACCGCGCCCATGATCAGACGCCCGTAACTCAGCGGTCGGCGTTCGATGTCCTCAATCACCGGGTGGCCGCTGCCGTGTATGCCCTTGGCGTCGAGCAGCGCGTCGAACAACGTCGTGCGATAGTTCGACGTGGCGAACATCATCTGCGTCATGACGTCGGCCAACAGCGCCCCCGCCTTTTGCCGGCGGGCGCGGCCGCGCAGCGTCTCCGGCAGCGCCAACTGCGTCGGCGGCAGGATCGTCAGGCGAATGCGCGGGAACCAGCGTAACCGCACGCGTCCACGCAGACGCGAAAACGGCGTGTACTGCGCCCCGTCGATGCGCACCGGCAACAGCACGGCGCCGGATTTGTCGGCGATCATGCCGGTGCCGCTATAGATCTTCATGAGCGCGCCGGTGACGGTGATGCGGCCCTCGGGAAAGATCGCGGCCTTGCGGTCCTGTTCCAAGTAGCGGATGAGTGCGCGGGTGGAATAGGGGCTGGTCGGGTCCATGGGGAACGATTGCACGAGCCGCAAAAACGGTCGCACCCACCAGCGCTTGGCCACGTGCGTGTCGATCGCGAACGTGAGATCGTCCGGCAAAAACGCGGCGAGCAGTGCGGCGTCGAGAAACGAAGTGTGGTTCGCCACCACCAGCACGCGCCGGCCGGCGGCATGGAAGTGCTCCAGCCCGCTTACCTCGACTCGGTAACACACGCGCAGCAAGGTTTTGATCGCAATTCGCAGCCAACGCATTTCCCGTCTCCACGTTAGTTTCTGAGTTTAGCCCCGGTTTCTCGATTTCCGTTTAAAGCCGATGAGGTAGTTCGTCACCAGCGACACCGCCAGCTTGTCGGCGGCCGCAAGTCCGCTCTCGTCCAATCGATCGGCGAGCGCGAGCACCGACACCCCGTGCACGCCGCTCCAAAGCGCGTGTGCCGCGAGTTTCACGTCCTTCGCGGGACGCTCCGGCGCGATGCCGTGTAGCCGTCCTTCCACCAGCTCGAACATGCGCACGACTTTGTCCCGAAACCAGGTCGGCCGCCGCGGCGGGGCCGGGTGTTCGAACACCAGACTCCAGCGCGCGCGGTGGTTGAAGGCGAAATGGATGTATTCGCGCGCGAGTGCGAGCAGGCAGGTCTCGGGATCCGAATGGCGCACCGCGGTCGCTTCGAGCGACTCGTGCAGCTCATCGAGGGTCGCGCCGTTCAAATGCAGGATGAGATCGTCGAGATTTTTAAATACCAAATAGAGGCTGCCCACGGCATAGCCGATATCGGCCGCCACCTTGCGCGTGGACAACGCCCCGTAGCCCTGCTTCGCCACAATCCGCTTGGCGGCGGCCAGCGCCATCTCCCGGATCTCGTCCGGGCTGTGCTTGGTTTCTTGGCTGCGACGGCCCACTTTCTCGTCTCCTATTGAACAGTGTTCAGTTTAGTGCTAACAATATTGAACGACGTTCAGTAAGTCAAGGGCGTCGGCACACACAATCCTGAGTGGAGGTAGTCATGAAAACCCTTAAAAACTCGTGGCGCGCCGTCGTGCTGGGCGTCTCGCTGTTGGCCCTGCTGGCCGGTTGTGCCCACTTCGGCCGGAGTCGCGAGAGCGTATCGAGCAGCCTGGTCGACTTTCTCTATCCGCGTGGTGAACTGCCGCCGGCGTACGAGCAGACGGTGCCCAATCTCCCGCTGCCGCTCAACGTCGGCATCGCCTTCGTCCCGGAGTCGCGCGGGGCGCTGTCGGAACCGAAGAAGAACGAGTTACTGATCAAAACCAAGGCGGCGTTCCTCGATCGACCGTTTATTGGTCAGATTGTGATTATCCCCGACACCTTTATGCGCTCCGGCAAAGGGTTCGCGACGCTCGATCAGGTCGCCCGGCTCTTCAACCTGGACGTGATTGCGCTCGTGTCGTACGACCAGGTGGCGAACACCGATCACACCAATTTGGGCGTGCTTTACTGGACCATCGTCGGCGCATATACCGTCCCGGCCAATCGGCACGAGGTGCGCACGTTCGTCGACACCGCCGTGTTCGACGTGCGCACGCACAAGCTCCTGTTCCATGCCCCGGGCGTCGCGGCGAACAAAAACTATTCGACGCTGGTGGGCGACGCGGTGCGGCGGCGTGTGGCGATGGAGCAGGGCTTCGATCTGGCCATGGCCGATATGACCGCGAACCTCGCCACCGAGATCGAGCAATTCAAGGAGCGCATCAAGCAGGATCGATCGGTCACCGTATCGCATCGCGCCGGCTACTCCGGCACTGGATCATTCGACGCCGTTTTGCTGTTGCTCTTGGGGCCGCTGGCGTGGTTCGCGCGAGGGGTGCGTCATTGATCTCCGTGGGCAACAGGCCTGTGCCGTTGGCGTCGCTGACGCTCGGGGCGCTGGCACTCGCGATTTTCTGTGTCGCCGGGCCGGCACCGGTGTCCTTGGTGTTCGACCGCGAGGCGATCGCGCGGGGAGAGGTCTGGCGATTGCTGACCGCGCATTTGGTGCATACCGACTGCAGTCACCTGATCGCGAATCTCCTGGGTCTCGCGGTGTTGGGAGCACTGTTCGAAAGGCGGGCGGGTGCGTGGGTACTAGTATTCCTCTGTAGTGCCGCGACCATCAGCGGTTGGCTGTGGTTCTTTCGCCCCGAGGTGTGGCGATACGGCGGGTTGTCCGGGGTGCTCTATGGGTTCCTCGCGGCCGGGTTGGCGAGACAGTGGCGCGAGCCGGGAAAGCGGCTACCGGTCGCGACGGTAGCCGTTCTGGTAGCGGGCAAGTCGCTGTTCGAGTCGATGCAATTGGGATTGGGTATGACTCATACGTCTTGGCCGGTGCTACATGGTGCGCATTGGGTCGGCGCCTTCGCCGGCCTGTTCATTGTGCTGATGCGTAGGCAGGTGACGATATGAAACGCAGAACATTGCTCGCGCTGGGCGGGTTGGGGGCGCTCGGTCTCGTCGGTTACCGCTTCTGGCCGGACGAGGGTATCTGGAATCCCTGTCGCTCGCCGTTGCCGGAGCACCTGCGGCGCCATGAGCTGGTGCAGGCGGCGTTCGCGGGCATCGATCCCGCGCAGCTTTGGGATACGCATGTGCACCTGGTCGGCGTCGGCGACGGCGGCTCGGGCATTTGGGTGACGCCGGCCATGGATAGCCTGCTGCGCCCCATGCAGTACGTGCAAAAGCGTTTTTATCTCAATGCCGGTTGCGCCGGCGGACCGCAGATCGACACGGCCTACGTCGAACGGTTGATGCAGTTACAAGACGATTTTCCGCCGGGCGCGCGGTTGATGTTGTTGGCGTTCGACTATCACTACGACGACACCGCGGCCCGACGCGAAGACCTGAGCAGCTTCCACACGCCGAACGCCTACGCGCTGGCGCTGGCTCAGCGGTTTCCGCGGCGCTTCATCGCCATTGCCTCGATTCATCCGTACCGGCCGGACGCCATCGAGCAATTGCAGGCGGCGGCGGCGCAGGGCGCGCGTGCCATCAAGTGGCTGCCGCCGGCCATGGGTATGGACCCCGCCTCGCCCAAATGCGATCGGTTCTACGAGGCGCTGGCGCGGCTGCGCCTGCCGCTCCTCACGCACGCCGGCGAGGAACTGGCGGTCCACGGCGGCGACGCCCAAGCGTTCGGCAATCCGCTGCGACTGCGGCGCGCGCTGGACCATGGCGTCACGGTGATCGTGGCGCACTGCGCCTCACTCGGCAACGGCGTCGATCTCGACAAAGGACCGAACGGACCGAGTGTGCCGAACTTCGAGCTGTTCGCGCGCTTAATGAACGATCGGCGTTATGAAGGCCGGATCTATGGCGAGATATCCGCCATCACTCAGTTGAACCGCCTGGGCGCCCCGCTCGACACTCTGCTTGAGCGGAGTGAGTGGCACGCGCGGCTCTTAAACGGTTCCGACTATCCCTTGCCCGCGGTCATGCCGATCTTCTCGTTGAAGATAATGGTCGCGCGCGGGTATCTGCGCGCGACGGAGGCTCAAGTGCTTTCTGAGATTCGTCAGTACAACGCGCTGCTGTTCGACTTCGTGTTGAAACGCTCGATCGCGCGCCACGGAAAACGTTTGGCGAGCGCGGTGTTCGAGAGTCGTCGGCTGTTCGATACGATAGGATCGCGGATCGATCCCCTGACAAGAAAAACTGCAAGCGGAGGAGTGCTATGATTTGGCTTGCGATTGTGGAATGGCGGCAATGGCTGCTGTGGGGTGTGCTCCTGGCCGGCGTTGGCGGCCTTGCCTGGTTGGCGGTGCGTATCGGCCGGCAACGTGGGCCGCCGGCGGAATAACAATGGCCGGTTCTCTGGCTTCGCGTCTTTCTCGCGCGCCGGTCGAACGTAGTAGGCGCGTAGGCGGGATCTTGACGGGATCGATGCTCGGTCTCGTC
>JBKHXU010000126.1:0-14762 GCA_046565865.1 Gammaproteobacteria bacterium | reverse complement strand
TGCACATCTCGGGCGAGATCATGCAGCTGCATCATGACAAGCATCATCGCACCTACGTCGACGGCGCGAATCTGGCGATGGAGGAGTTGGGTGAGGCGCGGCGGCGCGATGATTTCGCGCGCATTGCCGCGATCGAGCATCGGCTCGCGTTTAACGTCTCGGGACACGTGCTGCATTCGCTGTTCTGGCAGAACTTGGTGCCGGGGGGCGGCGGCCAACCGAATGGCGCGTTGAGTGATCAGATCAATCAGGATTTTGGATCGTTCGATACCTTCAAGACGCAGATGGTGCGCGCGGCATCAACTATTATGGGTTCCGGTTGGGCGGCACTCGCCTGGGATCCCGCGAGCGCGCGGCTATTGACGATTCAGATACACGATCACCAATCGGACACCGCGCAGGGCAGCATACCGATCATGGTGCTCGATGCATGGGAGCATGCGTACTACCTACAGTACCGCGCCGACAAGGCAAAGTTCTTCGAGGCGGTGTGGAATCTCTGGAACTGGGAAGACATCAGTACCCGCTACCTCGCGACCTGCGGCGTCGATCTGTGCCTCAGCAATGTCGCGCAGGCGGAGGCGCGGGTGCGTTAGCGTCGTCAGTTTTTGATGAGGCCTTCGGCTTTCATCGCCTCCCGCACTGCGGGTAGCTTGCCGATTCGTTCGGCGTAGGCGGTAAGCGTCGGCCACTTGGACAGATCGATGTTCGTCATGTGGCACCAACCTAACATGGTGAATAGATATCCGTCTGCGACCGTGAAGGTATCGCCCATCAGATACGGTCGATCGCTCAGCCGGGCGCTCAAGTAGTCGAATCGGCGTGCGAGTGCGTCGCGCATGATCGCCTTTGTCTCATCGGACAACTTGGCGCTGAACAAGGGTGAGAACCCCTTGTGGATTTCTGACGTCAGATAGTTCATCCATTCCACCAACCGATAGCGTTCCATCGTGTTCGCGGCTGGCGCTAACTTGGTCGTGGGCGCGCGATCGGCGATGTATTGGACGATGGCCACACCTTCGGTCAATATGTCGCCGTCGTCCAATGCGAGTGCGGGGACATATCCCTTCGGATTAATCGCGAGGTAGTCTTCGCCGTTGGCGGCCTTGCGGGTGGCGAGATCCACCTTGACCAACTCGAACGGCAGCCCGGCCGCGCGCAGGGCGATGTGTGGGGATAGGGAGCAGGTACCGGGTGAGTAATAAAGTTTCATGGGTTCTCCTTGCGACTAGGCTGTTGTGGATCGGTGACTGAAGCAGGACGAGGCTCGTAGTGAAAAATCTTGGACATGATTTGCCAGCGGTCATCGAGGTAGACGAGCGTAAGCAGATCGGTGAATAACTTCGGCGCGATCGCGCACTCGACGCGCGCGATCGCTGTCACCGGACCGGCGAACTCGATGGAGATAACGCGGTCGTAGCGGGGTTCGCCCCGGCTGGCAGGCGATGGACGGCGCGCGACGATCGAAAAATACTCATCCATATTCAAACGCACGAGCGTACCGCCCGTGGCGCAGGCATATAGCGCGGTCGGGTGGAACACGCGCGCGAGTTTCCCGGCATCGCTGTGGTAGAGGCCGTCGAAGTAGTCCGACAACGCCGCTGTGATCTCGGCGAAACGTGGATCCATCGTTTGTTCCTATCGGTCCGTCAATAGAAAACGGGACTCCAGCGAAATGCCGCTGAAGTCCCGACGGTTCAAAAGTCGTTCTCGATCTGGAACGTGTTGAAAACGATGTCGACGGCGACGTTGCGCGCGCCGTGCGCCACTGCATCAAACACGTCGGATTCGGACCAATCGAATTTTTTCAGTGCATCGATCTCGGTGCGGCTGACCGGTTTGCGCTCGGCTACCGCCTTGAGCACGAACGCGAGCATCGCCTTTTCCTTCGGCGGCAGTGGCGCGGCCATGGGATCGCGTTTCGTGGCGTTCACCTGGTCCGCCGTCCACTGTGCCATGTGGATCAGCAGGGAGCCGTTCATGCCGATGCAGTAGTGGCACTTGTTCTCCTGCGATACCAGCATGCGGATCGCCGCCAGCAGCGGAAAGCTCAGCGTGGGATGCCGAAGGTAGTAGCCCATGGATTCCCATTGCTGGCGGAGCAGGGTAGGACTGGCGGAGAACAACTGCAGTGCGTTGGGTACGCGGCCGAAGATCTTGGCGATGTCGCGGTAGATGTCGGCGACCTTGCCGGCGGCGTTGTCGGGTGTCACGGTCTGAACTAATGGCATGGATGGCTCCTTGTTATTGCTGGTTGAAGAATGGGGCTCGTTCTCCGGTCTATGCAGCATCTCGCCGAGCATACCGACCGGATGGTATGTATCGACGCAAAAAAATGTTCAGCGCGCCGGCGCCTGCAGCCCGTCGAGGTAGCTCAGCAGCTGCCGCAGACACAGGCGAAATTCCTTCGCCGACTGCAGATTCTTCGCAGTGCCGATGCAGCCCTCGTAGGCCGAGACGATGAACAACGCCGCCGCCCGGCAGTCGAGACCGGCGCGCACGCGCCCGCGTTTCTGGCCGCGCTTGAGCGCGTCGGTGACCACGTCCTGCCACGTCTTGAGAATGTCCGTGAGGCGCCGCTTGAACTCCGGGTCCAACGGGCTCATCTCCTGCATCAGGTTGTTGAGTGGGCAACCAAGCGTCACCGTATCCACGGTGGTGCGCTCGGCCTTGTGCTCGATGATGGCGCGCAGCGTGCCGACGGGGTCGTCGGTGGCGCGCAGCGGTTCGAATATCAAAGTCTCGAGCGACTCACGGATCACTTCCTCGATCACGGCGTAGCCGAGTCGGTCCTTGTCGGGAAAGTGGTGGTAGAGCGCGCCTTTGGTCAGTCCGGTCTTGGCCAAAATGTTGTTGAGGCTCGCCGCTTGGAACCCATGCCGATGAATCTCCTGGAACGCGGCGTCCAGGATCTTTTCGCGTGTGAGATCGGGTTGGCGAGTGGCCATGGGTGGCGAACATACCGACTGGTATGTTCGGTGTCAAGCCGGTCGATAGGGCTACGGGCGGAAGTCTATTTTGACTCGGTGGGCGCCTCCTGCGCCGCGACCGGCTTGATGCGGGCGATGTCGACGGCGGCGCCGCGGGTGCGCAGGATTTCGACGAGGTAGCCGTTGAGCATGAGGCTCGTGCCGGGTTCGGGGATGTCTTCGAGGTATTCCGTGATCAGGCCGTTGAGCGTGCGCGACTCCTCGATCGGTAGTTCCCAGTTGAGGCGGCGATTGAGATCGCGCAGCGCGACGGTGCCGCGCACGAGATAGCTACCGTCGTCTTGCGGGTGGATATCCTCGGTGCGGCCGACGGTCTGGGTGGCGAAGTCACCGACGATTTCCTCGAGGATGTCGTTCATCGTGATCAATCCCTGAATATCGCCGTATTCGTCGACCACGAGGCCGATGCGCCGGCCCACCTGCTTGAAGTTGAGCAGTTGTTTGTTAAGCGGCGTGCCGACCGGAATGAAGTAGGGTTCGACCAGCGCTTGATTGAACGATTCCGGGTCGAGCGTGCCCTGGCGCATGAGGTTCAGCACCTTGCGCAGATGGATCATGCCGCTCACGTTATCGAGGCTGCCCCGGTACACCGGCAGGCGCGTGTGGCGGCTGGCCGTGAGCTGCGCCATGACTTCATCCCAAGGGGCGTCGAGGTCGATACCGACGATGCGGCCGCGTGGCACCATGATGTCTTCGACGCTGACGTTTTCGAGGTCGAGTATGGCGAGCAGCATGTCTTGGTGCGCCTCGGGGATCAGGGCACCCGCTTCCATGACGATCACCTTCAGTTCCTCGGTGCTCACCTGTTCCGCGCGTTTGCCTTTGACCGACACGCCGAATAGCCGGAGCAGGCCGTTGGCCAGCATATTGACCGACCATACCAGCGGATAGATAACGCGCAATAACGGCGCTAGCACGTAGCCGCTTGGAAACGCAACGCGCTCGGGATGCAACGCTGCGAGCGTCTTCGGCGCGAGGTCGGTGAAGATCAGCACCACCAGCGTGATCAACACGGTGACGATAGCGATGGTGGACTCGGTGTCCCCGAGCAGCCGCACCGCGGTGACGGTGGCGATGGCGGAGGCGAGGGCGTTGACGAAGTTGCTGCCAAGCAGGATCACGCCGATGAGGCGGTCCGGACGTTCCAGCAACCGCTGCGCCAGACGTGCGCCACGGTGGCCGGATTCCGCCAGATGCCGCAACCGGTGGCGATTGAGGCTGACCATGCCGATCTCAGCCGCCGAAAAGAAGGCGGAAAGCAGCACCAGCACTGCAAGCGCACCGAGGAGCGCGCTTATCGGTATCTCATTCACGGCGCGAGCGGGGTTCGATTGGCAATGGAATCCATTCTAGGGTAGGACCGGGCGCGGCGTCCAAGCGCGAACCTTGCTAAAAGCGCGCGAGATCCGCGGCGGACGGCGGATTCGGCGGCTCCTCCGGCCGGCGCAGCGGGCAGTAGCGGGCGTCGAACGTTTGCGGATCGAGCCACTGGTAGATCGCATCCAGCGCCAGGTCTTCGGTGCGGAAAAAGTGTTGCGCACCGATCTCGGCATACAACCCGGTGCGTTGCATGATGCTCAGCACTTGCAGCTTGAGGCCGCTGAACACCACCGTGATGCCGGCCGCGCGCAGCTGCCGCACCAGGTGGCGGATCGACTCTTCGCCGGAGGCGTCGAGCTGGTTGACGCCGTCGCCGACGACGAGCAGATACTTGGCCTTGGGCTTGTTCGCCACCGCCTCCAAAATCGTTTCCTCGAAATACGGTACGTTCGCGAAATACAGCGAGCCGTCGAAGCGCACGGCGATGATCTGATCGCTGGTGGGTAGATTGTGTGCCTTGGCATCGCGCAGTGTGCCGTCGGCATGGCGACCGAGTTCGGCCACGCGCGGCTTCATCGTGCGTAGCAGATACAACACCACCGCGAGACCGGCGCCGATCAAGATTCCCTGATCGAGATGCGGTGCGAGCAGGATGGTGGCGAAGAACGCAACGACGGCGGCGGCGCCGTCGTGCTTGTGCGTCTGCCAAGCGTGCTTGATGGCGCTGAAGTTAAACAGGCTCGCGACCGCCATCATGATGATCGCCGCCAGCACCGCCTGCGGCAGGTGATACAGGAGCGGCGTCAGCACCAGCAGGGTGATCATCACGAACAGGCCGTTGAACACCGACGACAACCCGGTGCGCGCGCCGGCATTGAGATTGAGCGCCGACCCCGAGAACGAGCCGCAAACCGGGTACGACTGGCTGAAGCTGCCGGAGATGTTGGCGAGCCCCTGACCGATCAACTCCTGATTCGGATTGATGCGCTCCTTGGTCTTGGTGGCGATCGCCTTGGACATGGCGATCGCCTCCATGAACCCCACCAGCGCGATGACGAACGCGCTCGACAACAACAGCGTGAACGACTCCCACGTGATACGCGGTACTTTCAATTCCGGCAGGCCGCTTGGTATGACGCCGACCACTTCGCCGCCGCCGGAGAGATTCAACGTCCCGCCGGAAAGGGTTTTGAGGTGCCAGGGGCCGCCGGTATACGGTTCGGGGGCGTTCCCGGAACGGTACAGGCGCAGAGTCTTGTCCTCGCCCGGTACCACGGCGTAAGTCATGTGGCGCAGCTCGGCGCGGCGCGCGCGATTCTCGTCTTCCAGCTTGCTGAGATCGATCCATAACAGCTCGCCTTCGTACTTGAGACGCGCGATCTCGTGCGGATCGCCGTCGTTCAGCTGCAACGCGTTGATGCCGTCCACGTGTGCATAGTAGTCGCGCTTCATCTCAGTCAGCCGCGCGTCCAGGCGCGCGTGCGTTTCCACCAATCCGCGCAGCTCGACGTCGGCGATCTGCGGCGCGGCGATGGTCGCCTTGCGCTCGAACTCCATGAGCCAGCTGAGCAGCGTGGTGAGAATCACCGCAATCAAAACACCCGGCGCCCGCGGGGCGTATTTCTTGAACAGCACCATGATCGCGATGGCGCCGAGCCCCATGGCCAGCGTCGGGTAGTGAATATCGCCGATCTGCAGGATGACGCCCCATATGTCGCGTAGAAAGTGGTCGGTGCGGCTCATGTGCACGCCGAGCAGCTTCGACAGCTGCGACAGCGCGATGATGATCGCCGCGGCGTTGGTGAAGCCGATGACCACGGGGTGCGAAATGAAATTCACCAGCGCACCCAGTTTTGCGACGCCCAACGCGAGTTGAAAGATGCCGACCATCAACGCCAGCAGGATCGCGAGCGCGACGAACTCTTCGGAGCCGGGGAGCGCCAGCGGCGCCAGCGCCGAGGCGGTCATGAGCGAGATGATCGCGACCGGGCCGGTAGCGAGCTGGCTGCACGAGCCCCAGAGCACGCCGACGATGACCGGAATGAACGCGGCGTAGAGACCAAAGTAGGGCGGCAATCCCGCCAGCTGCGCGTATGCCATCGCCTTCGGCACGATGACGAGCGCGACGGTCAGGCCGGCGAGCAGATCGACGACGACGGTCTCGCGCCTGATCGGAAACCAGCGCAGGAACGGAAGCAGCCGGACGACCCGCGCCGCGTTGTTGCCGCCGAGTTTCATTGCCTGACCTTTCGCATCGGTGCTGCCTGGGGACCCCTGTTCGACTCCGCGTCAGCCCGCCTTGACGATCAGTATCGCGCACGGCGCGTCGTTGATCACCCGCTCGGAGGTGCTGCCAAGCAGGATGCGTTCGAGCCCGGTGCGGCCGTGGCTGCCCATGATGATGAGATCGGCGTTGATCCGGCGCGCCGCCTCCACGATCTCGACGTCCGGCAGGCCGTGCGGGACGGCGCCGGTGGCCTCGATACCTTCCTTCTGCAGGTGCGCGACCGCGCGGCGGACGACTTGATTGGCCTCACGCTTGCGTTCGTCGCTGTGGCCCGGACGGGTCACGGACACCACGGTGACCGGGGTGTGGCACAGCTTCGCAAGATTGACCGCGGCCACCGCGGCGCCGTCGGCGTAGCGCGAGCCGTCGGAGGCGAGCAGGAAATGGCGGCCGGTGATATCGGCGATGCGCGGCGCCACCAGTACGCTGCACTTTGCGGTACCAATGACCTTGACCGTGGTGTCGCCGAGGAGGCGCCGCGCCAGTCCATGCCGGCCGCGCCGGCCCATGATGATAACGTCGGCCTGGACGCGCTCGGCCTCGTTGGCGATTTCCTGATGAATCTCGTTGCCCTGGATCAGCCGCGTCTCGCACGCCAGCCCGGCGGCCTGGGCCTGCGCCTGGACGTGGTCCAGGTGCGCCGCGGCCGCGTCGAGCTCGCGTTTGAGCATCTGTTCGCCGAGCGCCTCGTACTCCGCATCGCGCGCGACGACCGACAGCACGTACAAGCGTGCGCCGCACTTCTGCGCCATGTGCAGCGCCTCGCGCAACGCGCCGCCGCTGTACTCCGAGGCGTCGGTGGCCACCAGAAACCGCTCGAACCGGCCTATCGGCGACAACTGTTGATGCGCCGGAATCGCGACCGACGCCGGCTGGGGCGCCGCGGCGCCGACCGGCACCGCCTGAACCCGCGCGCGCATGCCCCTGAACAATGCCGACAGGATGATGACCGCGCCGGCGACCAGTGCGCCCAGCATGATCACGAAGCTTGCGCGGTTCAGCAGCGATGCGGTGTCCGGCGTCAGCCCGTCGATCGCTTCAAGATCCGACAGGTACACCGGCAACACCAGGGCGCGGCTGATCAACACCAGTACCATGAGCGAGCCCATGACGACCTTGATCATGTGCGGCCGCACGTAGGTCGTGCCGATGGCGCCGAGCTGAACGCCGAACAGCGAGCCGGCCAGGATCACCATCGCCAGGCGCACATCGACCAGCCCGCTCCAGGCGTATTTAATCGTGCCGCCGAGGCCCATGATGAAGGCGACCACGAGCTCGGTGGCCGAGGCCATGAGCGATGGGGCGCCGAGCACGTAGTGCATGCCCGGCACGCCGATGAACCCGCCGACGGCGATGGTCGCCGCCAGCATGCCGGTGGCGAACCCAAGCGGGATCGTGAACAGCACCGAGATGCGCGCGTTCAGGCTTTTGAAGTACATCATGGTGTACGGGATCTCGACCGACTGTACCCAGCACGCCAGTCGGCTCACGTGCTCCGGCTCATCGGTGCGGCCGGCGCGGTAGACCTTCCAGGCGTCGTACAGCACATAGCCGCCGACCATCGCCAGCACTACCACGAATGCGACGCTGACGTACAGGTTGGAGCCGGCGTTGCCGAAAGCATGCTTGATCGATTCCTGCACATGCGCGCCGTAGAGCACGCCGGCCTCGGCCGAAGCGCCGAGTACGAGCCCCAGCCGGAGGTCGACCTGACCGTATTTCGCGCGTTTGATGGCGCCGACCAGCGCCTTCGGGAACTTGTGGCAGATATTGCTCGCCACCGCGACCACGCCCGGTACGCCCATGCTCATCATCGCCGGTGTCAGCACGAACGCGCCGCCGGAGCCGATGAAGCCGCTCACCAAGCCGCCGATGAAGCCGACGACGAAGAGGTAGACGATGTGGTAAAGATCGAGATGTATGAAGTGATGCGCGGCGTCGAGAAACATTTAGCGTCTGGCTCTCACGCCTAGGAGATCCCAGAACCGGGAGGTGAAGCTGCCGTGCACAAACGAGAACACGAATGCGATGCCGACCGGTACGAGGAAATACCAGCCGCCACGCCCGGTCCATTCGACGATAGGCATCTCATACAGGTACAGCAGAAAGTAGAAGAAGGCGGAGGCAGCGCCGAAAACGGCGACGCGGGTGATCTGCTTACCGGTGGCGGTCGGCATGACGATCGAAGCGGCGAGGCAAAAGCTTTTTGCGTCTTATTGGTTGCCGGCGATCATACCGGCTACCCCAGGGCTTGTCAGCCGAGCCCGCGCGGCACCCGCCGAGCCGGTTATCGACCTAGCACGACCTGCAACACGAACTTGCTGCCGAAGTACGCCAGCACGAGCAAGGCGAAACCGCCGAGCGTCCAGCGCACGGCGGTGCGCCCACGCCAGCCGAGCCGCCAGCGGCCGATGAGGAGCGCGGCGTACACCGCCCAGCCGAGTGCCGCCAGGATGATGTGATGCGTGAGGGCGAACGGTGTGCCAAATACTCGCTCGGAGAAGAACACGCCGCTAATAAGCGTCAGCGTCAGCAGCGCGAATCCGAGGCCAATCATTTGGAACATGATCTGTTCCATCGTCTGCATCGGCGGCAGCGCGCGGATGAAGCCTTGGGTATGTTTGTTGCGCAACTGGTTCTCTTGCGCGAGCAGCATCAAGCTCTGGACCGCGGCGAGACAGAGCAAGCTGTAGGCCAGAATCGAAATCACAATGTGCAGCGCCTGCGGCGCGGACGACAGACGCGTGCCGGCGGCGCTCGGCCACCACCATTCGATCAACACCGTGAGCGCCGTGAGCGGCAGGACAATGACGCCGAGATTCTCCACCGGTCGCGACAGCGACGTGAGCGCGTAAAGTACCGCCACCACCCACGCGACCGAGGCGAAGGCCCCGGCGAGCGCAAGGTTGAGACCGCCGACGGCGCGCACGTTGGTATAAAGCAGCGCCGCGTGCAGCACCACGCCGCCGAGCGTCAATATGAGCGCCAGCCGTTTCGCCCCGGCCGTCGCCTGCCCGCGCCAGAGCTCGCGGCCGATGACGATGGCGGCGGCCAGATACAGAGCGGCGGCGAGGAAATTCAGCAGGGGATTGGTCATAATAGCTGCGCGCATCATGGCATAGCTGTAACACCCATAGAAGAGCGACTGGTACCGGCCGGGACCGGCGCGCACGCGAAAGGTAAACGTATGTGCGATAATTTAAGCCAACGACTTCAGCAGACGATCAAGCGGTTGCGCGGCGAGGGCCGGCTCACCGACGACAATATGCGCGACGCCCTGCGCGACGTGCGCCTGGCGTTGCTCGAGGCCGATGTCGCGCTGCCGGTAGTGAAGACCTTCATCGAGCGGGTGCGCACGCGCGCCGCCGGACAAGACGTTATTGGCAGCCTGACCCCGGGCCAGGCGCTGATCAAGATCGTGCACGACGAGCTGGTCGCGCTCATGGGGACGGCCAACAACCGGCTCGATCTCGCGACCCGACCGCCGGCGGTGGTGTTGTTCGCAGGACTCCAGGGCGCGGGCAAGACGACCACCGTGGCCAAGCTCGCGCGCATGCTGCGTACGCGCGAGCAAAAAACCGTGTTGGTCACCAGTGCCGACGTGTATCGGCCGGCGGCGATCGATCAATTGCGCAAGCTCGCGCACGCGGTCGAGGTCGAGTTCGCGGAGAGCGATCCCAAGCAAAAACCGGTCGACATCGCGCGGGCCGCGGTCGATGCGGCGCGCAAGCGCGTGATCGACGTGGTGCTGATCGACACCGCCGGCCGGCTGCACGTGGACGCCGAGATGATGGACGAGATCAAGGCGATCCACGCCGCGATCCAGCCGGTCGAGACGCTGTTCGTGGTCGACAGCATGGCCGGCCAGGACGCCGTCAACGCCGCGCGCGCGTTCAACGAGGCGCTCCCGCTCACCGGCGTGATTTTGACCAAGGCCGACGGCGACGCCCGCGGCGGTGCGGCGCTATCGGTGCGCGAGGTGACGGGCAAGCCGATCAAGTTCCTCGGTGTCGGCGAGGCGACCGACGCGCTCGAGCCGTTCCATCCGGACCGCCTGGCGTCGCGCATTCTCGGCATGGGCGACGTACTGACCTTGGTGGAGGAGGCGCACCGCAGCGCCGACCGCGACAAGGCGGAGAAAATCGCGCAGAAACTCCGCAAGGGCAAGGACTTCGACCTTGAGGACTTCCGCGACCAGTTGCAGCAAATGGAAAAAATGGGTGGGGTGGCGAGCCTGCTCGACAAGTTGCCCGGTGCCGGTCAGATGCCGGCGAACGCCAAGGACCAAATCAACGACAAACAGATGAAGCGCCTGGTCGCCATCATTAATTCCATGACGCCGGCCGAGCGCCGCACCCCGGACATCATCCGCGGCTCGCGCAAGCGCCGCATCGCCGCAGGCTCCGGTACCGAGGTGCAGGAGGTCAATCGGTTGCTCAAGCAGTTCGATCAGATGCAGCGTGTCATGAAGCAAATGCGCAAGGGCGGCGGGTTGCAGCGGATGATGCAGTCCATGAAGGGCCGCTTCCCCGGCATGCCTTAGCAGATTAGCGGTTGTTGATTCGCGGTTATCGCCGATGCTGCACAAATTGCTTTAACAAACGCCTGTACTAGGGTTATAGTGCTTGCACGGTAGTCCGGGAGAGGAAGAATGAAAACCGTCCAACGATCGAACCACAGCGGCCCCAAGCCCGCCGACCGTCGCGAGGGAACGCAAAAGCAATTGTCCGCGATGGTGGCCGAACGCACGGAAATGTTGGCACTGTATTGCCGCCTCGCGGGGCTCGATCCCCTTAGCGACCACCGCCACCGCCAGCCCGCTAAGAAGTTGATTCAAGAGTTCTGCCAGATTCTCATCGACTACATGGCCGCCGGTCATTTCGGCCTCTACGACCGCCTGGTCAACGGCACCGAGCGCCGCCGCGGCGTCGCCGAGCTGGCGCAGAAGCTCTACCCCCGTATCGCCGATACCACCCAAGTCGCGCTCGATTTCAACGACAAGTACGACGTCAGCGAGCAGTGGGAGGTACCGCTCTCGTTCGAAACCGATCTATCGCGCTTGGGCGAAGAGCTCGCGGTACGTATTGAGCTCGAAGACAAGCTCATCGCGCGCATTTTGGCGTAATTTTTTCCCGCGCAAACTTCCGCACTACCGGCGCGAGCACGCGCGGCGCATCGGTTCTTTCGGCGTAATATTTTGATCGCTGCTACGTAGCGAGCGTAGAACGGGCGCCGCAAGGCGTGTCGTTGCCCTGCGGTTGCAACGCGAGATAAATACGTCCCGCGTCGAGCCGCACGGGATAGCGCGCCGTACAACCCTCGTCCGGCGCCACCGCTTCACCGGTATCGAGATGTATGCTCCAGTTGTGCAGCGGACACGCCACCTTGCGGCCGTAGACGATGCCTTGCGACAGCGGGCCGCCCTTGTGCGGGCAGCGGTCGTCGAGGGCGAACACATCGTCGTCGAGGGTGCGGAACACGGCGATGTCGCCGCGCGCGGTGCGCACGACGCGCGCGCCGAGACGGGGGATGTCGTCGAGCTTGCCGACTTCGATCCATTCCGGCGCGTCGGCGGCTGCCGGCGCGCGGTTACTCAATCGTTGCGTCATGGTCACCCGACCTGTACCAGCGGTTCGAACTCGTGGCGATCGGTTCCTTGCGCGCGCGCGGCCCACGGATCGGTCTGCGCGTAGCGTTGCGATTCAAGGAAGCGGGCGTGCAACGCCTGCCGGCCCGACGCGTCATCGACGATGCGTTGTTTCACGTAGGTCAGTCCCACGCGCTCCACCCACGGCGCGGTGCGCTCGAGATAGCGCGCCTCCTCGCGGTAGAGCTGCAAGTACGCGCCACAGTACTCCATGACCTCGGCGTCGGTTTTCACCTTGCACAGCAAATCGGTCGCGCGCACCTTAACACCGCCGTTGCCGCCGACGTGCAATTCCCAGCCGGAATCGACGGCGACCACGCCGAAGTCCTTGATCGTCGCCTCGGCGCAGTTGCGCGGACAGCCGGAGACGGCCAGCTTCACCTTGTGCGGCGTCCACGAGCCCCAGCACATTTTTTCCAGCTCGATGCCGAGCTTCGTCGAATTCTGCACACCGAAGCGACACCATTCCGAACCGACACAGGTTTTCACCGTGCGCAGCGCCTTTCCATAGGCATGGCCGGAGACGAGGCCGGCCTTGTTCAGCTCGCCCCAGATCTTCGGAAGCTGATCTTTCTGTACGCCGAGCAGATCGATGCGTTGGCCGCCGGTAATCTTCACCTCGGGCACGTTGAACTTCTCCGCCGCGGCGGCGATGGCGTGCAGTTCCTTCGGCGTCACCACGCCGCCCCAGATGCGCGGGATGACCGAATAGGAGCCGTCGCGCTGGATGTTCGCGTGCGCACGCTCGTTTATAAAGCGCGATTGGTAGTCGTCTTGCGTTTCGGCCGGCCAAGTCGAGAGCAGGTAGTAGTTGAGTGCCGGACGGCAGGTGTTGCAACCGTCGGGACTCTTCCATTCCAGCGAGTCCATGACGGCACGGATCGAGGTCAGGTGTTGTTCCCGGATCGCGGCGCGCACCTCATCGTGGGTGCGTTCGGTGCAGCGGCATAGCGGCTTTGCCTTGGGCGCCGCCGAATAGTCGCCGCCGAGCGTCGCGGCCAGAAGTTGCTCGACTAAGCCGGTGCACGAGCCGCACGAGGAGGAGGCCTTGGTATGTGCGCGCACGTCTTCGAGCGTGAACAGCTTCTTGTCGACGATCGCCTTGACGATCGTGCCCTTGCACACGCCGTTGCAGCCGCACACCTCCATGTCGTCGGTCATGGACGCGGTCGCGTCGCGGCCGCTGCGGCCGGCGTCGCCGAGATGGGCGCGACCGTGCAGCAGCTTGTCGCGGATGTCGCCGACGTCCTGGCCGTCGCGCAGGAGTTGGAAGTACCAAGCGCCGTCGACGGTATCGCCGATCATAACGGCGCCGTGCACGCGGTTTTCCTTGAGCACGAGTTTCTTGTACACGCCGCGACCGGGATCGCTCAGGACGATCTCCTCCGTCGTGGCGTCGCCGTTGAAATCGCCGGCGGAGAACACATCGACGCCGGTGACCTTAAGCCGGGTCGATACCTGCGAACCGTTGTAGCGTTTGTAGCCGGCGCGTGCGAGATGGTTGGCGCAAACCTTGGCCTGTTCGAACAGCGGCGCCACCAATCCATAGGCCTTGCCGCGGTGCTGCACGCATTCGCCGACGGCGTAGATGCTGGGATCGAAGGTTTGCAGGGTGTCGTCGACCAGCACACCGCGGTCGCACTGTAGACCGCTGGCGCGGGCGAGATCGGCATTGGGACGGATGCCAATGGCCATCACCACCAGATCGGCCGTAAGCTCGCGCCCGTCCTTGAAGCGCACGCCCTGCACCCGTTGCTTGCCGAGGATCTCGGCGGTCTCGGCGCCGAGCAGGAACTCGATGCCACGTGCCGCCAGACTCTTTTGCAGCAGCTTACCGGCGGTGTCATCAAGCTGGCGTTCCATCAATGTCCGCACCAGGTGCACGACCGTGACGTTCATTCCGCGCTGCTTGAGGCCGTTGGCCGCCTCGAGTCCGAGCAGGCCGCCGCCGATGACGACCGCATGGCGATAGTGGTCCGCGGCCGCGATCATGGCATCGACGTCTTTGATATCGCGGAACGTCAGTACGCCCGGCAGATCCCGTCCCGGAATCGGAAGAATAAAAGGGTGGGAGCCGGTCGCAAGCAGCAACCGATCGTACGCGGCGCTGGTGCCGTCGTCCGCATGCACAATACGACGCTTGCGGTCGATGCGGGTGACGGTTTTGCCTTTGTGCAGCGTGATGCCGCGCGCGGCGTACCACGCCTCGTCGTTCAGCATGATGTCGGCGAAGCGTTTTTCGCCGGCGAGGACCGGGGAGAGCAGAATGCGGTTATAGTTGCCGCACGGCTCGGTGCCGAAGACGGTGATGTCGTACAAATCCGGAGCGATCTCGAGTAATTCCTCGATCGTCCGCATGCCGGCCATCCCATTGCCGACCAAGACCAATTTTTGTCGCATGCGCAAGAAAATCCGATGAATCCATGCGCACCAGAGCAACCGCTGTGCCAACTACCCGCACGCCGGGCGAAAGCGAAAATGCCTATACGTCGTTAGTTTCTGGCGTTGTGGGGGCCAC
>JBKHXU010000125.1:0-8731 GCA_046565865.1 Gammaproteobacteria bacterium | reverse complement strand
TCTCAACCTGCACAACTGGGGCGAGCAGCGCGCGCAGTTCGTGACGCGCTATCTGTTCGTCAGCCTCGGCATCGCTTACTTCAACATGGGGGAGTTGATCGCGCGCTCGGCCGAATGGTTGGTGTTTATCAATGCCGTGCATGCCGTTTACTTCGTGTTGACCACGCTGTATCTGTTGCATGCGTTGCGCCGACCGGCATCCATGTGGCGCGTGCGCGGTGCCATGTGGACCGACCTCGTTGGTGTGTCGTGTGCAGTGCTTGCCGATTCCAACGTCATCTCGCCGGCGTATCTCGTGTTTCTGGTCATTATCCTCGGCAATGGCATGCGCTACGGGTTGCGCGCGTTCGCCGAGGCCGCCGCCGGCAGTCTGTTGGTGACGCTCACGGTGGTCGGTATTCGCTTCGCCGATTCGCTGCAATCGATGACCATGGTCGGCGGTTTCTTCCTGCTGTTCGTCGCTATCATCGTGCTCTATTCGTACGCGCTTATGAGTAACATCGAACGCGCGCGCGCCGGGCTCGAGGCCGCCAGCCGCAACGACAGTCTCACCGGGTTGCTCAACCGCCGCGGCTTGTACGAGCACAGCCAGCCGCTGTTCGATGCGCTCGGTACGCAGCACGCGCCGCTGGCGGTATTGTTCGCCGATCTCGACGGCTTTAAGGCGGTGAACGATCGCCACGGCCATGATGTCGGCGACCGCGTACTCCAGCGGGTGGCGCAGGCGATCACGAAAACGATCCGTATGCACGACCTGGCGGCGCGTTTCGGCGGCGACGAGTTCGTCGTCATCATGCCGCATACCAATTTGGCGCAGGCCACGGTGGTGGCGAAGCGCCTGCAAGCGCTGATCGGCGAGGCGCTGGTGGGCGATTCAGCGGTGAGCCTGACCATCGGCATCGGCGAGTCGCCGACGCACGGCGCCAATCTGGACGAGCTGCTAAAACAGGTGGACCTCGCGATGTACCAAGGCAAACAGACGGCCGGCAAGGGCGGTATTCAATTGGCGGTCGCGGTGGCGGCCGGCTGATGGTGCGCGATCTCGACGCCTTGCGCCAGCGCCTGCGCGAGTTCGCCCGGGCGCGCGACTGGGAGCAGTTTCACGCGCCAAAAAATCTGGCCATGGCGCTGATCGCCGAGGCCGGCGAGCTGATCGAGCACTTCCAGTGGTTGAGCGAGGATCAGAGCCGCCAGCTCACGCCGGAACAGCGGCGCGCGGTCGAACTCGAACTGGCCGATGTGCTGCTGTACTTGGTTCGCCTCGCCGACTTGCTCGACGTCGACCTGCTCGAAGTCGCCGAGCGCAAAATCGCGCTCAACGAGGAAAAATACCCCGCGGCCGAAGTGCGCGGGCGCGCCGACAAGCGCCATTCCTGATCCGGATACCGCCGCTATCGCGGCGCGCCGTGCTCATGTCCGCGATCGCGGCGCCACTTCTCGCGAAACTGTTGCCGTTGCTCCGGTGTCATCGTGCGCCAGCGCTCGCGCAGGCGCGCCCGCTCTTCCGGCGGCAGGTCGCGAAACCACTGGTGTCGCTGGCGCAACCGCTCCTGTTGCGCCGGCGGCAAGCGCCGAAACTGCTCGAAGCGCTCGCGCGCCTGGGCGCGCTGCTCCGGACTCATCTGACGCCAGCGCTGAAACCGCTCGCGCGCCTGGGCGCGCTCGTCCGGACTCATCGTCGCCCAGCGTTTGGCGCCTTGGCGCATCCGCTCCTGGCGTTCCGGCGGCAGCTGGTTCCAACGCTCGGCAAACGGTTTGAGCAGTTGCTGCTCGGCGGGCGTCAGTTGTTCCCACGCCACCCCAGCGGCATTCGCGCCGCTGGCGAGCGCAGCCAGCACCAGTGCTGTCAACCCAAGGATCACGCGTCTCATGGGCGCCGCTCCCCCGCGCCGCGTTGCCGCGGCACGCTCGGCGGCGGCGCGGCAGGCTTGGCGTCGGTCGCGGGCGGCACGTCCGAATTGTCGTGCACCCAGCTCGGGGCGGTATCCATCTCGCTCAAATATTCCAAGAATTCCACGGACAACTCGGTGTCGCCGGCGGCCGGTCGCGGTTCGGCCGCGAGCGCGAACAATAGACCGAGCATCTCAACCGGCATGGCCGGGACTGGCGAGCCATTCATAGAATTCGAGCTCAACATAAAACTCCGGGTTGTCGGGGGTCGCGAGCAGATCGAGATCGGCCAGGTTTTGTTCAGGCAATGCGTTCGTTCCCGGCGGCGTCCACCACAGCGCGGCGGCGAGCACTGCGACGGCGAGCGTCGCGGCGACGCCGCCGACGGCGTAACCCCAGCGGAAACCCCGCGTCCGCGGCAGCGCATCGAGCGCGGCGTAGCGCGCTTGCGCCAAACGCCGGCGCGTGTCCGCGTCCAATTCCTCGGCGGCGGCGTTCAGCGCCCGGCGCACCTGCGCCTCGATGCGATCGTCGTCTTGTCGGTTCATGGTGCGTACCCCGTTAGTGTCTCGCGCAAACGCTCGAGCGCGCGCGAGTAATGCGTCTTCACGCTGCCGACCGAACATCCCATCGCCTGCGCGGTTTCGGCCACATCCAAGCCGTCGAACACGCGCAGCACGAATGCCTGCTGCTGGCGCAGCGGCAGGCGCGCGAGCGCGGCCTCGATATCGCCGAGCGTGCGCGCCGCCGCGATATGTTCCGGCGGTTCGCGCCCGGCGGCGTCCGGCAGATTTTCCAGCGGATCGCCGTCGTCCGCCGCGTCACCCCCGAGCCACACGCGCCAGCGTCGCCGCACGTGGTTGCGGCGGTACCAGTCGACGATGCGCCGCTGCAAGATGCGGTGAAACAACGCGCCCCATTCGGACTCGGCGCGGTCACCGTAGCGCTGTGCCAGTTTCAGCATCGCATCCTGCACGATATCGAGTGCGTCGTCGCGGTTGCCGGTCGCCAGGCGCGCGGTGACGAACGCGCGCCGTTCGACGCCGGCCAAAAAGCGCTCGAGGGCTTGCCGTGGTTCCAGCCTGATCCTCCCGGATGAACGCGCGGCTTGTTACGACCGCGACATGGTTATCGTGCTGTCTCGCAAAGCCCATGCTCGTCCGGCGCGTCGCATACGGGAAACAACGCATACCGTGCTACCGGGTTGACACGCTTGCGGCCATAACCGCGAATGATAGAGTACGCGGCCCGACCGGGGGGTGGGGTATGGGCAACAAACAAGACGACAGTGAAAAGGGTGGCGAGCGCCGCAACCTGCCGGATCGGCGCCGCAGCAACGACCGCCGCGGCGCTTTGCGCTGGGACCCGAAGCAGAAGGAACGCCGCAGCGGCGGCGACCGCCGGCGCGAACCGAAGACGCTGGGCTGGGGCTGGGCGTACGTTTAATCGATCGGCGGCGATAACGGCTCAAGCGCGCCAGTAGGCGGCCAGGGGATCGGTCGAGCGCAGCGGGAATTGCACCCGGCGCAGATAATCGAGGATGTCCGAGATCGGCGCGAAGTCCTCGTACAACCGCCGGAACAGTTGACGCCGTGCCGGGTTGATTTCGTAGTCGGCCGAACGCCAGTAGGCGCTGCGTCCCTGCGCGACGTAATAGTCGAATTCGCCGCGCGCGGTGACGCGTTCGCGAAACAATCCGCTCATGAATAACGTGTACTCGCCAATGTGGCGCACGATCACGCCCTCGCGGCTGCGCGCCCGTCCGGTCTCTTCGCTGCGGGCGAACGCGATCAACATATCGACGATGTGCTCGAGCGGGCGGCCGTCGCCATCGTGCAGCGCGTACGCGGCGCGGGTTTCGGCAAAGCGGGTGAGCACATCGCTGATGTAATCCAATGTCGGCGGCGGGCTCTTCAAGCCGTGCGCCTGAAAACCGTGTTGCAGCTGATGTCGAAAAAACTGATAAAGCGATGGAACCCGCATGCGTAACACCTCCCGCATTTTGACCCGATACCAACCGACAAAATCCAAGCGGCAATGACGCGAGGCGCGAATTGACTGCACCAGAACGCGGGGTATCATCCGCGTCCCGGCGCGGTCCCACGCGCGCCTCCTTAACTAACAAGTATAGAGAAATCATTAATGATGCAAAGACGAACCTATCTCGGGGTGGCCCTGCTGGCGGTCGCGTTATTGGCCGGTTGCGGGCGGCAGGAGATCGAAGAGCTGCGCGGCAAAGTCGCCGGCCTTGAAGGCGAACTGGCCCAGGCACGAACCCAGGCGGAAGCGGGGGCGCAACGGCTGATGGAACTGCAGGCCGCGCTCGCGCAGCAAAAAACCGAAAACGAGCAGCTGACGGCGGAGCTGGTGAAGGTCAAGGTGCAGCGCGACAAACTCAAACAGGAACTCGCGGCGCTCAAGAAAAAGCGGCGCTAGCGGCGCGCCGGGCGGGATCGCGGAGCGGCGCTTTATGCCGTGACGCCGGCCGGTTAAGCTGACCGCTCTCGCGCAGATCGTACGCGAGCGGTCATCCCGAGCGAAGCGATCCCTCTGCGCTGGCGCGTAGTTCGAACCGAGGGAGATTGCCTTCGCTTCGCTCGCAATGACTTCAGCGCTTAGGAGGCGCCTATGTGTGTGGGTTGCCGTGTCGCGATATTGCTCCTGCTGCTGCTCCCGCTGTCGGCGTGCGGCAAAAAAGGCCCGTTGTATCTACCCGACCCCGCGCGCACGCTCGTGAACGCAGGCTGATATGAATCCATTCCGCTATCGCGATCGGCGTTTGTGCGCCGAGGGCGTCGACCTCGCGGCGCTCGCCGACGTCGTCGGTACGCCGTGCTACGTCTACTCGCGGGCGTACCTCGAAGAGCGCTGGCACGCGTTCGACCGCGCCTTCGCCGGCCGGCCGCACCTTGTGTGTTATGCGGTCAAAGCCAACTCCGCGATCGGGGTGTTAAACGTGTTCGCGCGCCTCGGCTCCGGTTTCGACATCGTGTCGGGCGGGGAGCTCAAGCGCGTGCTCGCCGCCGGCGGCGATCCGGCCAAGGTGGTGTATTCCGGCGTCGGCAAGACCGAAGCGGAGATGGCGTTCGCGCTCGACAACGGCATCGCCTGTTTCAACGTTGAGTCCGAGGCCGAGCTCGAACAGCTCGATCGCGTCGCCGCCGCGCGCAAGCGCCGGGCGCCGGTAGCGCTGCGCGTGAACCCGGATGTGGATCCGGCGACGCACCCATACATTGCGACCGGTCTTAAGCAAAGCAAGTTTGGGATCGATATCAACCAAGCGCCGCGGTTGGTGCAGCGCATGCAATCGCTCGCGCATCTCGAACTGAAAGGCATCGCCTGCCACATCGGCTCGCAGCTGACCGACACCGCCCCGTTCGTGCTGGCGCTCGAACGCGTGATCGAGCTGGTCGCGGAGCTGATCGACCAGGGCGTCGCGCTTTCGCACCTCGACCTCGGCGGCGGTCTCGGGATTCGCTACAACGACGAACAACCGCCGGAGCCGGACGACTACGCGCTGGCGCTGCTCGGCCGATTGCAACAGCTCGGCACGCGCTATCAGTCGCTCAAGATTTACATCGAGCCGGGGCGGGCGATCGTCGGCAACGCCGGGTTGCTGCTGACGCGCGTGCTCTATCTCAAGCAGGGCGCGGAGCGTAATTTCGCGATCGTCGACGCCGCGATGAACGATCTCATGCGCCCGGCGCTGTACGACGCCTGGCACGACATCGCGCCGGTGCGGGTCGACGCCCCGCGCACTGCACGGGTGTACGACGTGGTGGGTCCGGTGTGCGAGACCGGCGATTTTCTCGGCCATCAGCGCGAGCTTGGCATCGAGGCCGGCGACCTGCTCGTGGTCGCCTCGGCCGGCGCCTACGGCGCGAGTATGAGCTCCAACAACAACACCCGCCCGCGCGCGGCCGAGGTGTTGGTCGACGGCGATCGCTACCACGTCATCCGCCGGCGCGAGACCCTCGACGAGCTGCTCGCGCCCGAGTCGCTGCCACCGCTGTAGCGTATTGCACATGGCGCCGTTGCCTTGGCCTGCCGAATCCGCGCTGCCCGCCGGCGCCGACGCCCCGCGTTTCGCCCAGCCCGGTTCCAACCTTTGTCTCGATATGCATGGCGATCCGGCGCGCGCCAAGCTCGCGGTGTTTTCCGACGGCAATCACCACATGGCGCTGCAGGAAACGCTGGCTGCGTTCGCGCAGGCGCATGCGGGCGTGGCCGACGTGTTTTATTGCACCACGCCGCCCGCCGTCGCGCTCAAGTGGCTGCGCGCCGGCCAGCTCGACGTCGGCAACTTGCGCCTCACGGTCGCGCCGCATGTCTTTATTAGTCCGCCCGCCGTGCTCGATCGGTTAGTGGCCGAAGGGCGCATGCGGGTGCATCGCCCGTTTGCGCGCAGCCGCGGCATCGCGCTGCTCGTGCCCAAGGGCAATCCCAAACACATCGATAGCGTCGCGGCGCTATTGCGGCGCGACGTGCGCGTGTTCCTGTCCAATCCGATCACCGAGAAGGTGAGCTACGACATCTACGCCCAATGGCTGCGGCGACGTGCGGCGCAGGCGGGGTTGGCGGCGGACTTGCTCGACCACCCGCCGGGGCGGCCGGATTCGGCGCGGCTCGTCTACGGCGAAGCGATTCACCATCGCGAGGCACCGCAGGCGGTCGCCGACGGTCGCGCCGATGCCGCGGTCGTGTTCTATCACCTGGCGCTGCGCTACGCGCGAGTGTTCCCCGATGTGTTTGAGTTCGTCTGGCCCACGCCCGATCCCGCGACCGACACCGGTGCGGTTCACGCCGGCGTTATCGATAGCGGCGGCCCCTGGGGTGAGGCGCTGCTGACGTTTTTGCACGGACCGACGACGGCCGCGATCTACGCCAAACACGGCCTCGATCCAATCGGCGCCTAGCGGGTGGAGTGCGCGTCCGAACGCAGATGCGGGGACGCCGACCGAGATCGCGCCTAGCGGCGGGTGACGTTCGGGTTGCGGTTGGTGCGGGCGCGTCGCGGCAACACACCTTGCTGGCGTTGGCGCAGGCGGCCCCACCACACTTGCAGGTTGCGGTTGAAGCGGCGCGCGATGGGAAAATCAACGGCGAGCAACGCCAATCCGAGCGGCAGCATCCAGTAGCCGAGTACCGGCAGGAACCCGAGCAGACCGCCGACGATGAGTAACACGCCGATGGTGTGCCGCAGCCAACTCGGTCCGCGGGTACGCAACGCGTGAAACTGACGAACAAGAAACGCTTTCATGTGACCCCAGTGCCCACTATTGCCGTTTATTTGCGGGGGAGCAAGCGCTAAAGTACCTCGATGCGTCTCCCGTTCACCAAGATGCACGGCGCCGGCAACGATTTCGTGGTGTTCGACGGCGTTACCCGCTCGATCGTGCTGACGCCGGAGCAGATCCGCCGTCTGGCCGACCGGCGGTTCGGTGTCGGTTGCGATCAGGTGCTGGTAGTGGAGCCGCCGATCTCGCCCGGCGCGGATTTTCGCTATCGCATTTTCAATGCCGACGGCGGCGAGGTGGAGCAGTGCGGCAACGGCGCGCGCTGTTTCGCGCGCTTCGTGCTCGACAACGGTCTTACCACCAAGACCGAGATCGCGGTCGACACCTTGGGCGGGCGCATCTACCCGCGGGTCGAGCGCGACGGCATGGTGACGGTCAACATGGGTGTGCCGCGCTTGGAGCCGGCGTCGATTCCGTTTCATGCCGAGCGCCAAGCGATCGTCTATGATTTGGAGGTGGGCGATCAACAGGTTTCGATCAGCGCGCTGTCCATGGGCAATCCGCATGCCGTTCAGATTGTCGCCGACGTCGATCAGGCGCCGGTCGCGATCCAGGGCCCTTTGATCGAACGTCATCCCCGTTTTCCGCGCGGCGTCAACGCCGGCTTCCTGCAGATCCTCGATCGTCGCCAAGTGCGATTGCGCGTGTACGAGCGCGGCGCTGGCGAGACGCTCGCCTGTGGCAGCGGCGCGTGCGCCGCGGTCGTCGCCGGCCGCCTGCGCGAGCTATTGGATGAAACCGTTACCGTGCGCGTGCCGGGTGGCACGCTGCGCGTCACCTGGGCGGGTGCGGGCGAGCCGGTGTGGCTCGCGGGACCCGCCGCCACCGTTTACCAAGGTACCGTCGAGCTGAACAACCTATGACACGAAAATTATCGAGCGATAAACCGCGGGACGAGTCGTTGTCCGAGGAGGCCGTGGTGGCGTATCTGCAGGAGCACCCGGACCTGCTCGATCGCTATCCGCAACTGTTGGCGCGGCTCGACGTCGCGCATCGCGTCGCCGGCGGCGCGGTGTCGCTGATCGAGCGCCAGGTGGGCGTGTTGCGCATGGAGAACGAATCGCTGCGGCGCCAGCTGCGCGAGCTCGTCGCCATCGCGCGCGACAACGATGAACTGGCGGCGCGGCTGCATCGGTTCGCACTGGCCATGGCCGACAGCAGCTCACTCGACGACGTGCTCGACACCGCGTACGAGATGCTGCGGCGCGAGTTCAAGCTCGACGTCGTCACCGTGCTCGCGCGCGGTAACGCGCCGGGCGGCTTCGCGCGTGCCGAATTCGTCGGCGATGACGCGCGCCTGCCGGAGGTGTTAAAGCAAGTCGACGGCGCGCGTCCGCTGTGCGGCGGCAAGCTCGAAGAGAGTTTGATGGGTTACCTCTACGGGCCGCAGGCGAGCGAGATCCGCTCGACCGCCGTCATCCCGCTCGGGCACCGCGACCCGCTCGGCGTGTTGTGTCTCGGCAGTCACGACGCGCAGCGCTTTCACGCGACCATGGGCACGGTGTACCTGCTCAAGCTCGGCGACATCCTGCTGCACAGCATCG
>JBKHXU010000124.1:0-3512 GCA_046565865.1 Gammaproteobacteria bacterium | reverse complement strand
GCGCCGGCTCGCCGGCCGAGATCAACCTGCGCGAGCACGACATTGCGAACATGGGGTTCGCCGAGGCCGTCGACTGCCCGGTGATTCTCATCGCTGACATCGATCGCGGCGGCGTTTTCGCCCACCTCGTCGGCACACTTGCGCTCTTGAGCGAGAGCGAACGCGCGCGCGTCACGGGCTTCGTGATCAATCGCTTCCGCGGCGACATCGCCCTGCTGCAACCCGGCCTCGACTGGCTCGCGCGGCATACCGGCAAGCCGGTGCTGGGCGTGCTGCCCTACTTGCATGGCCTACACTTGGAAGCGGAGGACGCGCTGCCATCCCCCCTCACCCCTGCCCCTCTCCCTGAGGGAGAGGGGTTGAAAATTTTGATTCCGGCACTGCCGCGCATCAGCAACCACACCGACTTCGATCCACTGCGCCTGCATCCACAAGTGGCGCTGCGCTTCATCGGACCGAGCGAAGCGATTCCGCCCGCCGACCTCATCATCCTTCCGGGCTCCAAGTCGGTACGCGCCGACCTTGCTTGGCTGCGCGAGCACGGTTGGGACGCGGCGATCCGGCGCCATCTGCGCTACGGCGGCAAGCTCATCGGTATCTGCGGCGGGTTCCAGATGCTCGGCCGCGCCATTCACGATCCCCATTGCATCGAGGGCGAGGCGGGATCGAGTCCGGGTCTCGATCTGCTCGACCTCGAAACTACCCTTGCGCGCGAGAAGCAACTACGCAACGTGAGCGGTGTGCTGACATTGGGGAACGCCCCGCTGTCCGGCTACGAAATCCACGCCGGCGTCACAACCGGTCCCGCGCTCGCCCGCCCCGCGGCGCGGCTGGAACGTGGCGCCGACGGGGCGCTGTCCGACGATGGGCAGATCCTCGGAACCTATATACACGGGATGTTCGACTCGACCGACGCGTGCCGCGCGCTGCTCGCGTGGGCGGGATTGGATGCCTGCGAAACATTTGAGTACCGAGCGCACCGCGCGGCCGGCATCCAACGTCTGGCAGACGCGGTAGCAACGCGCCTCGATGTATCGCTCATCGAACGATTGCTCGGGGTTGGGCTCGACCGCCAGTGCGTCACACCGGCCACCGGATAATGACGATGGATATCCGACACCTCAACTCGCGCCGCCTGCCCGTCTTTGCCGCCGCGTCGCTCGGTCTGCATATCGTTCTGCTGCTCGCTACGGCGACGGCGGTGCCGCACGTAACGATCGAACCCACCTCAACGCTAACGATCAGCGTGGATATCGAACCCCCAGCGCCTGCTCCTGCCGCTGCAATAAGCGCCGCGACGATAAAACGTCCGCGCCACGAACCGACGACGCAAGCCGTGGCGCAGGCAGCGCCGCCGGCGGCACCGTCGGCGCCGGATGCCGGCGCCATTGCCGATGACAAGAACGGTACCGGCCAACGTAGCGACGAACTTCGTTCCTGGGCGGTATCGCAACTGCTCGGCGACTTGCGCCGTCATTTCGAATACCCCCTGCTCGCGCGTCACCGCGGCTGGGAGGGCACGGTGTGGTTGTCGTTCGTGGTGGCGCCGGACGGCGAGCTCGAGCGCATCCACGTCGCGCGCGGCTCGGGATATGATGCGCTGGATCGTTCCGCGCTCACTGACTTGCGCCGCATCGGAAGCCTGCCGGAGGCGCGCACCCGGCTCGGCGGCCGCGCGCTCGAACTCGAGCTGCCGGTGATCTATCGGCTGTCGGAGTGATGCGCGCAGCGTGAAGCGTCGCGATCCCGCTCGGCGCGCCGTCGGCGGGAATTGATACGCGACTTAGTTCTTATTCGAGAGACACTGACATGGGACATCGGCTTTCCAAAATCTACACCCGCACCGGCGACAACGGCAGTACGGGACTCGGCGACGGCACGCGCGTGGGTAAGGACCATCCGCGGGTCGAGGCGTATGGCGATGTGGATGAACTGAACAGCGTGATTGGGATGTTGCTCACGCTCGATATGGATGCCGACCTGCGCGGTCACCTCACGGATATCCAGCACGAGCTGTTCGATCTTGGCGGCGAGCTGTGTATTCCCGGTCGCAGCGCGCTCGTGGATGCGTAGGTGACGCGCTTGGAGAACGTCCTCGATGCCCTGAATGCCGATCTGCAGCCGTTGAAGGAGTTCATTCTCCCAGGCGGCGCCCCGGCCGCGGCGCTGTGCCATCTCGCACGCACCGTGTGCCGTCGCGCCGAGCGGCGCGTAATCGCGCTGCAACGGACCGAGGCGGTGTCGACCGTCGCCGTTCGGTATTTGAATCGGCTGTCCGATCTCCTGTTCGTCATGGCGCGCGCGTTCAACCGGCGCGCGCAGCGCCCGGACGTGCTGTGGCAACCCGGCAAGACCGGCGCGTCGAAAACCTGACGGCGGCGTAGTTCAACGACGCGAGCGCGCCGTTTCGAGGTGCGCGCACATTTGTTCCGCACCCTGCAGCAGTCGCGGCGTATGCCGCTGCAGCAGATCGGGGTGGATGAAAAACAGGTTCTGTTTTTTCACCGCGCGCACCGTGGGCCAGTGCTCCCAGGCGCGAAGGAGCTCGGGTTGCGCCGCGCCCATGCCGCTCACGATGATCGCCTCCGGATCGGCGACCAGCACGGCTTCAATATCCACCGCCGCCGCTAACGGGCCCAACGTCGCGAACACATTGCGGCCACCGCACGCGCGCATGACGTCGCTGATGATGTGCGCGCCATTGACCGTCATGAGCGGCTGCTGCCAGATCTGATAGAACACCGTGACCGGCGAATGCGCGGCATAACGCTGGCGCAAGCGTGTGTACCGTTCGCGAAAATCATGGGCGGAGGCGCGCGCAATCGCGGAGGTGCCCGCGAGCGTGCCGAGTTGCTCGACGTGCTTCGGCACGTCCTCGATGCGCCGCGGTTCGGTGATGTATAGCGTAAGGTTCAGTGCGCGCAGCGCCTTGAGCTGATGCTGCGGATTGCCGCTGCCCCAGGCGACGACGAGGTCCGGTTGCAGCGCGACGATGGCCTCCAGATCGAACGCATTGTAGCTGCCGACACGGCGCAGCCGCTTCGCGGCGTCGGGGTAGTCGCTGTACTCCACCGCGCCGACGATACGGTCGCCGGCGCCGGCGGCGTATAAGAGCTCGGTGACATGCGGCGCCAAGCTCACGATCCGCTGCGCGGGGCGCGCGAGCGTGATCGTGGCGCCCGTGTCGTCCACCGCGGACGCGGCGGCGTGCGCCTGGTTAGCGGCTGTTGCGATTAATGCGACGAGCAGCGCCAGTGCGGCGCGGCTTGCGGCGTTAACCATTGATATGTCCCACCGCCAGCGCCGCCGTAAGCAGCACCGTCGCTTCGACGATCTCGCAACTGGCGCCAAGCGTATCGCCGGTGGAGCCGCCGAGGCGGCAGCGCACCATTTTCCGCAGGCCGACGGCGATCGCACCCGCGACAAGCAGTGGCACAATCATCCCATAGTCGAACAACGCGACCCCACCAACGTACCAATGAGCACAACGAGCGCGGCGCGCCGCGGTAGAT
>JBKHXU010000123.1:0-16185 GCA_046565865.1 Gammaproteobacteria bacterium | reverse complement strand
CTACACCCATTTCGTCGAGGTTCCGTTCTAGGGCACGCTCAAGTCTGCTTGGTTCGTTCACTATGGTTGTTTCGGTTTTTACGACACATAACGATGATTAGACGGCCCATTGACCGATATCAGCGGGCTCTCTTAAAGCGTAGTACCAATATCCGGTTTAAATCAACGAAGTAAAAGGTCCGGCGCGAGACGCTTGCGGCAATAGGCTGCAACTTCGCCGTATAACACGCGGTCGGACTGCCTTGGTACCGGATAATGTTGATATCGGGCGATGATTGACTGTTCGGAATTTTATTCGTGACAAGTAGTTACGATTCCTTGTCCGTTTTCGCCGCAGTGTATTGCCATATATGTAGGTGCTGTAGGCGATACGCCGCTAAGGCGGACCCGTTCTTTCTTGCCAATCAATGAGGAGTGCGGCCGCTTTGGCTTGCAGCCTGAGAGGTGAGTCACAAGTGGCGTGAACTGATCCGCCCGCTAAAGCGAACGGTGGTCAGAAGCGGGCTTAGTTTTCACGCCCGATCAAACAATGGGCGGATTGAGTGGAGGTCTTACGGCTGGTCGTCGACGGCGGCTTCTTTCTTTTGTACCAGCAAGTCTTCGCGCGACACGCCGAGCCACATGACCAGCGGGCTCGCAACGAGTACCGAGGAATAGATACCGAACATGATGCCGATGGTAAGCGCCAGCGCGAAGTAATGCAGTGTCTCGCCGCCGAAGATCAGCATCGATAACACGGCGAGCTGTGTCGACCCGTGGGTGATGATGGTGCGCGACATGGTGCTGGTGATGGCGTTATCGATAATCTGCGGTACCGTCGCCTTGCGCATCTTGCGGAAGTTTTCGCGGATACGGTCGAAGACGACGACCGACTCGTTCACCGAGTAGCCGAGAATCGCCAGCACCGCGGCGAGTACGGGGAGCGAGAAGTCCCACTGAAAGAACGCGAAGAAGCCAAGAATGATCACAACGTCGTGCAGGTTGGCGACGATCGCGGCAACGCCGAACTTCCACTCGAAGCGGAACCACAAATACAGCACGATGCCGATCGACACAAACAACAGCGCCATCGCGCCGTTTTCCACGAGTTCGCGCCCGACTTGCGGACCTACGAATTCCACGCGTTGTTTGCGCGCGCCCGGATCCTGCTTGGCCAGTTCAGCCATAACCGTGTCGGGCAGCTTCGGGTCGCTCTGCCCCGCCTTCAATGGAAGACGAATCAGCACGTCCCTCGATGTCCCGAAGTTTTGCACTGCCACGTCGCGCAGGCCCATGCGTTCGATGGTTTCGCGGATTTTGGGAATATCCGCCGCCTGCGCATAGCTCACTTCCATCACCGTGCCGCCGGTAAAGTCGACACCGAAGTTAAGACCGCGCGTTGCGAGGAAGAACACCGCCAGCAGGAACGTAACCAACGAAATGACGTTGAACACGAGCGCATGGCGCATGAACGGAATGTCTTTGCGGACTTTGAAAAATTCCATGGCGCTTGTCTCGTTCCGTTACTTCCAGGAGGTATTGCCGATGGCGAGGCTGGAAAGTCGGCGGCCGCCGTACAGAGCGTTCACGATGCCGCGCGACACCATCACCGCGCTGAAGATCGATGTCAGAATGCCCAGACACAGCACCACGGCGAAGCCGCGCACCGATCCGCTACCGAACGCGAGCAGCGCGATGCCGGCGATGAGCGTGGTGATATTGGAGTCGAGAATCGTTCCGAACGCGCGCTCGTAACCGGCGTGGATCGCGGCCTGCGGCGTGTTGCCGTTGCGCAGCTCCTCGCGGATACGCTCGTTGATGAGCACGTTGGCGTCGATCGCCATGCCGACCGTTAGCGCGATACCGGCCATGCCCGGCAGCGTCAGCGTTGCTTGCAGCATCGACAACAGCGCGACCAGGAACAGTACGTTGATACCGAGCGCTACGACGGAGATCACGCCGAACGCGAGGTAGTACACGCTCATAAACACCGCGATCGCCGCGAAACCGATCCACGTCGACTGAAAGCCGCGCTCGATGTTTTCTTTGCCCAGACTCGGACCGACCGTGCGCTCTTCGATGATCTCGACCGGCGCCGCCAGCGCACCCGCGCGCAGCAGCAGCGCCAGCTCGTTCGCCTCCTGCACGCTGTCGATGCCTTCGATCTGGAAGCGCTTGCCGAGCTGCTGGCGAATGACGGGCGCGGTGATGACCTCCTCGATGCGCCGGCTCACGCGCGCCGGCCGCCCCTCTTCGTCCAGCACCGGCCGGCCCTGTTCATCGAGCTTGGGATCGGATTTGATCTCGATGTACACGACGGCCATACGCTTGTTGACGTTCTCGCCAGTCACCCGCTGGTTGATGGCGGCGCCGCGCGCATCGAGCGAGATCGACACGATCGGCCGGCTGTTCTGGCTGTCGAAACCGGGTGCGGCGTCAACAATGTTATCGCCGGAATAGATGATGCGATTTTTAAGAATGATCGGGCGACCGTCGCGCATGCGATAAAGCTTGGAACCGAGCGGCACGTTGGCGCCGCCGCTAGCCATTGCCTCTTCATCGACGAGCATGATTTCGAGGGTCGCGGTGCGTCCAAGGATCTCCTTGGCGCGCGCCGTGTCTTGCACGCCGGGGAGCTGCACCACGATGCGCTCCTGGCCTTGCTGCTGGATCACCGGTTCGGCGACGCCGAGCTCGTCGATGCGGTTGCGCAGCGCGGTCATGTTCTGTTCCAGCGCGAAGCGGCGTTTTTCGGTCAGTGCCGTCTCGGAGATCCTGGCGCTCAATACATAGTCGCTACCGCGATCAACGTCGGTCAGCTCCAGGTCGCGCATTTCCTTGCGAATCACCTCGCGCGCGCGGTCGCGCTCCTTGGCGTCGCGGAATACCGCCTCAACCGCGCCGCTCTCGAGGCGCGAGACGGCGACATAACGCACCTTGTTCTCGCGCAGCGCCCGGCGCACGTCGTCGAGCGTGCTTTCGAGCGACTTCTTCAGCACCGCGCGCATGTCCACCTGCATTAGGAAGTGCACGCCGCCGCGCAGATCGAGACCGAGATACATCGGCTTGGCGTTGAGCGCCTGCAACCAGCCGGGGGTGGCAGGCAGGAGATTGAGCGCGACGGTGTAACCCTCGCCCAACTCGCGACTGACGATATCGCGCGCACGGATTTGGGTGTCGGTGTCGGCGAAACGGACCTTTAGCCCGGTGTCGTCCAACTGAGTGTCGATATACGCCAACTTCGCCTGCTGCAGGACTTGCTCGACGCGGGCGAGCGTGCCGCTATCGACCTTGGTCGTGCGCGTGGCCGACACCTGGATCGCAGGATCCTCGCCAAAAAAATTCGGCAAGGAGTAAATCACGCCGACGATAACGGCGACGACGATGATCAAGTATTTCCAGAGGGGGTATCGGTTCATTCTATTTTTAAACCGCGTAGCAAGTGGCAAGTTTCAAGTAGCAAGACAAGATTTTCTCGTCGCTTGTCACTTGCTACTTGTTACTTGCCGTTGATTACTTGCTACTCGCCGGTCGACTTGATCGTGCCCTTGGGCATGACCGTCTGGATCGACGGCCGCTGCACCTTAATCTCGACCTTGTCGGCGATTTCCAGCGTTACGAAATTGTCGGACAAGTGCGTGATGCGCCCGAGAACGCCACCGACCGTAACCACCTCGTCGCCCTTGGCAAGACCGGCGACCATCGCCTTGTGCTCTTTGGCGCGCTTGGCTTGGGGACGGATGAGCAGAAAATAAAAGACCGCAAACAGCACGGCCATCATTATTAGGGTCACGTACGGGCTGCCCTGCGGCGCCGCGCCGGCGGGCGCCTGCGCGTAGGCCTCGGCTATCAACCAATTCATGTGCATCCTCGTCTGGGAAGTTCTAGCGGCCAGGCCCGGTCAGGCGGTACCGTCGTTGTGCGACACGCTGCCTGGCGTTTGGCGGCGCATACGATAAAACGTATCGACGAAATCATCCAGCCTTTTTTCGGCGATGGCACCGCGCAATCCCTGCATCAGCTGCTGGTAATAGTGCAGGTTGTGCAGCGTCGCGAGCCTGGCCCCCAGAATCTCGTTCGCCTGGTCCAAATGTCGCAGGTACGCCCGGCTGTAGTGGCGACAGGTATAGCACTGGCAGCTCTCATCGATCGGGCGGGTATCGCTGGCGAAGCGACTGTTGCGGATTTTGAGGTGGCCGGTCGTGGTGTAGAGCCAGCCGTTGCGGGCGTTGCGGGTCGGGAGTACGCAATCGAACATGTCCATGCCGCGACGCACCGCCTCGACCAAATCCTCCGGCGTGCCAACACCCATTAAATAGCGCGGCCGGTCCGCCGGTAGCTGCGGCGCGACGTGGCTCAGCACGCGGTACATCTCGGGCTTGGGCTCGCCGACGGAAAGGCCGCCGATGGCGTAGCCATCAAAGCCAATCTGCTTAAGTCCCGTTAGTGAAATGTCGCGTAAGTGCTCGTACATGCCACCCTGCACAATGCCGAACAGCGCGCCCGGCCGATCGCCGTGCGCGATCTTGCTGCGTTCGGCCCAACGCAGGGAAAGCTCCATCGATTCGCGCGCCTGCTCCTCCGTCGCCGGGTGCGGCGTGCACTCGTCGAACACCATGAGGATGTCGGCCGCGAGCGCCTGCTGCACCGCCATCGATCGCTCCGGATCGAGAAACACGCGCGCGCCGTCGACCGGCGACTGGAACCACACACCCTCCTCCGACAGTTTTCGTAGCGCGCCCAAACTAAACACCTGAAACCCGCCGGAGTCGGTCAGGATCGGTCCGTCCCAATGCATGAACCGGTGCAATCCGCCGTGCGCCTTCACCACGTCGATGCCCGGGCGCAACATCAAGTGAAACGTATTGCCGAGCACGATCTCCGCGCCGACCGAGCGCAACTCCTCCGCCGTCATCGCCTTTACCGTGCCGTAGGTGCCGACCGGCATGAACGCCGGCGTCTCGACCACACCGCGATTGAACGTCATGCGACCGCGGCGCGCGGCCCCGTCGGAAACGAGCAGCTCAAATTTCATAGCGCGCGAAGCATCGAGGGGCGGGATTCGGCCGCAAGCGATGTACCTCGACGGGCCCGCGCCGAGCGCGGCTCAACCCCCACCGCCCCCATCCCGCGCCCGCAACTTCGCGGCGATGAACGCGCTATGCGGCACGTACAGCAGCTCCGCGAGCTTACGCACCAGGTGTTCCTCATAGCGATGCAGACTGCCGTCGGCGTACGCAACGCGCCAGAGCTGCTCGATGACTTGCTCTTTCTGCGCCGGTGTGAACGACTGGTTGATGAGGGATGTGAATTGAAAATAGTCGGTCGCTTGGCGCGTTTGCGCTTCGGCCAAACGCAGCAGCTCAGCGGTATCCGCCTCGCTCACGTTCAGCACGCGGCGCACGGCGTCGACGACGGCCTCGCGTTCCGCGTCGAGCATGCGTTCGTCCATGCGCACCATTTCGAGCAACAGCGCCGCGGTCGCGATCTGCACGCGGCGTGTGTCCGATTGGCCGGAGTCGGAACGGGCGTCGCCGATTTGGCGGTCGAAGAACTTGCGGATGGCGTCGATCATGTCAGGTGACGCAACATACGAACGTCGAACGCGCGCTCCGGGCCGGGCCGGCGGACGATGTCGCCGGTGTGGGTGCGATACACCCCGCGACGGCGGTCGTCGAAAAACAGCTTCAGCGTCTGTTCCACGACCGGAAACGCGATCTGCTGCCATGGGATGTCGGCCTCGTGGTACAACTTGACCTCCAGACTCTCGGTGCCGGGACCGAACTCCGGCCCCTTCAGATCGGCGAGGAAAATCACGTACACCTGGTTGACGTGCGGCAGATTGAACAAGGTGTACAGGCCGGCGATGTCGACGCGCGCGCCCGCCTCCTCCCAGGTCTCACGCATCGCGCCTTCGATCGTGCTCTCGTTGTTTTCGAGAAAGCCGGCGGGCAGGGTCCAGAGGCCGTAACGCGGTTCGATGGCGCGCTTGCACATCAACACCTGATCGTTCCAGCGCGGCAGGCAGCCGACCACGACCTTGGGATTGGAATAATGAACGGTGCTGCATTGGGGGCAGACATGGCGCGAGTGGGTATCGCCATCCGGCACCCGCCACTCGACTTCCGCGCCACAGAGATTGCAGTACTTCATACGTCACCGCATTGTAGCGCCGCACCGCGGGCGTTTGTAGCGACGCGCGCGATGGTTACAGCGCTTTCCAGCGGCGGTGGAGAACGAGCTTGAGCTTTTTTTGCTCCGCGTGCGATAGCGTCGCGGTGGCGTCTTTTAATTGGTGCTCGAAGCGTTCCAGGTCGCGCGCCGAACGCGCACCGGCAAGCTGTTTTTGCAGCGCGTAAAACCTCGGCGAGTACTCGCCGCACAACTCACGAATGAACGGATACGACAAACGGTGCAGCGGACACGGTCCGTAACGTCGGATCGCCGCCTGGTGCACCGGGGTACTGTAGCCTTTGTGGCGCGCGAAGCCGTACTCGGGATATTGCGGGTCGGTCGCCTCCATCAAGCGGTCGCGATAGGTCTTGGCCACGATCGAGGCGGCGGCGATCGAAAAGTTGATGCCGTCACCCTTGGTGAACGGATTCTGTGGCGCGTTGACGCCCGGGATCGTGCGCGCGTCGACCAATACGTGCTGCGGCGGCAGCGGCAGCGCCTCGACCGCGCGGCGCATCGCGAGCAGCCCCGCCTGATACACGTTGATCGCATCGATCTCGCTCACCTCGGCGACGCCGATGCCGATGCCGCTCGCGCACGCGCGGATCGCCCGATCCAGCTCGGCGCGGGTATCGGCGTCCAGGCGCTTGGAGTCGTCGACGCCCGGCACCTGCGCCCCCGGCGGGAAGACGACGGCCGCCGCCACCACCGGCCCGGCGAGCGGCCCGATGCCGACTTCGTCGACGCCGGCGATGTGCTCAACGCCCGACTTCCACAGCACGCGCTCGAAGTTCAGCATGGCATCGAGCCGCGTGCGTTCCGCGCGCTCGCGCGCATAGCGCTTTTTGAGAGCGGCGTAGACCTGCTGCACGCCGTCGCGCGGATCGCGCTTCAGGGCATTGAGCGTCTGCATCGTCACCGGGGCCGCGTCGTTCAAGTACCGCTCGCGAATCGCCTGTACCGACAGCTGGTCGAGTTGGCGCGCCATTCCTTATATATATTGGAGATCGATCGGATGGTGCGCTACGTTAGCGGAGCACATCGATGCGGGCAACCGCTCCGGTTAGCCAATGGCCGCTGGATCCCGCCCGCGCAGGAACGACGACGTTTAACCCGTCAGAAAATCGGTGAGAAACCCGGCAACTGCTCCGCCGCCTGCAACAATCTCCAGTAGACCTGCACCTGCTTCCAGCTCTCGGGTGAGCTGTGCTGTTGCGGGCCGAACGCGATCAACGGCTTGCCGTCGGCCCCGCGCAACGCCTGACCGTGCGCATCGCGGCGAATACGATACTCATACACCGTCGGCGCGCCGGCCTTGAGCATCCACTGCGGCTGGGTCGCGGCGACGCGCGCGAACTCTTCGGACCATACCGCGGCCATGATCTCGCTGTTGATCGCCATGCTGATCGGATCGAGATTATACGTGCCGACCACGGTGACGCGATCGTCGAAGATCATGAGCTTGCTGTGCAACGTGCGTTTCTCGCCGCTGACAAAGATGCGCAGGTTCGGCACGCGCGCGAGCATCTCCGGCCATTGCTCCAGAAAAAACGCCTGGCTCATCGCGTTGTCGCTCGACAACGGGCTGTTAGTAAGGATCGTCAACTTCACGCCGCGTTTGCCGGCGTCCTCCAGCACGCGCACACCCTCTTCCGACAGCACGAGATAGGGACTCTGGATGAGAATATGCGCCCGCGCGGCGCGCGTCAGGCGCACCAGCGCCTCGCCGATAGCATCGCCCTGAGCTTTAAGCCGCGTGCGACTGTCGAGCAGCCGCGTCTCGGCACGTACTTGATGCGGCCGCTCGCGCCCGGCGATCCCGCGCAGCTTCGGGTACTTTGTCAGCTCCCGCTGCCAGTCGAGCTTGCGCTGTTCGATCTCGCGCGCGTATTCCGGCGCCAGTGATTCACCCTTGAGCCAGGCATCCATCGCACGATACGCCAGCAGCAGCTCCGGCACCGGCGTTACCAGATCCAGCGTCTCGGTCGGCAGGCGGCTGGCACCGTCGCTGTTGTACTGTGCATCGAACGCACGCGTCAGCGCGCGCGCAACGGCGCGGCCTTTGAGCACGATATCGATATCGCGAAACGCGTTTGGCATGTCGGCGCCGTGCGCGAAGTACTCGGCCGAGATGTTGCGGCCGCCGATCATGCCGCGCCGGCCGTCGCTCACCAGAATCTTGTCGTGCTCGCTCGCCACCGCCGCCACCGGATTGAGCTTGGCGAACGCCTCGAGGTAGCGGTTGAGCAGCGGCCGGTACAACTTCAGCGCGATGTTGTCGGTGTTGGCGAGCGCATCGAGATAGTCGTTACCGCGCACGCTCTTGGACAAACTCGTACCTTGGGCATCGAACAACAGTCGTACGCGCACGCCCTGCTGTGCCTTGTGCAGCACGTGGCCGAGGAATGCGGCGCCGAATATGTCGTCGCGGACGATAAAGTAGCTGATGTCGAGCGAGTCGCGCGTCTGCGCCAACAGGCGCCAGCGCGCGAGCCAGGCGGGCGGATTGGCTGGCAGCACTTCGAGCTCGACGCGTTCGCCGTCGGGGAGCGACTCGTAGCTCTCGCGCAGACTCATGCCCGCGCGGTAGGGACCGAAACGATCGAGCGGCGTATCGGCGGTGGGATCGGTATGTTCGGTCCACCACCGCGCCCCAAGCCACATCAGGGCGAGCACCGCGACCGCGATGAAAATCCAACGCTTCCGTGTCACACCTGCTCCCACTAATTGTTGTACCGCGTCGGCCTTTCGGCCGGCATTGCGCGGCTGGTCCGCTCAAAACGTCGGCGTCACCGGACGGCTCAAGCGCTGGCGCTCCGTCAGCGAGGCGACATCGAGGAAACCCGTCCCCTGCAACAGCCAGCGTGCCTGCGCGGCGTACCGGGGCGTTTCGTCCGCGATATCGCAGCGCATGATCTGCGCAAACTGCTCGCGTCGTATCGCGTCGTGACGCACGCGCTGGGTCGCGAGCAATGTGCGATCGCTGCTCAATCGATACTGCACCGCGAGTCCGCGATGGTCCGACTCGGTGGCGCCGACTGTGGCCACCGCTTCGGGCAGCAAATCCAGCGAGCCCAGTATCGCGTCGAGCGGCCATACCGGGATATCGGCTGGATACGTTGCCCATTGGCGCAAGTCCCCGATGCCACGCTGCGCCGCGTACAACACGCGCGCATCGGCCAGCGCCCCACTGGTCAGGATATCGTGCGTGCGATCGGCGGCGAAGTAGGCACGTCCCTGAGTCAGCACCGTCGGAACCGCATTGATATCCCCCAGCAGTAACGTGGTGCGACCGGCGCGCACGAAGCGGCGCACCACGTGCGCCGCCTGCGCCTCGCGTTGATCCATGGCGAAGGCATCGAGGTGAGTGGCAATAATGTCGACGGGCCGACCGTGGAAATCCAAGGTGAGCTTGATAAGCCCGCGGGCTTCGCTTGTGAAACGGCCAAAGAAACTGCTTGAATCGAGCGCCGGCAGTCCGTCGGGGCTGACAACCGGATCACACTTCCCGGCATCGTTATAGAGACACGCGCCTTGCGCGAGTACCGCATGGCGCACGAGCACCGCGTTGCCGAAACGCACCTCGAATCCCGGAATGCGGCGGCGCCAGGTTTCGCCGCTGATGACCGTGTAGTTGGCGCCGGTGTGTTGCTTCAGCGCACCGGCGATGAACTGCGCCTGATCGAACCCGCCGCTGCGGCGCGATCCGAAGTCAACTTCGTTGAGCGCCACGACATCCGGACCGTTAGCGCTCGATTGCGCGATCGCACGTGCAATGCCGCGCAAATTTTTCTCCACCACCGCGCGCGGCCGGCGCAAGGTCCAGGATGGGCCCAGCCCGCTATGCAGGTTGTACGTGACCGCATGCAGCGTGCGATCGGATACGCGTGGCGCAACGACTGGCGCGACAGCAACGGCGCGCCAGGGCGCGGCGCGTTCGGCGCAGGTCGCACGCGGCGCGGGACTACCGAAACCGCTGACGCCCTCGAAAGGGCTGCAGGAAACGAGCAGCGCGGTACAAATCAACCAGAGGCGATACATGAGGCAGGGGTACCCTATCCAATGGTGCAGCGCGTGTCGACTCCGGGCCGCCAGACGGGTCGACGGACCGGACTTGCGTCGCGTCTGCTATTGATCGGCGCCGACGTCAATGGTAAACGGAGTTAGCCAACCTGGGAGAACGCGTCTGGAATCCAAGACTTCAACCACGCCGACGAATGAGCCGTTTTACGCGCGCACATTTGCGATTGCGACGCTCGTCGTACTGGGGTATTTGCTGTACCTCATCCTATGGCCGTTCTTTGCGCCAATCGCATGGGCGCTTTTTATCGCCTTTTTGCTGTACCCGCTCAACGCTTGGCTCGTACGCCGATGGCACGAGCGACGAAATCTGGCGGCCTCGCTGTTGACACTCGCCACGCTCGTGATTGTGCTCGGACCGTTCACCGCGCTCGGCGCCGCGTTCGCGGCCCAGGTGGCGGAGTTGATCGGGTACGCGCAACGGCTCGCGGCCGATCATCGGCCTGCCGAGATAGCCGAACTCGGCACCCTTCCCGTAGTCGGCCCGGCACTGATATGGCTGCAAGAAGCCACGGGGATTTCGTTCGAGCAACTGCAAGCATGGGCGATCGAGGGCGCCCGCTCGGTATTGCAAGCGCTGGCGTCGCTCGGACGCACGCTGTTTCTCGGCGCGCTCGGTACGGTGATCGGATTCGTTGTCATGATGTTTATTCTGTTCTTCGCCATACGCGATGGCCATGAGATGGCGGCGACACTGCGCGCGCTCGTTCCGTTATCGACCGCGCATAAAGCGCGCCTCGCTAGTCACTTGGCGTCCGTATTGCGCGCCGTGTTTTACGGCAGCGGCGTGACCGCGCTGATTCAGGGAACACTGATCGGCATCGGTTTCGCTATCATCGACCTGCCTTCACCCGTCGTATTCGGCGTACTCGCCGCGATGTTTGCATTGGTACCGATGGCCGGAACGCCGGTGATATGGATCCCCGCGGTTCTCGTGCTCGCCGCGCAACAACGTTGGGGGGCGGCGATATTCTTACTGGCATGGGGCGGCACGGTGGCGACGATCGATAACTTCATCCGCCCATGGCTCGTCTCCGGGCGCGCTGAGGTCGGGACACTGACGGTGTTCATCGGTGTACTGGGCGGCGTATCGGCGTTCGGACCGATCGGCGTATTCTTGGGACCGTTGGTGTTGTCGCTCGTCATCGCGCTGGTGCGGTTCGCGCTGGAGCTGCGGCAAACCGAAACGGAGGCGACCGCACCCGTGGAGAAAACTACCAAGCCCTGATCGGTTAGGTCGCCGCGGCTGCGGTCTGCCGGCGCTCTTCCCCATCCAAAAACAAGACGCCCGCGAGGGGCGTCTTTTTATTTGGCGTCCCCACCGGGATTCGAACTCTATACTGGTTGCTTGAGCCTGCCTTGGGCCGCATGAGCGCGCCACACCGACGATTTCTGACCGAACCGGGCAGGCAAAATGCCGACCCAAGGTTGCTTCAAGCCGCGAAGCCGGGGTTCCTGGCGGCCCCTTTGAGCTTTGGCACGTACGCCTTTTTCACTGAAACTGTCCTTTTGCCCCGCAGGTATTCCGCAACAACGTCCCAGATCGGGCGCGTCCCCGCCGGGTTCGGCTGCACGCTCGCCCAGCCGGCGACCTTGTACTTCTTGGCCGCAGTGATCGGCTTGCCGCGCACCGCGAGGTCCTGGATGCGCTTGCCGTGCGACTGTCCGAGGTCGAGCGTGTAGGTGAGGCCGCCCACGCGCACCATGTCACCACCCTGCTGGTAGTACGGATCGGGGTGATAGAGGTTATCGGCGATGTCCTCCATGATCTCCTTGATCTGCGCACCGGTGAGCTCGTTCAGCGTCGCGGTCGCGTAGGTGATCGCGGTCTGGTCCATGACGTGCTCGAAGGTGATGGCGTCGCCGGGCAGGAGCGTCGAGCCCCAGCGGAAACCGGGCGAGAACGCGATCTCGGCGTTCTGTACCTCGAGCATGGCGTCAATAATCAGCTGGTCGAAGGTGCCGCTGAAGTTGCCACGGCGATACAGCAGCGACTCGGACACCGCGAGCTTCTCCCCGAGTTTTTGCTGGTACGGCGCGCGCACCTTGTCAATGTGAGCCGCCATCGCCGCATCGGGCGCGATCAGGTTCGAGAAGATCGGCAGGAGCTTGTAACGGAAATCGCGTAGCCCACCGTCCTTCACGTCGAGGTCGAGCACCGACAGGAATTTGGTGCTGGAACCGGAGTTGAACACGAGCGTCTTGCCGGAGGCATTGCGCACCACGCTCGGCGCCGGCACGGCGTCGTGGGTATGCCCGCCGAGGATGACGTCGATCCCTGTGACGCGCGAGGCCATCTTGAGGTCCACGTCCATGCCGTTGTGCGACAGCAGCACCACGACCTGCGCGCCCTTCTTGCGGCACTCGTTGACCTGCTGCTGCACCTCCTCCTCGCGGATACCGAACGACCAGTTGGGGAAGGCGTAGCGGTTGTTCGCGATCGGCGTGTAGGGAAAGGCCTGGCCGATCACGCCGACCGGGACCTTGTTCACCTCGCGGATGGCGTACGGCTTGAACACGCGTTCCTCGCCGAAGCTCGTGTCGTAGACGTTCTGCGCCAGGAACTCGATGCGGCCCTTGAGATCTTTGTCCACGATCTCCTTGACGCGTTTGTCGCCGTACATGAACTCCCAGTGCGCTGTCATCATGTCGACGCCGAGCAGTTTTTGCGCGTCCACCATGTCCTGCCCCCGCGTCCAGAGCGCCGTGGCCGAACCCTGCCAGGTGTCGCCGCCGTCGAGCAGGAGTGTGCGGCCCGGACGGCTCGCGCGCAGGTTTTTCACCAGCGTCGCGAGATGGGCGAAGCCGCCGATCTTGCCGTAACGGCGCGCGGCCTGCTCGAAATCGAGGTAGGTGAAGGCATGTGCCTCGATCGACCCCGGCGCGATCTTGAAATGCCTGAGCAGGGACTCGCCGACCAGGTGCGGCGGCTGGCCGCGGGCGCTGCCCACCCCGATGTTGATGTTGGGTTCGCGGAAGTAGACCGGCACCAGTTGCGCGTGGCAGTCGGTGTAGTGCAGCAGCGTCAGATTGCCGAATGCCGCGACATCATAAGGATTTGGATTCGCGGCCCGAGCGACCCCGCGCCCGCCCGCCAGACCCATGCCGGCCGCGCTGGCCAGCGCCAGCATCTGAATGAACTCACGTCTCGTTACGCTCAAAGCTACCCCCTTCGGGATTCTGGTTGCGTACACCTGAAAAACATGTTGTAACGTATATCACATTCTGGTAGCGTAATCTACATGTCTACTGAAACCGCACAACGGTGGTTGATGTTGGTCATCAGCCTACCCGGCCAGAGCACCACCCCGCGCATGCGGGTATGGCGGGCGCTGAAGGCGGCCGGGGCGGCGGTGCTGCGCGACGGGGTGTACCTGCTCCCCGACCAGGCCGATTCCCGCAAGACCTTCCGCGATCAATCGCATGAGGTCGAGGAAGCCGGAGGCACAGCCTATCTCGTGCCGTTCGAATCGCCGGCCGACGAGGCACGCGCGTACGCGCGGCTGTTCGACCGGACCGAACAGTACGCCGAACTGCTCGGGCGCATGGACGAACTTAAACAGGGACTCGCCGGGCTCGCGGAGCCGGAGGCGCGCAAGCGCTTGGCGCAACTGCGGCGCGACTTGGGCGCACTCACTGCCATTGACTATCTGCCGGGGCCGGCGCGCGAGCAGGCGCGCGAGGCGATTGCCGAACTCGAGGCCGCGGCCACCGCCCTGTATTCGCCCGGCGAACCGAGTGCGGTCGCGGGCGAGATCCGGCGGCTGCGCATCGACGACTACCGCGGACGCACCTGGGCGACGCGCGCGCGGCCGTGGGTGGACCGCCTCGCGAGCGCCTGGTTCATCCGGCGCTTCCTCGATCCGGAGGCGAGAATCCTCTGGCTCAAGGAACCAAAGGACTGCCCGCCGGAAGCGCTCGGCTTTGACTTCGACGGCGCCGCCTTCACCCATGTCGGCGCGCGCGTGACCTTCGAGGTGCTGGCGGCGAGCTTCGGCCTCGCCGAGGACCGGGGGCTCGCGCGGATTGGCATGCTCGTGCGTTACCTTGATGTCGGCGGCGTGCCGGTCGCGGAGGCGGCCGGCGTGGAGATCATCCTGACCGGCCTGCGCCAGCGGCTCACGGACGACGACGCCCTGCTCGCCGAGGCCGGCGGCACCTTCGATGCGCTGTACGCCGCCTACGCCAGCGACGTCTCGACCGACAACGACACAACCGGAGAACAAACGGATGTCAACCCCTCGCCCCGCCGCCGCGCCCGCAATTGACGCCGCGGAAGCCCCGCGCCCCGTCTCCCTCGCGGAGGCGTTCAAGTACTGGCTCAAGCTCGGCTTCATCAGCTTCGGCGGCCCTGCCGGGCAGATCTCGATCATGCACCAGGAGCTGGTTGAGAAGCGCCGCTGGATCTCGGAGCACCGCTTTCTGCACGCGCTCAATTACTGCATGGTGCTGCCCGGTCCGGAGGCGCAGCAGCTCGCGACCTACATCGGCTGGCTGATGCACGGCACCAAGGGCGGCATCATCGCCGGTGCGCTGTTCGTGCTGCCTTCGCTCTTCATCCTGATCGCGCTCACGTGGATTTATCTCGCCTTCGGCGACGTGCCGGCGGTCGCGGGCGTGCTTTACGGCATCAAGCCGGCGGTGACGGCCATCGTCGTGTTCGCCGCCTACCGCATCGGCTCGCGCGCACTCAAAAACGGCGTGCTGTGGGCGCTCGCCGCCGCGGCGTTCGTGGCGATCTTCGCCTTCGACGTGCCCTTTCCTTATATAGTGCTTGGCGCCGCCGTGATCGGCTTCCTCGGCGGGCGCGTGGCGCCCGACAAGTTCAAGTCCGGCGGCCACCACGGCGACGGCAAGAAGGGCTACGGCCCGGCGCTGATCGACGACCACACGCCGCCGCCGGACCACGCGCGCTTTAAATGGGTGCGGGTGTTCACCTATGCCGCGATCGGGCTCGCGGTCTGGGCCGGCGTCATGGGGCTCATGATGGCCGCGTGGGGCTGGCAGGGCGCGCTCACGCAGATGGGCTGGTTCTTCACCAAGGCGGCGCTGGTCACCTTCGGCGGCGCCTATGCGGTATTACCGTACGTCTATCAGGGCGGTGTCGAGCAGTACGGCTGGCTCACCGGCCCGCAGATGATCGACGGCCTCGCGCTCGGCGAGACCACGCCCGGCCCGCTCATCATGGTGGTGACCTATGTCGGCTTCATCGGCGGCTGGACCAAGCAGGTTTTCGGTCCCGATTTGCTCGCGCTCGGTGGCATCGCCGGCGCGCTGGTCGCGACCTTCTTCACCTTCCTGCCGTCGTTCATGTTCATTCTCATCGGCGGTCCGGCGGTCGAGGCCTCGCGTCACGACATCAAACTGGCCGGTCCGCTTACGGCAATCACCGCGGCGGTGGTCGGCGTGATCCTGAACCTCGCGGTGTTTTTTGCCTGGCACGTGCTGTGGCCGCAGGCCACGCAGGCGGCACCGTTCAGCGGGCGCTTCGAGTGGTTTGCGGTGATCGTGGGTATCGTTGCCTTCCTCGCGCTGTGGAAATACAAGGTCGACATCATGAAGGTCATCGGCGCCTGCGCGGCGGCCGGGCTGGCCTACCAGTTTCTGGTCATGGGTTGAGGTAAACACCATCGGCTAAGGAGGCAATCATGAGCAACGAGACGTTTGCGGCGCATTGGCGGGAAGTGGCGCGCGGTTTTCTCAAGATCGGTGCCATGAGTTACGGTGGCCCGGCGATCATGGGACTCATGCAAACCGAGTTCCAGGAGAAGCGCGCGTGGCTCTCGAAGGAGCGCTTTCTCGAAGGGCTCGCACTGGTCAACATGTTGCCCGGCCCCGGTGCCACCCAGCTCGGCATCTATCTCGGCTATGTGCGCGCCGGCTGGTGGGGCGGGGCGCTTGCCGGTCTGTGTTTCATTGTGCCGGCGTTTGCCATCATGCTGGCGCTGACCA
>JBKHXU010000122.1:0-12120 GCA_046565865.1 Gammaproteobacteria bacterium | reverse complement strand
TCGGCGGTCGGCGGCGTCGGTACTGCGACGTACCAACCGTAACCGGTTAAACGCCTACCGCTGCAAAAGCGGAAAGGCGCCTGGATGCCCGGACCGTGCCGGCGGCTGCCACAGTACGAGGCCGCGCCGGTGGACGCCGGGCATTTTGTTTCCGAGGGACATCGGGTGCGGATCGACTGATGCCAGCTTACCCTTATGCATCGAATCGTCGGAGTGTGGTTTCGCTGCCGTCGCCGGTCGCGGGGTTCACCCTCATCGAGTTGGTCGTCGTGATGTTGCTGGTGGCGACGCTCTCCATCGTCGTGCTCCAGCGCGTGCAACCGACCGAGAACAACATGCCGGCGCAGGCCGATCAGCTGGCGCGCGACATCCGTCACATGCAGACGATCGCCGCCAACTGGGCCGTGCCCATGCGCCTCACCGCCACCGCCGCGGGCTACTCCGTCGCCTGCCTCTCCGGTCCCACGCCGCCCTGCAACGGTGTCGGTGTCATCAACGACCCGGCGCCGCGCGACGGTCAGCTGTTTCAGGTGCCGTTGCAGGCCGGCATCTCCTCAAGCGTAACCACGCTGAACGTCGACATCTACGGACGCCCATGCGACGCGCCCTGCGCCTCGGGCGCCAACGTGCAGAACATGGCCACGACCTTCACGCTGAGCGGTGGCGGCCGGATGTCGCTTGTGACAGTACGCCCGCTCACCGGCCACATTACGGTGACCTACTGATGCCGTCGCGTCGCCAAAACGGCTTCTCCCTGATCGAGCTCGTCATGGTGATCGTCATCCTCGGCATCGCCAGCGTCAGCATCGCCGCCGGCTACACCCAGCTCGGTCGTTCGCTGCTGCTGAACGAGGATGCCCAGGCCGCGGCGCAGCAGGCGCAGGCGTGCGCCGAGCATCTTCTGGCATCGCGGCGCAACCGCGGGTACGCGGCGATGTTCACCGATTGCACCCTGCTCGGCGCTTACAACGGCTACGGCCCGCCGACCGTCACGACCTGGGCGCCGGCCGCGCCCTCGTGCCCGGGCGGCGCCACGTGCACCGGCTATGAGGTGACCGCGACGTATGGCAACTCCGGCGCAACCTCGCGCGTACGTTTCTTCGTGGTGAACTGATGCGCGCGCGCGGCTTCACGTTGGTCGAGATGGTGATGGTCATCATCATTCTGTCGGTGCTCGGGGCGCTGACGGCGCCGATGATGCTGAAGGGCATGGAGGCGTACGAAGGCACGCATAGAAGCCTGCGCACGCTCGACAAGCTGCGCTACGCCACCGAACGGCTGGCGCGCGAGATCCGCGAGACCGACCTCAACGCCGGGGCGTACGTCATCAGCATGGCGACAGCACCGCCGCTCACCTTCACCAAGACCGACGGCGTGCTGGTGACCGTGTCGAGCGGCGGCAGCAATCTCAATCTCGGTTACTCCACGCCCGCCGTAAGCGAAGTGCTGACGGATGAGCTAAGTTCGGTCGCGTTCGCCTATTTCGACGCCGACGGCTCCGCCGCGGCGGTCACTGCCAGATCAGTGCGCTACGTCGAGATCACCTTGACGCTGACCAATCCCGCGAACGGCCAAAACTACAGCCAGCGCACGCGCGTGGCGCTGCGGGATCGCGCATGAGCGCCCAACTCGGCATTCGAGTGCGGCGCCAGCGCGGGGCGGCGACGCTCATCGCGGCGGTGCTGCTCCTAAGCGTGGTGGTCGTCGCGCTGTCGCTCAGTCTCTTGAACGTGAACACCGACATCACCGACACCGCGCTGCAAGGCGACGGTGTCGAGGCGCTCTTTATCGCCGAGAGCGGCTTGGAGAATGCGATCTGGCGCTTCGACAACGGCACCGCCTGCGGCGCATTGGCGTTGAGCGACAACGTCGGCCGCGGGAGTTTTTCGATCAACAACGGCAGCGCCGCTGGCTTGCCGGCGACGCAGTGCCGCGTGCAGGTGACGGGCGTCGTTACGCAGAGCGACACCGCACGCACGATCGAGTCCGTCATCACGCAGTCAGCTGCCGGTGGGACCATCGTGCTCAGCAACGCTGACTTCGAGGCGGGCGTATGCCCGCCGGGCCCGACCAATTGGACACTGACTGCGGACTGGACCGCGAACAACTGCAACGCGTGGGTCACGGACACCAGCACCAATGGTACTCGTGTGTTGTATAACAGTTATCAGTCCGGTGCGACGTACCGCACTACCCTGGCGACGCAGCCGATTACCTGCACCACGGCGCAAGGCGGGAACAGCCGGTTTAGAGTTGGTTGGGACTACCGATACGTGGAAGGCGGGTCGGGCCCCGCCGGCCAAAAGAACGGCGCCGTCGTCATTCAATTCATAGACTCCGACGCTAGTTCTTACCTCGGCTGGCGCATATATCGGAACAATAGGTCTTGGAGGAGCGATTCGGTGAATATAAATGTGCCGGCGGGACGTACGTTGGTCTCCTTCGAGCTCTATCTCGAAACCTGGCAAATTCCGACGGCAGAGCTGTGGGTAGACAACATAACGATCACGCCCGTGAACGGCCCGGGCTGCCAGGTCAGCGCGCAAGCGCTGACCTGGACACCGGTACCGCGGCCATAAAGCACCGGAAAAGGCTTCACGCCTGGGGATTTACCTTGGAAATGTTAGGCTATACTTCAAATGTCCTAATCCCAATAACGGCTTGCGCGGTCGCGTTCAACGTACGGCGCAGCGCCCCATCAGGGAGCCATCGCCCTGTTTAATCGATTCTTCGGCCAAGGAGCCCGCGCCGCAGGACTGGCAGCGATCGGTGTACACGCCGACCGCGTATGCGTCGTGCACGCCGTGAGCGAGCCCGGCCGGCGCCCGCGCGTGGCGCGCGGCGCTGTTTATTCGCTCGGCGCCGGCGATCAGGTCGACGATGTACTCGCGCGCGCGGCGCGCGATTTCGACTGGAAGCATCTGCGCTGCACCACGGTACTCGATGACGACGACTACAAGCTGCTGCTGACCGAGGCGCCTGACGTGCCCGCGGCCGAACTCAAGGCGGCGCTGCGCTGGCGCGTGAAGGATCTCATCGATTTTCACATCAACGACGCGACGCTCGACGTGTTCGATCTGCCGGGCGAAAAATCCCGCGGCGCCGCACGCGAGATGTACGTCGTCGCCGCGCGCAGCGAGGCGATCCGGCGCCGCATCGAACAGCTGGAGGGCCTCGGCGCAAACCTCGACATCATCGACATCCCGGAGCTGGCGCAGCGCAACGTCGCCGCCTTGCTGCCGCAGGACACGGAGGGCGTGGTGCTGCTCGCGTTGCAGCCACGCGCGGGCATGATCACCGTTACGCGTCAGGGGATGCTCTATCTCGCCCGGCCGATCGCGTTCGGTTGGGAGGCGCTCGCCGATGCCGAACGGCGCACGGAGTATTTCGATCAGATCGTGCTCGAGGTGCAGCGTTCGCTCGATTACTTCGAGAGCCATTTCCGCCAGGCGCCGGTGCGGCACTTGTCGGTCGCGCCGATGGCGGTAGATGCGCTTGACCTGGTCTCGCATCTCGGCGCAAATCTGGGCGTGCAGGTGTCGGCGCTCGACTTGAACGCGGTGCTGGACGTCTCGGCGCTGCCGGCGGACGCGGCGCCGTGGTGCCTGACCTCGCTCGGCGCGGCGCTGCGGCGCGAGGCGGTGACGCTGTGATCACGCAACAGGTCAACCTATACCACCCGATCTTCCGCAAGCAGCAGAAGCGGTTTTCGGCCAAGGCGATGGTGCAGGCGGGCGCCGGCGTCTTGCTCGGCACATTGCTCATGTACGGCTATGCCTGGTGGCAGACCGCATCGCTGCGCCAGCAGGTCGCGCAGGCGAGCGCCGAACTCGAGACTGCGCGCACGCGGCTGAACACGTTGAACCAGCAGCTCGCCGGGCGACAAGTCGATCCGCGCCTTGCCCAAGAAGTACGCGACCTCGAGCTGCGGGCGAACGCGGCGGCACGGGTCGAACAACTGCTCGCTGGCGAGGCGCTCGCGGGCCGCACCGGTTATTCGAAGTTTTTCGTGGCGTTTGCGCGGCAGCATGTGTCCGGCGTGTGGCTCACGGGTTTCGCCGTCGCCGATGCCGGCGAGGACGTGATGCTCAGCGGCCGCACGACGAACCCGGAGCTTGTGCCCAGGTTCTTGCAACAGCTCTCGCGGGAAGAGGCGCTGAGCGGCGTTCGGTTCCAGGTGTTTCAGATCGAGCGCCCGGGAAAAGGCGATAACGGCGTGGAATTCGTCTTGAAGACGAAGGACGAACGCGCGATGAATAAGTCGGCGAAGAAACCATGAAGCGTCCCGCACTCGAACCGGTGAAGGCGTTCGGCGAGCGCATCGATGCGCTGAATCTACGCGAGTGCGCGCTCGTGTTCGGGGGGATGCTTGGCGTGCTGCTTGTATTCGCGACGAACTTTCTGTTTCCGTCACTGCAGGCGGAGCAAAAGCGGCTCGAGGGCGAGCTTAAGGTCAAGCGCGAGCAGACGCGCGCGCTATATGCGCAAATGGAGGGAGTGGCAAAGACCGCGCAGCGCGACCCGGAGGCCGAAGCCCGCGCGCGCATCGCCGAACTCAAGGCGAAGCTGCGCGCCGTCGAGGGACCGGCAGCGCCGGGGGCGCAGCAACTGGTGACGCCCCGCGAGATGGTGCGGCTGGTGCGCGAGGTGCTCGCGCGCAACCAGGCGCTGCGGCTGGTGCGGCTGGAGAATCTGCCGGCGACGGCCATGGTGCAAAGCGTCGCGGCGACGCCGGGCGAGGCCGCCTCGCTCGACGCCATCGGCGGTCAGATCTACCGGCACGGTCTACGAATTCAGGTGCGCGGGAGCTATCGCGACATCGCCCGCTACGTGCAGGCGCTGGAGTCGCTGCCGTGGCGCGTTTTCTGGGGCGAGATGCGGTTCGAAACGCAACGTTACCCCGTTTCGGAGCTGACCTTGGTGGTGTACACCCTGAGCCCAAATCCGGAATGGATTGGCACCTAAGGCTTGGCATGAATATTGTAAAGACAGGGACATGAAGGCATTTTTTAATATGCTGCCCTTGCTTTCGCTGACAGCGGGCCTGTTTACCGGGCACGCCGGTGCCGACGCGTTCGATCAGTGGTCGGACCCGACGCGGCCGTATACCGCGCCGGCTGAGTCCGATCGTTCGGGACTGCAGCTGCAATCCACCATGGTGTCGCCGCAGCGGCGCGTGGCCGTGATCAACGGCCAGCGCTACGCCGCCGGCGCGCGCGTCGGAAATTGGGAGATTGTCGCTATCGACCCCACCGAGGTCGTGCTGCGGGACGGCGCGAAGGAGAAACGACTGCGGCTCGTGCCGGACTCCGGCTTCAAGCAGCCGCCGACAATCGTAGAGGCGAAGCGCCATGACGCCGCACCGTAACCCGTCGACCCTCCCGCGTACGCGCGGCGCGCTGGTGCTGGCGACCGCGATCGTCGTGTTCAGCCTCGGCGCGTGCGCCAGCAATCCCTATGGCTGGAGCGGCGAGGCGCGCGAGCGCGTGACCGGCGAAATGGACGCCGTGCGCAGCGCGCCGAGCGTCCCGGCCGATGTGAGCGAAGGTCTGTTGTCGCCGCTCGAGGTGCGTTTGCCGAACGGTGAGATGGACCCCGTCGAGGCGCGCTTCGACCTGTCGGTAAACAACGCCTCGGTGCGCCAGGTGTTGATGAATCTGGTCGAGGGCACGCCGTACAGCATGGTGCTGCACCCCGACGTGAGTGGCAACGTTTCGCTGCAGCTTAAGGAAGTCACCGTGCCGGAGGCGATGCGCGCACTGCGCCAGGTGTACGGCTACTACTATCGCCGCGAGGGCAACCGCTTTTACGTGCTCGGACGCGGTATGCAGACGCGCGTATTCCCGGTCAACTATTTGAATCTGTCCCGGCGCGGGAAATCGGATACGCGCGTGGCATCGGGAGAGCTAACGCAGTCGACGACCGGAAGCAGCGCCGCCGCGGCCAATGCCGGCGCGACTTCCACCAGTACCGCCCGCATTCCGGGCGTGCAGGTGCAGACGGAATCGCACGCCGACTTCTGGAAGGATCTGAAGGACACGCTGACCTCGCTCGTCGGCACCGCCGGCGGACGCAGCGTCGCGGTCAATCCGCAGACGAACCTCGTTATCGTGCGCGCGATGCCGGACGAACTGCTCGCGGTCGAAGAGTTTCTGGGGCATTCGCATGCGGTTGTCGGGCGCCAGGTGATCCTCGAGGCGAAGGTGATCAACGTCCAGTTGAACGACGGTTTCCAGACCGGCATCAACTGGGCCAAGCTGCACGGCTCGTATCTGTTCGGTCAGACCGGCGGCGGCACCATTTTCAATCGAGGCACCAGTGAGATCGCCGGCAACGGCGGCAATCTCAATCCGGCGACCGGTGTTTTACCCTCGGGGACGTCGACCTCCGCGTTCGGCGGTGTGTTTACGATCTCGGCCCGCACTAACGACTTCGCTGCGTTCCTCGAGCTCTTGGAGACGCAAGGCAACGTGCACGTGCTCTCCAGCCCGCGCGTGTCAACGATCAACAATCAGAAGGCGGTCATCAAGGTCGGCGGCGAGGAGTTCTTCATCACCGGCGTGACCAACAACGTGACCACCATCGGCACCTCCGCGGTGCTGACCCCGGAGGTGCAACTGACGCCTTTCTTCTCCGGCATCGCGCTCGACGTCACGCCGCAGATCGATGACCGCGGCAACATCACGCTGCACATCCATCCCTCCGTGAGCGAGGTGAAGCAGCGCGATAAAAGTTTCGTGGTCAGCGATCAGGCATTCAATCTGCCGCTCGCCGCGAGCACGATCCAGGAGTCGGACAACGTCGTGCGCGCCGGCAGCGGCCAGATCATCGTGATCGGCGGTCTCATGCGCGAGGGCGTCACCGACGAGAACGCATCGATCCCACTGCTCGGCGACATCCCGATCGTGGGGAATCTGTTCAAGCACAAGCGCGTCACGCGCATCAAGAACGAGCTCGTGATCCTGCTCAAGCCGACCGTGGTCGAGGGTCAGGCGTGGAACGACTACGTCGAGGATGCCAACGAGCGCATCCGCAAAATGAAGCGCTAGTCGCGCGCGGGATACCGTCATGTATCTCTCCCACTTCGGACTCCGCGAGCTGCCGTTCACCATCACGCCCGATACCAGCTTTTTCTTCCCGCATTCCTCGCACCAGGAGGCGTTGAACACGCTGCTGGTGGCGACGCGGACCGGCGAAGGTTTCATGAAAGTGGTGGGCGAGGTCGGCACCGGCAAAACGCTGCTCTGCCGGAAATTCCTCGATGCCCTCGATCGCGACAATTTTGTGACCGCCTTCGTGCCCAATCCCTACCTGGGCCCGAACACTTTGCTGCTGGCGGTTGCGGACGAGCTCGGGATCGGCTATCCGGACAAGATCAACCAACATCAGCTACTGAAGCTGCTGACGAAGTTTCTGCTCAACAGCGCTGCCGACAGCAAACGGGTCGTGTTGTGTCTCGATGAGGCGCAGGCGATGCCGATCGAGACGCTGGAGGCGATTCGCTTGCTGACGAACTTGGAAACCGAGCGGCGCAAGCTGCTGCAAGTCGTGTTGTTCGGTCAACCCGAGCTCGATCAGAAGCTGAACAATCCGTCGATTCGGCAACTGAAACAGCGCATCACGTTCTCGTGCGTGTTGCGTCCATTGAGCTTGGCCGACGTGGAGTTCTATCTCGGCCATCGTATGGCCGTCGCTGGTTATACCGGCGCCCGGGCGTTCGCGCTCGATGCCGTGAAGCAACTGTATCGCGCCAGCCGCGGCGTACCGCGGTTGGTGAACATACTGGCACACAAGTCGCTGATGGCGGCGTTCGGCGAAGGCGCGCGCGCGGTGTCGGCGTCCCACGTACGCGCAGCGATCGCGGATACGGAATCGGTTTCGCCGACCCGTTTCAAGGCGCTCATACTGCGCTATCTGGCCGGTCTGTCCGCGGCCGTGGCCGTGGTGTCGACCGGTATCCGCTTCCTGGGCGACTAAGGTGAGCCTCATCAATAAAATGCTGCGCGATATCGAGTCGCGCCAACCGCGCGACCCGCCGCAACCGGTGTCGGTGAAGCCCGTGTATCAAGATTTGCGGCCGGCGGCGCGCACCGTCGAGCGCAAAGCAAGTTCGCGTGCTGTGTTCGCCGTGCTCGGATTGACCCTGGTGGCGTCGGTCGCATACTACGCGTGGCATCGGGAAAGGGTGGCGACGCCGGCGGCGCACACCGCGCCGGTCGCACCGACACAAATCGCCAAGCCGGCGCCGACACCAGGTCCGCATCCCGCGCCGTCGCCGGCGAAAGCGGGGCCGGCCTCGCCGCCCGCAGTCGCCGCGACCGCCGTCATTCCCGTGCCGTCGGCGCCCGCAACGGACAGCCTTGCGGCCGCGTCTAGCCATCCAGCGCCGACGCCGGTCGAGCCCGCGCCGACCGTAGCGGAAACGCCGCAAACCACCGCTCCGGTCGCGGCATCGAAGCCGGTGGTGAAGGTGGCGCGGTCCAAGCCGGCGGAAGCCGCCGGCGCCGACGCACCCTCGATCGACAAACGTTTGCGGCCATTGTCGGCGCAAGAAAAAGCGGAAAGCGACTATCGCCAGGCCGCGCGGCGGCTGGATGAAGGGCGCGCTTACGACGCCAATCGCCTGTTGGCCCAGGCGCTCGCCGCCGATCCGCAACACACACGTGCCCGCGAGCTGTTGATTGCATTGGCGCTCAAAAACGGACGTACCCACGAGGCACGGCAGCTGCTCGACGACGGGATGCGCCTGGTGCCGGGGCATGTTCCGTTCGTGTATTTGTCGGCGCGCCTCCAGGTCGAGCAGGGCGCGGACGGCGAGGCACTAGCGTTGTTGGAGCGCACCGCGCCGCTCGCTGAGCGTGACGCCGACTACCAAAGCCTGCTCGCGGCGCTGTATCAGCGGCAAGGGCGGCACGGCGACGCGGTGGCCGCCTATCGCCGCACAGTCGAGCTGCGTCCCAACGACGCGCGTGCCTGGGTGGGTTTGGGAATTTCGCTCGAAGTCGAGAAGGAGTTGGACGCCGCGCGCGTCAGTTATCAGCGCGCGCGCGATCTCGGGGATTTACCGCCTGCATTGGCGCGTCACGCCAGTCAGCGTTTGGCGCAGCTGGCGCAACCGTAGTCTCACGCCCGCGCCACCATCCACACCGATACCTTCGCCGCGCCCGCGCGTTTGAGCGCGCGGGCGAGCGCATCTGCGGTGTGACCGCTCGTCATCACGTCGTCGACTATCGCGATATGCCGGTCTAGCACGTGGTGCGGCTGCACGACGTCGAACGCGTTGCGCACGTTGCGTCGGCGTTCGTCGCGGTTCAGCCCAGCCTGCGCCGGCGTCGGGCGCACGCGCCGGACGGCGAAAGCGAGCACCGGGATATCGAGCGCGCGACCGATGGGGCGTGCCAGCTCCAACGATTGGTTATAGCCGCGTTCGCGCAGGCGTCGACGATGCAGTGGTACTGGCACGATGGCATCCGGGCATTCGCGCGCATCGCGTACATGCTCGATCAACGCGTCGCCGAGGACGCGGCCCCAGTCGAGCCGGCGGCGGTACTTGAAACCTTGCACCAATCGATCGATCGGCGCTTCGTATCGGTAGACGGCGTGCGCACGCTCGAAGTGCGGCGGCCGCGTGAGACAGCGCCCGCAACTGCGCTCGGTATCGGTCCCCGGCAACGGGATCGCGCACCGGACGCAGCAGGGACCGAGCCGCGGTAACGCGGCGCGGCAGGGATCGCAAAACTCGTCCGTGCCCGCACGGCCGCCACACGCCAAGCATGTCTTCGGCAGGAACCAGCGGCGCAGGGCGATCAGTCCGTTGTAAACCATATGGTTTCGTTCTTGTTGACAGCAGGTGGCTGGCTTTAAACTGCCGGCTCTTCTCCACCAAGCAGCCACCAACATCCGTGGAGCTCACCGCACAGTTAGCCGCCATCGAGGCGGCCGGCCTCTACCGGCGGCGACTCGTGACCGAGGCGCCGCAATCGGTCATGGTGCAAGTGGATGGCGAGCGGCTGTTGTCCTTTTGTAGCAACGATTACCTGGGCCTCGCGAATCATCCCCAGGTGGTCGCCGCGCTACAAGCCGGCGCCGAGCGCTATGGCGTGGGGGCGGGTGCTTCGCACCTTATTACCGGTCACAGCCAGGCGCATCATGCGCTCGAAACGGAGCTGGCCGATTTCGTCGGAAGTGAGCGAGCACTTCTGTTTTCCACCGGGTATATGGCCAATATTGGCGTCGTCACCGCGTTGGCCGAGCGCCACACACCAGTCTTCGAGGATCGCCTCAACCACGCCTCGCTTATCGACGCCGTGCGCCTCGCGCACGGGCGCAGTCGGCGTTACGCGCATGCCGACGTGGGGCAGCTGCAGCGCCTATTGGCCGCGTCGCGACCCGGTGGGTTGATCGCGACCGATGCGGTGTTCAGCATGGATGGGGATGTCGCCCCGCTGCCTGCGCTCGACGCGCTAGCGCGGCAATACAACGCCTGGCTGCTCGCCGATGATGCGCATGGCATCGGGGTGTGCGGTCCAGGCGGCCGCGGTTCGCTCGAAGCCGCCGGTATCGCACCGCGCGGTCGCACCATACTTATGGGCACGCTCGGCAAAGCCCTAGGGACATTCGGGGCATTCGTGGCAGGGGATGCCGACGTCGTTGAGTTTTTGATCCAGCGGGCCCGAACCTATACCTATACTACTGCGCCGCCGCCGGCAGTGGCCGAGGCTACCCGCGCGAGTCTCAAGGTATTGCGCGCCGAGCCATGGCGGCGCGCGCGGCTCGCCGATCTCGTGGCGCGTTTTCGGGCCGGTGCCGAGCGGCTTGGACTTACGCTCACCGCCAGCACTACACCGATTCAACCATTGGTTCTCGGCGATGCGGCCACCGCGGTTGCCGCCGCAGCAGCGTTGCGCCGGACCGGGATACTGGTGCCGGCCATTCGGCCGCCGACCGTGCCGCGCGGTTCGGCGCGGCTGCGCATCACCTTCTCCGCGGCGCACGAGGATGGGCACGTCGACCGGTTGTTGGACACGCTTTCGAGCTTGCCGCGATCATGAGGCTTCACTTTGAACGGGCGGGCGCAGGCCCCGACGTGCTGTTGGTCCACGGCTGGGGTTTGCACGGCGGCATCTGGTCCGACTTCGCCGCCGGCCTCATCGACTGCGCGCGCGTGACGTGCGTCGATCTGCCCGGTCATGGCCAGAGCGAAACGGTCTCGAACTACACCTTGGATGGGCTTGCCGATGCGCTCGCCGAGCTGTGTCCAGCCCCGACGATCGCCATCGGCTGGTCGCTCGGCGCGCTGGCGGTGCTGGCGCTGGCGCAGCGACACGCGTCGCGGTTGCGCGGCATTGTCCTGGTCGGCGCCACGCCGCGGTTCGTGACCGCACCTGACTGGCCGCATGCCATCGCCCCGGCGTTGCTGCGGCAGTTCGCCGCCGATCTCGCGCGCGATTACCCCGGTACGCTGTCGCGGTTTCTTTCGCTGCAACTAGGCATGGCGGTCGCCGAGCGCGATGTACTGAAGCGCCTGCGCGCGCTGGTCCTGGCGCGGGAGCCATCGACGGCGGGTCTTGCTGCCGGGCTCGCGCTGCTGGAGCAGACCGATTTGCGACCACAGCTCGCGAGCCTGAAGCTGCCGGCATTGGTCATTCACGGCGGCCGCGATCGCCTGGTGCCGCCGGCCGCTGCCGCGTATCTCGCGCGTAGCCTGCCCGGGGCGCGGCTATATACGCTGCCTCACGCCGGACATGCGCCGTTTTTGTCGCACACCGACGAGTGTTTGCGCGAGACGAGGAATTTTTTACATGCCTGAGCGGCAGCCGCAACCCGATACGGAAATCTTCGCCCTCGACAAGCGCCGGCTGCGCACGCACTTCGCGCGCGCGGCGGCGACGTACGATGCGGCCGCAGTGTTGCAGCGCGAGATTGCGGATCGCATGCTGGCGCGGCTCGATGTGGTGAAGCAGATTCCCGCAATCGTACTCGACGCCGGCTGTGGCACCGGTTATTGCGCCCAGGCGCTGGCGCGCCGTTACCGCGGCGCGCGTATCGTCGGCATGGACCTCGCGGCGCCAATGGCGGCGCGGGCCAGGCGCGCCGCCGGCTGGTTCGCACGCTCGCGGT
>JBKHXU010000121.1:0-18470 GCA_046565865.1 Gammaproteobacteria bacterium | reverse complement strand
GTCGAGTATCGGGAAACACCGATTCGCTGGCCCGGTTTGCAGGAGCCGGTCGGGGTTCGCCTGGAGTTGGTGACAGCCGTACCGGTTAAACTTCCCGGGATCTTTCATTCGCCGAGGATAACTCTCGGTCAAAGTGAACGCGCGAGCGACGCATCCGATCCGTGGCCATGTCACTCCACCCCCGGAACACAAGCCTGTTTTATTGAACCAATTGGGTTAATGCGTTCTCCCGCTGTTGTCAGTGAGGCAGCGGCGACGCGTTTGTCGTTCGATCTATATTCGTCGAATATCGATTACCTCAACCCACACTCCCGAGTGTGTCTACTGACCAACTCCGTTTCCGCGACGAAACACATCGGCACGCGCCGTATACGATGGCGGTTCGCTACGGAGGGCGGGATCATCGTTGATTTGAGTCTACTGTTGGAAGAGGTGGTCGCCAAACGCGGGCAATTGCTCGACGCTGAGAATCTGTTACGGATGAACCGCGTGCTTTCCGTGGAGACGCTAAAGAAGCTTGGGTACGACCCGTGCCCTGCGACCGCTGTTCCGGATAGCACCTGTTATTGTCGTTAAGTTTGCATTCGTGATTGGGTCTTGGGCCGGCGTCCCTGTTGTCAACCGAGAGTCATCGCCGATCGCGCCGACTGACGTCGGCCAGCGCACGGTTAATGGGCAATTGCGGCTCGTCCCGATGCCTCACGCCCGCATGCGATCGCGAATTTCGTTGACCGTCCTGTAGCACCGGCACGATGCGCGCTCTAGGCCCCTGCGGTTGAGGATGGTGATATGGCCGCGGCGGAAACGGATCAGCCTTCTCTTCTGGAGCAGCCGGGCGGCGTTGCTGACGCCGACCCGACGCACCCCGAGCATGTGCGCGAGAAACGCTTGCGTCAAATAAAACTCGTTCGCCGACATCCGATCGTGGGTCATGAGCAGCCAGCGCGCGAGGCGTGCCGTTAGTATGTGGTGCCGGTTGCACGCGGCAGTCTGCGCCACTTGGGCAATAAAGGTGTAGAGATAGCGGTTGAGGCCAGCGGCCAGCGCGGGGGTGCGTTTGACCTCGGCACGAAACGCCGCCGCATCCATGCGCATCGCGCTGCCCGTCCCTTGCACCAGCACCCGCACCGGTGACACGCCGACGCCTAGCAGGAGCGATATCCCAACCAGGCCCTCGCGGCCAATGAGCCCGACTTCCACGTTCGCATGGCCGTCCACCGGGGCGAGCAAGGACACGATGCCGCTGTTCACGAAGTACACATGCTTGATCTTGTCGCCGAACTCGGCGAGCACCTCACCGTACGTCAAGTTCACTTGCTGACAGCGCGCGAGCAAACGTTGCGATACGGCGCGCGACAAAGATCGCAACACGCCGTTGGTCACTGGGACGGTCTTGGCCGGGGACATACGACTCTCCTCATGGTTGCGGCATGAGAAGAGGTTGCTAGGCAATTCAGATGTCGGAAGCTAACTTTATCTACAGCAGAGGACCACCCTACGCTGAACGCGAAGCATTAGCGAGATATATCGTCTGTATGCGATGGACGGTACGAAGAACCGCGCTGCACCGCTTGCGGCCGTCAACCCTGGAGCTCGGGGATTTAGCCGCTGACTTCCTCTGTCGTTTTGGCAGGCAGCAAGCGATCGTACTCCTGCTTGACCACCCGGTAACATTCGCAGACTCGAGCTTCCAATCCGGTCCGATCGAGGATTGTGATATGGCCCCGGCTGTATCGAATCAGGCCGGCCGCCTGCAGTTTGCCCGCCGCCTCGGTAACGCCTTCGCGACGCACGCCCAACATGTTGGCGATCAGCTCCTGCGTCATGGTCAGCTCGTTGCCCGGCAATCGGTCTAAACTCAACAGCAGCCAACGAACAAGTTGCTGCTCCAGCGAATGGTGCCGATTGCACACCGCAATCTGCGACATCTGCGTGATCAGCGCCTGGGTGAAACGCAACAGCACGTGTTGCAATCCGGTGTGCCGATCGAACTCCCGTTTCAGCGCCTCGCCTTTCAGCCGGAACGCTTGGCCGGCGCTCTGCACCAACGCCCGACTGGGTGTAGTACCACCGCCCATGAACAGTGCGATACCTACCATGCCTTCCTCGCCGACCACGGCGATTTCCGCGGACGCACCGTCCTCCATGACGTAGAGCATTGAGACGATGCAGCCCGGTGCGGGAAAGTAGACGTCCTTCAACTCAGCGCCGGATTCGTAAATCACTTTCCCTAAGGGCATGGTCGTCAATTTGAGGTCGGGGCGCAGGCGATTGAATATGTCCGCAGGCAGGACAGCGAGAAGGCGGTTTTGTTTTGGCTGAAAGAAACTCGACATTCGGGGCTGCCCAACCGAGAGAGAGAGAGAGAAATCACTATAACATACGCGTCTTTTTGGAATGTGCGTTATCGAACATATCCTTCGCCGGCGGCGTTTTCTTCCAATTCTGAAGGTGGCCTCGTTGGGCATCAGCGTATGTTCGATAACGGACGGAAGCCATGCTCCGGATGTGCGCAAATAGCCAACTGAAGCGCCACCAAATACGGAGATTCACCCATGGCATACGACATGCCCACCTTCGATACCGTTGTTCCCCCTGCCAACAAGACCAATGGTCATCGACACGACATCCCGGTAATAAATGACGGGGCGCTTTATGCATCAGCGGCACGACTGCAACCCGGCCCGGGCCCGACCGCCATCGCAGCCGCCGCGAAACCCAGCACGCGATTTCACACCGCCCGGGATCAAATAGATATCCTTACTCATCGCAACGCCTGCCTGGAGCGAAAGCTCGCTGAGCTAGCGCAACAGGAGATGCAGGCGCGTTACCTGGCACTGCACGATACCCTCACCGGGCTGCCCAACCGACGCTTGCTGCAGGATCGGTTTCGCCAGGCGATCGCCGGGGCGATGCGCCATCGCAAACCGCTGGCGTTGCTATTGCTCGACGTCGATGGTTTCAAATGGGTCAACGACAAGCTCGGGCATGCGGTCGGCGATAGGCTTCTGGTCTCGATGGTGCAGCGCCTGACCCACGGCATTCGCGCCGGCGACACCGCCTGCCGCTACGGCGGGGACGAGTTCGTGCTGCTGCTGTCGGAGATCGACCATCTCGAAGCCGCCGCCGACGTCGCTAAAAAAATTGGCACCCGCTTGGCCGCGCCCTATTTCGCCGGCGGTTACCGGATTCAGATATCGGTCAGTATCGGCGCCGCGGTCTATCCGTTCGACGGCCACACGTATGAGACATTGATGGCGCACGCGGACAAGGCGATGTATCGCAATAAAAATACGGCCGGAGCCCAGCGAACCTCGATTCTGATGCCGCTCCCTGGCGACACGCATCTCGACACCGACACACAAATGGCCACGGGTGGGGCGGATGTCGTTCGACTGGACGGCAGCAGCTTCTTCGATCAAGAGTCGGCATGACCGGTAGCACGGGGCGGAACGAGTGAGGCCGCAGTTACACTCGCGTTCCATCGCGCATAGGCGCAACCGGCGTCAAACGCGATTCGCGCCATCCGACTGTTGACGGGGCAACCGCCACGTTAGGAGGCCCACGGCGAATTGGATACGACCAACGCTGTCGGCGGCGCACAGCAGCAAAAACGGCTTTGTCAGCCAATCGACGTACCGCGAGGCAACCAATCCAGAGCTGTAGTGTGGCGATCCTTAGTCATGCGGTACCGAAGAGGTTGGCTCGCGTACTAACACTTACTTCGCGCATGAGATCGACCGTAACGGCATAAACACGAGACGGCAGAGACCGCTACTTCAACGCAACGAATTCCCCGCTGAACACGGCGGCAGAACGACCGAGATACTCCACGACCGCGGTCACCACGACCCTGGCCTTGCCCCGACGCGAGAGCAAGCGCAGGAAACCTGGCCACTGCTCCGGGTGCGGCATCGACGACCGCGCCGAGAATTCACCTTGAATCGGTGATTCGTACTCCATCGTGTTCCGCTGAATGACGACACGACACCCGGCATGCTCGGCGTGAAGCCGCACGTGCAACAGCGACCAGGCGGAGAGGATGGCTAAAGCAGAGGCGCTACCGCCGAACGCGGTTTCCCGATGATTGATGTTCGGCGCCAACGGCGCACTGAGCACCACCGACTCGTGCGAGACGTACACCGCGGTAACCTGCATCGCCTTTGACAGCGGGATGTGCTCGTAAAGGTACTGCCGAAGCGCGGCCGGGGACACTAGCGTGACTACTACTCAAAAACCGGGCGCATAAACGAACGCTCGTAGCTGATGAAACACTTTGTTTCTTCTATAGAAGCGCATAGCGGCTTGGCGCTGCGGGTCACCGGCTGCCTTGGACCGATAGCTTTCGTAGGCCGCAAGCGAAGGGCAAGCGCGATATTGTTCGCGTTTTCGTGCGGCATGAAGTAACCGTGATGTGTGCCGCCGAACGTTTCAACCAGCGGAATCCACATCTTTGCCTAACTCTCGAATTCACTGAGTTTGAACGGATCGATCACATAGCGAAGATAGCAAGCAGTCAACGGCGATCTCCCGAAGAGTTAAACTTGAACTCAGGGGCGAGCCGCTTTGGCGCGTGCTCACGAGACGCTTTGAGCCACTGTTTCACGATGGCGGAGGTTAATGCGAGACCACCAAACTGCCAACGCCTTAGCTGTTCTCGAGATAGCAACTTTACCTCGGCGATTTCGCTTCCGGTTTCCAAATTGCCGGCAGCCACTACCCAATGCGCCAACACGACCTGGTTCTTTTCGGCAAACGAGTAACAACCTATGAAGCCCTTCACCCTGCCGTCGAGACCCAGCTCTTCTTTCACTTCTCGCAATACAGCTTGGTCCGGCGATTCGCCTCGTTCGAGATAGCCCGTTACCAGTGAAAACGTGTCCTCGGGCCAGAGCGAGTCGCGGGCGAGTACGATCTTGCCGCGGTACTGAACCAGCGCAGCAACTACGGGCACAGGGTTGTCCCAGTGTACGAACCTACATTCCAGTGAGGCACAAGCCATTCTCTCAACACCATCAATGCGCTTGAGTTCCATCCGGCTTGCACACTCGGGGCAGTATTTCATGTGCTTGATCGTGCGGTTTCGATCCCAGACCCTAGCAGCAACCGCTACGAGCGCGCAGAAGCGCGCCTCGCATTCCGCGGCCAGCCCAACTGCGCGCGACGACGATAGCGTTGTTGGTCGCTCTAAGTTTCGGACGATTCGTTCGCACGTTATCCGCGCTATCTAGCTAAAAACGAGACGGTACTATGTCCGGGCGCGCCCGGCGAACAGGGCGTTCCGAGATTGCTCGCTGCGCTCGGCGTGGGCGCGGCTAACCCCATCAATCGGTGGAGCTATTTCTAGAACTGGTCTACACTTCGCGGCAGTTTGGTCGGAGCCCGTCGCCAGGGAGGCAACGTAAACTAATAAGGAGAAGCTATGCGCACGATCATGTTGCTCAACTCCAAGGGTGGCTGCGGAAAAAGCACCCTCGCCACCAATCTCGCCGCCTACTACGCCAACCAGAACAAACCCGTCGCGCTCGCCGATTTCGATCCCCAAGGTTCCAGCATGGAGTGGCTCGCCGCCCGGCCCGAGGGGCGACCGCCGATTCACGGGATCGCCGGTTGGCGCGAAGTCGTACGACCGCCGCGTCAGACCGAGTACTTGATCCTCGATGTACCGGCTGGCTGTCACGGATCGCAACTCACCAATCTCGTCCGCCGCGCCCAAACCCTAATCATCCCCGTCCTACCCTCCCCCACCGACATCCGCGCCGCCGCCCGCTTCATCCACGAACTGTTGCTCGTCGGCCGCGTCGAGCGCAAGGAGACGCGGCTTGCGGTGATCGCCAATCGCGTGCGTGAAAATGGCTTTTGGCAGAACAAGATGGAACAAACGTTGGGGGCGGTGAACGTCCCTTACGCCACTGTGCACACGCACATGTACCGTAACCTCGAGCGGTTCCTGCTGCGGCTAAAGATTCCATTCGTGGCCACGCTGCGCGATTCGCCGAACTACCAGTTGGCGGACGAGCAGGGGCTCGGCATCTTCGAGCTCGGCGCGCGCGCGGCGTATGACGCCGAACAGTGGCAGCCGCTCGTGCGTTGGCTCGATAGCCGGCGCAGCGTCCCCGCTGCGGCCTGATAAGCCGCTGCCTCCTCGTCGCCCGCGCACGGCGGCGGGCCGCACCGCTGTCTCCAGAGCCAGCACCGACTGCTAGACTTTTGACCTACCACATCCGGAGACCGTCATGAAGGCGCGCGACGTCACGCCCGCCGATTACTTCGAGGCCCGACGCCGCTTCGTCGAAGCGGCGCACGTGCTCAACGCGTGGACGCAGGCCTATCCCATCACCGCCGTCGGCCCGCGCGGCGAGCCGCTGACGCTCGATATCGCCTACCTCGGTCCGGGGCAGCCGCGGCGGTTGCTGATCGTCTCGTCCGGCACGCACGGTGTCGAAGGCTACGCCGGCAGTGCGATCCAGCTCGCGTTTCTGCGGCGCTATGGCGGTGCCGCGCGCACCGATACTACCGGTCTACTGATGGTGCATGCGGTCAACCCGTACGGCTACGCCTACAGCCGACGCACTAACGAGCACAACGTCGATCTCAACCGCAACGCGCTCGAACGCTTTCCGGGGCCGGCGAATCCCGCGTATGCGCGCCTCGATGCCTGGCTCAATCCGCGCTCGCCGCCGCGTCGACCCGACCTGTTCCTCGCGCGCGGCATGTGGCACTTGCTCCGCACCGGCCCGGCGGCGGTGAAACAGGCGGTCGCCGGCGGCCAGTACGAATACCCCAAGGGTTTGTTCTACGGCGGCGGCGCGCTGGCGGATTCGACCAAACGCTTTATCGAAATCGTCGGTGATTCCACCTTTAGCGGCGTCGAACAGGTCATCCACCTCGATCTCCACACCGGCCTGGGGCGGCGCGGTGCTTGTAAAGTGCTGGTCGATTTCGACCAGGGCAGCAGCGCCTTCCGCCAGATCGGCAAATGGTTCGGCCGCGGCGCAGTCCAAGGGGACGACCCGCGCCGCTCCGTCGGCTACAAGATCACGGGGTCGCTCGGCGACGTCGTGCTGCGCGCGTTCCCGAAAGCACAGGTGTATCCCGCGGTGCTCGAATTCGGCACGTATCCGCTCATACGCATGATCCGTGCGTTGCATACCGAGAACCGCGCGCACTTTTATACGCCGGCCGACAGCGCCGCGAACCAACGCGCCAAGGCGCAACTGCGCGAAATCTTTTTCCCGCGCGCCGGCAGCTGGCGCACCAATGTCCTCAGCCACGGTTTGCGTACGATCCGCCAAGCGCTCGCGGCCCTGCGCGGGTGATCGTCGAGCTAATCTCCGCAAACGGCCGGCTGACGGCTTCCCCTGGCGAGCAGCTATGCGCGGCGACGCCCTACACGAGCGCCATGCGCGGTTGCTAAGATACGCCGGTCGCATCACGGAGTAACCTATGTACAAATTGACTGAATGCTCGATCGGCGCGGCGCTGATTCTTTTCGCGACCGCGGCAAATGCGCAACCGGCCGGCGACGCCGAGGCCGGCAAGCTGCGCGCCGGCCTGTGTGCCGGGTGCCACGCGATTCCCGGGTATCGCAACGCATATCCCACGTACAGCGTGCCGAAGCTCGGCGGCCAACACGCCGCCTACATCGTCACCGCGCTCAAGGCGTATCAGACGGGTCAACGCAGCCACCCGACCATGCAGGCCATCGCGGCGTCGTTGAGCGATAAAGACATGGCTGATCTGGGCGCCTACTTCGCGGGAATACAACAATGAAAGGAGCCCCCATGCGTATGTTGCTTCTCGCCGTCGGCGTTTGCAGCGTAACGGTCGCCCCCATCGCCAGCGGCGCCGGCAATGCCGAGCGCGGCAAACAAAAATCCCAGGTGTGCATCGCCTGTCACGCGGAAGACGGCAACAGCACCAATCCCCAGTTCCCGCGGCTCGCGGGCCAGCATGCGGACTATCTGGTCAAGGCGCTGCGCGATTACAAATCGGGCGAGCGCAAGAACCCGATCATGGCGCCGTTCGCCGCGAGTCTTTCGGCGCAAGACATGGAAGATCTGGCCGCGTATTTCGCGAAGCAGAAGGGGCTTAGCACACCATAAGAAAGAATGTCCTGCGGCGCGCTGCATCCAGTGCGCCACCCTTCGTTCGTCGCGGACAGCGGCCGGACCTGCGGCCAGCGCCGATGCCGTGCCAACCGTACCGCTTGTCGTAGCGCCATCGCCGAGGCGCCGACGACGGCCCGGAGATGTTGGCGCTAATCAACGAGTTGGGCGCGTCGCGGTTTTGGCCGGTCACGCCCCGGCGAGGCTTTTCGCTGTGGGCAAAACGAGCTAAGGTCTTCCCATGGCCGCCACCTCCTCCTCGCCCCTGCGCATCGTCCCAGCGTTGAAAGCCGTTTGCTCGGCGTGCAGTTTGCGCGAGTTGTGTCTGCCGCTCGGGATGGAGGCCGACGACTTGGCGCGCCTCGACGCCACCATCACACGCCGCCAACGCGTGGCCAGCGGCCAGCACTTGTATCGCATGCGCGATGGGTTTCAGTCGCTGTACGCGATCCGTTCCGGCTTCTTCAAGACCTACGAGATCAACAACGACGGGCGCGAACAGATCAACGGATTTCACATGACTGGCGAGATCATGGGTCTCGACGCAATCAGCGGCGACCACCACACGTGCAACGCGGTCGCGCTCGAAGACTGCGAGGTGTGTCTGATCCCGTTCTCGCAACTTGAAACGCTGCTGCAAGATATCCCGTCGCTCATGCGCCAGTTCCACCGGCTCATGAGCCGCGAGATTGCCGCCGATCACGGCATGATGATGCTGCTCGGCACGATGAGCGCCGAGCAGAAGCTCGCGGTGTTTCTTAGCAACCTGTCGCAGCGGCTGAGCGCGCGCGGACTGTCGCCGACCGTGTTTCGCCTGAGCATGTCGCGCGAGGAGATCGGCAACTATCTCGGACTCAAGCTCGAGACCGTGAGCCGCACCTTCTCCAAACTCCAGGAAGACGGACTGATTCATGTCGACCGGCGCAACCTGACCATTCGCGACGCGCCGGCGCTCGAACGCCTGGCCGGCTGCGCCGGACACGGCTGACGCCCGACATCACACCGTACGTGAATAGGCAGCCGGCGCCGCCGAAAGATAGCGGTCGAACGCCATACATACGTTACGCACCAGCAGTCGGCCACGCGGCAACACGGTAATGCGTTCCGGGCGCACTTCAATCAGGCCGTCGCTTTCCATCGGCGCCAGCGCCGCGCGTACGGACGCAAAATAGCGCCAGAAATCCACGCCGTGACGCGCCGCGATTGCCGGTATATCGAGCGCGAGCTGACAACTGAGCTGCATGATGATGTCCGCGCGCAGACGGTCATCGGCGTCGAGTTCCAACCCGCGCGCAACTGGCAGCCGGCCGGCGTCGATAGCGTCGTAGTACGCCTCCAGCGTCTTGTGGTTCTGCGCGAAGCTGTCACTCACGTGGCTGATCGCGGTTACGCCGAGACCAACCAGGTCGCACGCGGCGTGGGTCGAATATCCCTGGAAGTTTCGGTGCAGCGTGCCGGCGCGCTGGGCGCGCGCAAGCTCGTCGTCCGGCTTGGCGAAGTGATCCATGCCGATGTACACGTAGCCCGCCTGCGTCAGGCGCTCGATCGCGAGTTGCAGCAGATCGAGCTTTTCCGACGGCGACGGCACGCCAGCGGCGTCGATGCGCCGCTGCGGCTTGAACAGCTGCGGCAGGTGCGCATAGTTGTATACCGACAGGCGATCCGGACCGAGCGCGACGATGCGCTCGAGCGTGCGCCCGAACGTATCGACGCGCTGCCGAGGCAGGCCGTACATAAGATCGATGTTAATCGAGCGAAATCCGAGCGCGCGCGCCTCGCCCAACACCGTCGCCGTCTGTTCCTCGCTCTGGATACGATTCACCGCACGCTGCACCTCGGGATCGAGGTCCTGCACGCCGATGCTCAAGCGGTTGAAACCGAGCTCGCGCAGCAGCGGCAACGTCCCCGGCCGCACCTCGCGCGGGTCGATCTCAATGCCGTATTCGCCGCGGTCGTCGTCGCGCAACCGATAGTGCGTGCGCAGCGCCTGCATCAGCTCGCGCATCTCGGCATGCGAAATGAAAGTCGGCGTACCGCCGCCCCAGTGCAATTGCTCCACCACCCGCGCCGGATCGAACAACGCGGCCTTTTGCGCGATCTCACGCGCGAGATAGTGCAGATACGGCGCCGCGCGCGAGCGGTTCTTGGTGACGATCTTGTTGCAGGCGCAATAGAAACACAGGCGCGCACAGAACGGCAGGTGCACGTATACCGACAGCGGCCGCGCCGGACGCGCGGCGTTACTGCGCGCCGCCCACGCGCGATAGTCGACCTCGCCGTATCCTTCGTGAAACCAGTTGGCGGTTGGGTACGAGGTGTACCGGGGTCCGGGCCGATCGTAGCGGTGAATCAACAGCGGGTCGAATGCGATCATGCGCTCAATGTAGCCGTGGATTGAGCGACGGCATTGATCTGGATCAAGGCGCGCGTCGCGCGATGCGACGAATATAGGGACATGAGTGATGAATCCGGTGCACGTTGGGGATATGTCTGGGTCTGCGTCGCGCTGCTCGCCGCGGCCCCGGTGCGCGCGGCGCACGACGGCGCGGCGCTCTATTCGCAACATTGCGCCGTCTGCCACGGCGCGGCCGGCGAGGGCGGCGTCGGGGTACCGCTCGCGCTGCCGGATTTTCTCGCCAGCGTGGACGACCGGTATCTGCGCCAGACCGTGCGCCTCGGCCGCCCGGGCCGGGTCATGCCGGCGTTTCGCAGCCTGTCCGATGCCGAGGTCGATGCCATCGTGCGCCACGTACGTACCTGGCAAAAGGCGCCGTCAAAAGCGCCGGTCGCGGCACGTGCCGGCGACGCGGCGCGCGGCGCCGGGTTGTATGCGAAACACTGCGCCGGTTGTCACGGCGCAAAAGGTGAAGGCGGTCACGGTACCGGTGTCACGTTCTCGCGCCCGCGCGACCTACCGATCCTTGCACCCGCGCTCGCCAACCCCGGATTCCTAAACGCGGCGAGTGACGCCACGATCAAGGCCGCGCTGGTCTACGGCCGCGAGGGCACGCCGATGCGCTCATTCCTGGCACAGGGTCTCAACGAGCGCGATATCGACGACATCGTCGCCCACGTCCGCGGGTTCGCGCGCGCGCAGCCGCCGGCCGCGGCCGTGCCGGCATCGCCCGTGATCGTGCGCGATTCGCCGTACGCGTTGGACGAGACCGTGGAGAAACTTAAAACCGCGTTCAACGCCGCCAACATGCGCGTCGTGCTGAGCGAGTACGTCGGCCAGCGTTTCGTCGCGCCCGAGGAGGTGAACAAAAGGCGCGTATTCATCGACGGCTGCGATTTTGCGTTCGTGAACAAGGCGCTCGCCATCGACCCGCGCATCGGGCTGTTCCTGCCGTGCCGTGTCACGGTCGTCGACACCGACGGCAAGGTGCGCGTGCTGGCGATGAATCCGAAGTTTCTAAGCACGCTCTTCAACAACCGCGAGCTCGACGCCCTGTGCGAGAAAATGAGCGAGGTCTACACCAATCTGATCGAGGAGGCGACGCTATGAAGCGCGCACTCGTCGCTTGGCTGTTGGGCGCCTGGTTGCTGGCGCCGGCGCCCGCTCCCGCCGAGGAACTGATGATGGTGCGCCTCGCGCGCCCGTTCCCGGAGGCGATGAACGTGTTGCAGCAGGCGATCGCCGACCACGGCTACAAAGTCACGCGCGTGCAGCGCGTCGACGTCGGTCTTACGTCGCGCGGCTTCGCCACCGCCGAATACCGCGTAGTGTTTTTCGGCAAGGCCGACGAGATGAAGCGCCTGCCCGAGCGCTTCCCCGATCTGATCCCGTATCTGCCGCTCAAGATCGTCGTGTTCGCCGAGGGCGAGACCACGCTCGCGCTCACGTTCGACCCCATGGTGCTCGCCGCGGCCTATGCCCAACCGGCGCTCGCCGACCAGCTACGCCGCTGGGAGCGCGACTTACGTTCAATCCTCGATCAGTATGCGCGGGCACACTGACGGACGGCCCGGTACACCCCGCCCGTCGGCGATAATCACCGAGCCCGCCTCGATCGCTCCGCCACCCAACCGTTGGCAAGTATTCACCGCCGTACCGCACCGTATGATGTTCTTTGCCGGCATGAGCCAGCTGCTGCTGGTCATGGCGTGGTGGGCGCTCGAGCTACGTTATCGCGGCGCTCCGCTGCTCGCCACCTCGGTAGCGCCGACCTCCCTGCACCCGTCGCTCCTGGTGTACGGCGCGTTCGCGTTTTTCATCGACTTCCTGCTCACGGTGTGTCCGCGCTGGCTCAACACCGAACCGATCCCGCGCGGCGACGACGCGTATTGGAGCGGGCGCTGGAGCTGACCTGGCAGCGCACGCACACCGCCGGCACCCAGCTCCTGCTCCGCCTCACCGGCGGCCTCGACCGAAGGAATTTTTCCAAGACCGGCCGCCACCTGGCGCGCCTGCTCAAACGCACCTCGACCACACTCCAACTGCGCGTCGAGGTGCTGCACCGCCACGAACGCGCCGACCTACAACGCCTGCTCGCGCGCCTCGCGCGCTGGGGCGACCGCGTCTACATCGAGATCAACGACAAGCTCCGCGACGCCGTCCCGATCGACTCATCGGTGTTCCATCTGGTCCTGCGGCGCGAGGCCGCGGCGGTTTAGCGGCCGACAGGTTCGCCGCAATGCGTTTTCTAGCGAGATGACGTGAGCGGTCGGGAGGGGGGATCGGGAATGACGCGCGGTGCGCGTGAAAAGTCCCAGCCATTCCGGGCATCCTTAAATCACGCGACGTTGCGCTCGACGCGGGTTTTCAAAGGGCGGCGCCTGCCTGAAGAAGTGTTACTTCGAGACGCACCGCTTCTCGGAGGACCTGGATTCACGCTCACGGATGCGGGACATCTCGTGGATTTCTTTTCGTTCGCGTTCTCGCGGCGGTAGCTCGAAATGGAAGCCAGCTTTGCCAGGAAAGTGGCTGCCGAGTTCGATCACAGCGCAAACCGGGCAGGGTCGCGGGCCATGATGCAAAGCTATATAGGTTTGCCAATACATATCGCACACGACATGTATAGAAGATGCCACTTTTCTATACATGTCGTCCGGCTTGAGGGGACGCCATGACCGGAATTTTGCCTTTGGATTCACCTGCCCCAGGGACGTTTCCAAGCAAGCATGGGACGCAACCGATACCTCGCCCAATCATGCTCAGGGACGTCGAGCAGACCACGACTCGTTTCCGTCGCTTCAACGCTAGAACCAGCGATACAGCCAGAATTTTTCGTACAGCACCTTGCCGAGGTGCAGCAGCCGGCCCGGCGGCTTGAGCGCGACTTGCGGCGCCGGCTCGGCGTAGAAGTTGCCGCTGCCGTAGCCGGCGCGGCCGTCGCCGGTTTCGACGAAGCATTCGCCGTCGCCCGTGTACCGCGCGCTCGCGCGCTCACCCTTGATCTCGGCGGCGAGGTTGCGCGCCACCACCTCGGCGTGGCCGTGGGCGAACACGCCGGCTTTGGGCAGCGGTTTGCCGACCGCGAGCGGAATGCCGGTGACGTCGCCGATGGCGTAGACGCCGGGGAAGCTCGTGGCGAGCGTCGCGCGATCGACCGCGACCCAGCCGCTCGGCCCGGTGAGGCCGGCGTCCCGCACCGGCGGCGGCGCGCGGTGCGGCGGGATGTACACCAGCAAATCGAAGTCGGCGCTCGCGCCGTTGGCGAACTCGATGCGGCGCGCCGCGGGGTCGACGCGCCGCACCGCGTGCTCGGTGTGCATGCCGATGCCCTTGCCCTCCACCATCTGCCGCACCTGCTTTGAGACCTCGGGGCCGGCGACCGGCATCGGCCCCGGTTCGGGCGTGTACAGATCGATCGACACCGCGTCGCGCGCGCCGCGCCGCCGGCAGTGGTACTCGATCAGCATCGCCGCCTCGTACGGCGCGGCCGGACATTTGTACGGCATGGCGCTCACCAGCAGCGCGATCCGGCCCCGATGAAATCCCGCGAGCGCGTCGCGCAGCGCCGCGGCGCCGGCGAGGGTGTAGAGGTTGTGCCCACCCTGCGCCAGACCAGGTACGGTCTCGGGCGCCAGCTCCGCGCCCAGCGCGATCACGAGATAGTCGGCGCTGCGCTCGCGGCCGTTGACCGTCACCGCGCGCCGCGCCGGATCGATGCGCTCGACCGCGCCGTGCACCACCTCGATCCCGCGGCGCGCGACGCGCGCGAGCGGGCGCGCGATTTGCCCAGGCGTGCGCCAACCCGCCATCAGCCACAACAGCGACGGCTGAAACAGGTGATCGGTCTCGCGGTCCACGAGCACGACGCGGTGCTCGCCGGCAAGCCCCTGCGCCAGCCGCGTCGCGGCCACGACGCCACCGATGCCGCCGCCCAACACCATCACGGTCTTACTCATAACGCCTGCCCTTAAAACACGAGAACCTTGTCGGCCCACTGCGTCCACTGCGCCCACTCGGCGAGCGTGCCGCGGCGCGTGCCGTCCACCAGCTCCGTGTCGGCGATGCCGCGCGCGTCCATGCAGGTACCGCACACGCCGATCTCGCCGCCGGCGCGGACGATCAGCTTGAGGAACGATTCGAGATGGTAATAGCACTGCGGCACCTTTTGACCGCTCTTAGCGCAACTGGCCGCGTCACCCACCAGAAACACGCGCACCGCGTTGCCCGTGGCCGCATCTTTGAGCAGTTCGCGCGCCAGGCGCAGGCCATTATAGGAGCGGTCCGTGCCGTACGGGGGATCGTTCAAAACGAAGAGATATTTCATCGCCACACCTCCGGCGGACTGGCCAAACGTTCATGCTCTCGCGGGCGGGCGCGGTGGGGGCGGTTTAGTCTCTTTACAAAAATCGCCCTAGTCTCAACTCCTCTCCCGTGTTGGCATTGATCTGGAACTCAAACCGAGCCCGGATTGCATGCGCCGTCCGCGGCCGCCTGCGCCTGCGGACACACGAACTCGCCCGCCTGCATGAAGTCCGATGTCGCGCGCGTCAGCGGCGTCGGTACCGCGCCGAACGCCGCGCACTCGCGGGCGATGACGGCGGCCACGGCGTCGAACAACGCGCGGTATCCCGGTTCGTCGCCGCGCGCGGCCACGCTGTCGCGCACGGCGCCGACCCAGCGACCGAGATGGTCGCGCAGGAAAGATTGCGCTGCGTCGCGCGCGATTTCGTACTTGTCGAACCAGCCCTGCTCCAGCGCGTAGGCCTGCTTGATCAACAACAGGCTTAAAAATTCCAGCTCGGTACCGAGGTGGTCCGGCAGCTCGCGCTCGCCGTCCTTGAGGCCGAAGCCGAAGGCGAGATAGAAACCGCTGATGTCGGCGAGCTCGGCCGGTTTGCCGGCGACGCGGCCGCCGTCGCCGTACGCGGTCTCGTGCAGCACCACCGCGTCCTGACCGATGAAGAGCCGGCTGTATGTCGGGGGTAACGCCTCGTCCGGCAACGCGCTCCAGGCCTGACGCAGGAGACGCAGCTCCGGAAATTCGAGATCGGTATGCGCGCGCGCAAAAATCCGCGCATGCTCCAGCCGTTCGAGTACGCGGTGTGCAAGCCCGGCATCCGGATAAAAGAATCCGTCGGCGAGCGCACGGCACACACCGGCGCGTGCCAGCAAAGTTTCCGCGGTATCGTTCATGGCCTCACTCCTGTAATTTCAACGGTAACCAATTCGACCACGACTTGCGGCTGCCGACCTCGCGGTTCCCGCCATCCCACACGGCGAACGCCGTCACGCTCTCCGCGCCGGGCGCGAGCTGAATGTCGTTTTCCGAATCGCTTGCAATCGGATGCGTAATCACGACGCGCCACACGCCGTCGCGCCAGATGCCCTTGCCGTCCGCATCCTGGCCGTCGACCTCAACCGTCATCGTGCCCCACCCTTCGGCCGACTGGTCGAGCACCGGCGTCGCCAGCGGATGCGACACCGGGTTGTCGAGGCCAAGCGCGCCGGTGTAGGGGCGCGCGTCGGTGGCGCGCAACACTTCATCGGGATAGAGATCGATCACAGCGTTGGGATACAGCTCGCGCAACTGATGTTGCGCATGCAGGTGACTGCCGCGCGCGTGCTGCTCGGCGTCGATATCGCGCTGGAACACCGCGCGCCATTGCCAGATGTCGACGCGCGCGCCGGGGTTGCCCATCATCGGACTCGGCAGTTTTTCCTTGTCGAACTTGACCGGCAACTCGACCGCCACCTGATCGCCGAACTGGTCGACGACGATGCGGTCGCTTTTCGTTGCGTCCTTCCATTCCAGATGGAACGCGATGCGCCGGCCGTCGTGCAACGCGCGCACCTTCAGCTCCGTGACCGCGATACTGGCATGCCGCGGCGTGGTCACCACCTGCGGCAACAACGCGACCGTAACCACCGGCGCCGTTTCCCACGCCTGCGCTTGCGGATCGAGCAGCCGCGTGTCCGCCGCCACCCGCCGCGCCTCGATCTGGGCGAACGCGAGCACGGGTAGCACGAGCGCGCCAATCAGAAAACCGCTAGCAAGGGTCTTCGGCATTGTTATCTCCGTAACAAGAACACTAACAAAGCAAAACACTTTGTCATCGCGAGGAGCCGCAGGCGACGACGCAATCTCGTGACGTCGGCACAAAGCGCCCCCTGCATGAGATTGCTTCGCTTCGCTCGCAATGACACATTTCGTTGAGGCGCTCACGGGCTTTAGGTGATGTTGGTGCGATACACATCGTGCTGCGTGTCATACACCGCGCGCACCTTAATCGGCTCGTGCAGCGGCACGCGCACCAGCTCGATGCCCTTTTCGTCGTAACCGATGGCGTTGCGGCCCTCGATCTTGTAGTGATGGATGATGTCCGGCGTGGCGCCGAACAGAAGCAGCGCGCCGAGCAGTTTCTTGTCGTCCTTGGCCTGCCGGTAGGTCGCGAGCGCCTCGGGCACGCCGTGGCCGAACATTTGCGCGAGGAACGGCACTGGCACATGCACCGGCGGGATGTAGTACACGTTGGCCTCGAGGCCAAACTGCGGATACAAGGGCTTGGCGACCTTGCGCACGTGGATTAGATAATCGAGCGGGTTGTCCTCGCGCGCCTGTTCGGGCGCGGCGATGAAGCCCTGCATGCGGATCTTGCCGATGCAGGTGATCGTGCACTGCGTCTGGCGGCCATTCTCGACCGCGGGGTAGCAGCCGATGCACTTCTCCGACACGCGCGTGGTCGAGTTGAAGAACGTCTTCTTGTACGGACAGCCCTTGACGCACTCGCGGTAGCCGCGGCAGCGCTGCTGGTCGATGAGCACGATGCCGTCTTCCTGGCGCTTATATATAGACTGGCGCGGGCACGAGCCCAGACACGCGGCGTAGGTACAGTGGTTGCAGATGCGCGGCAGGTAGTACATCCATTGCATGTGCGGCAGTTGCAGGAATGCGCCCTGGCTCATGTCGCCGACCGAGTCGTCCTCGCAGACGTTGGGATGCGCGTAGTCGAGATCCTCCGGCAGATACCCGAGCACGCGCTCGCCTTCGGGCGCGGCCTCGAACAGCGTCTTGCCCTTGTACACCGGACCGTCCATGGCGGTGACGCCGAGCTTTTCCAGGATCTTCACGTCCCAACCGAGCGGGTAGTAACCGTACGGCTTGCTCTCGACGTTTTTCCAGAACATGTACTCCTGACCGCGGCCCGGGGTCCACGTGGTCTTGCACGCGACGGTGCAGGTCTGGCAGGCGATGCACTTGTTCAGGTCCATCACCATCGCGAATTGTTTCTTTGGGCGGATGCCTTCGTACGGAAACTCCATCTCCCGTCCGATCTGCCAGTTGTAAACCTTAGCCATCGTTAGTCTCCGTTAAATATGTGCTGTCATTGCGAGGAGCGGATTTTTTGCGACGAAGCAATCTCGCAATACGGGCACGAGGTAATCAGTGCCGTCGTTGGGAGATTGCTTCGTCGGCCCTGCGGGCCTCCTCGCAATGACATGAAAAATGTTCACGTTCATGCATCACGCCTTCTTGATGCGAACGAAACCGCCCGCGAGATATTTTTTGAGCGCAGGATTCTCGGACGCGGGCCGTAAGCCGAGCGCCACCGGGCGCCATAAGCCCTTGCCACCGATGCCACCGTCTTCGGCCTTGGTGAATTTCGCCAGCGCCTCGCGCGGCGCGCCGGTCACACAGTGGACGTCCGCTTGGAAGCCTTTTACCAACTCATGCGTAAACAGTTTGCGCGTCACCAGGCTCGCGGTCTGGTGCGTCGGCTTGAGCCAGGAGCGCGTGAGCGATTGGTGGCCACCGTAGCGGAACAGTGCCTGGTAGTGGGTCTCGGCGTTCTTCGCCAAGCCGTCGGCGCGCGCCTCGTGCGCCTTCACCGTTCCTGGCGTCGCCATGTAACCGTTGAACCACATGCGCGTGACGCCGGCCGGCGTGCCGGGATAGTAGCGGGCGCGCG
>JBKHXU010000120.1:0-17014 GCA_046565865.1 Gammaproteobacteria bacterium | reverse complement strand
CGCGGCAGGCGGTTCGGCTCGCCGCTGCAGCCGCGAAAGTGCATGAGCGCGCCGCGCCAACCTTGGTCCGCGATCGAGCGCAGTATCGCGCGCGCGTAGGTCGAGCGTGACGAGCCTTGCAGGCCGTGCAGCAGTAGCACGATCGGGCCGTTGCCGCTGCCGCTCCAATCGATGTCCAGAAAATCCCCGTCCGGCAGCTCGACGCGTTCGCGGCGCAGCGTGATCTTCGGCGCGCGGCGGATGCGGTTGTGCCAGAGGGTTTGTGCGTGCGGTCCCTTACACCACCACGCCGGGCGAAAACTATCGACCATCAGCGGCGCTTACGCGCGCCACAACTCGCGCCACCAGCGTCGGCGTGCTTCGGGCAATACGCGGGTGTCGGTCAACGGCAGCGGGGGAAGGCGGGTTAATATCCAACCGGGTTGCGGCGGGGTCTTGCTGGAACCGCAGGAGACGCCGAGGTGATTGGGATCGAAGATTTTGACGAGGGTGGGGGTGTCGCGATTGTCTGCGTAGACGATGCCGCAATACTCTTCACGATGATCGGAGCGCAATAAGTTGTCGATGGCGGTTAGGAAACGATCGAGCTCTTCGGTTGTGCGCGGCGCGGTCGGCAGTGTTTCGCCGATCATGTAGATGTACCAGCCGTCCGGTTGTCGACGCAGCGTTTCCCAAAGACGGGCGAGGTCGTCCCAGGCGAGTACGCTCGTGAATCGTCCCTTGAGGGCGAGGTAGAACGGTTGCGGGCCGGACATGACGCCATTATGCGAGCTTGGCGAAAACCCGTCTATGGCATGCGACGGGTGAGTGCTTGGTTACTGATAATCCTAGGTTCCCGCGTTCGCGGGAATGACGCTAAAAGGGGAAGGACGTTATTCGCGTTACTTTAGCGATTCGAGTTTTTGTTTCAGCGACTTCAGCATGGCGCCGAGATCGGTGCCCATGGTTTTATCGCATAGTTCTAGCAGCGGCAGCATGCGCACGAGTAGGTCGGGCAGGTAGGGGATGAGCTTGCCGCCTTCGCCGTTCGCGGTCATGGTGAGCGCGGTTTCGAGATCCGGTTGCTCCATGATCGCCTCTTCAGGCGGCGGGACCTCTTCCTGATAACTCACGCCGATGCGGTTGCCGCCGTCTGCTTTGGCGAGCGTCAGTCGCTGTTCCGCCTGGGCCAGGATCGCGTCGACGGTGTCGCCGTCCACGCCCTGCATGCCGATGCCGAGGCTGATGGTGACCGCGACCTCCTTACCGTCACGTGTGAACGGTTTTTCGGCGACGGCGGTGCGCATGCGTTCGGCGACAATGGCCGCGGCCTCGCGATCGGTCGCGGGTGCGAGCACGGCGAACGAGCCGCCGCTGATGCGCGCAACGGTGTCTTCGGTGCGCGTGCCGCCGCGCAGCAGTTGCGCAATCCAAATCAACATCTGATCGCACCAGTCGTCGCCGTTTTGCTTATATAAGGAACGGAAGTTGTCGATGTCGACGCGCACAACCGCGAGCGGCTCGCTGTGGCGGATGGCGTAGGCCACGTCCTGCGCCGCACGCTGCAGGAAGTAGCGGCGGCTGTGCAGTTGCGTGAGCGGATCAATCGCCGACTGGTCTTCGAGGGTCTTGGCCGTTTCCGCGAGCTTGCGCGTGGTCTGGTCGAGGCGCGCGTGGGCGCGGGCGCGCGCGAGCAGTTGCACGCCGTCGATCGGTTTGGTGATGAAGTCGGTGGCGCCGCAAGCGAAGGCGCGTTCGCGCGTCACTTCGTCTTGCGCGCCGGTGATGATGATGACCGGCACCGCGCGCACACGCTCGTTGTCGGTGGCGCGAATGCGGCAGATGAGCGCGTAGCCATCCAGCGCCGGCATCTCGACGTCGGAGATGATGACCTGAATGGATTCGTCGGCGAGCAGCGCGTTCCAACCGGACTCGCCGTCTTCGGCCTCGGTGATGAGAAACTCGGCGCTTAGTATTTTGTTGATGGCGCGACGAATGACGCGCGAGTCGTCGACTACTAAAATGCGCGGCTTGTCTTGCGGCGCGCTATCGGTCGGTGCCGGCGCGGCCGATGACGTGTCGGCCGCGAGACGAGCGGATTCTGTGCCTTCCCCCATGGTTTTTTAAACATAGACGACGCCCGGCGGACATTCCAACCGCGGCGTTAGGACCGGCGGCGGTGGCACAAATACTCGACGATTCCCGGCGTAATTGAGGCGATTACGATGCCGATGATCACCAGGGTTAGGTTGGCTTTTACCCACGGCAGGTTGCCGAAATAGAACCCCGCCAGCACCAGCGAGAACACCCAGATCAGCCCGCCGATGACGTTGTAGGCGAAAAACTTGAGGTACGACATCCGCCCCATGCCGGCCACGAACGGCGCGAACGTGCGCACGATCGGGATGAAGCGCGCGAGGATGATGGTCTTGCCACCATGGCGTTCGTAAAACTTATGCGTGCGATCGAGATACTCGCGCTTGAGCCAGCGGGCGTCGTCGCGAAACAGCCGGGCGCCGAACCACTTACCCACCCAATAGTTGACGGTATCGCCGAGGATCGCGGCGGCCGCGAGGATGGCGCATAGCCAGACAACGTCCATACCGCCGGCTGCCGCCAACGTGCCGGCGACAAACAACAGCGAATCGCCGGGCAGGAACGGCGTGACCACGAGGCCGGTCTCGGCGAAGACGATCAGGAACAGCAGTAGATACACCCAGATGCCATGATCGGCGACGAACTGCGCCAAGTAGCGATCGAGGTGCAGCAGGATGTCGACGAACTGCGCCAGCAGTTCCATGATCAGGTGAAGTACCAGAGCACCAGCGCACCGAAACCGATGCGATACCACGCGAACGGCGTGAACGTATGGCGCGCGATGAAGGCGAGGAACACGCGCACGACCACGAGCGCGGTGACGAACGCGGTGATGAAGCCGGCGGCGAAGAGCCACGTATCCTGCGCCTGCAAGTGGCCCATGCTCTTCGACAGCTCATACAGCGTGGCGGCGAACATGGTCGGCATGGCGAGGAAGAACGAGAACTCAGCGGCGGCGGTGCGCGACAAGCCGGTCAGCAGGCCGCCCATGATCGTCGCGCCGGCGCGCGATACGCCGGGAAAGAGCGAGCACATCTGGGCGATGCCGATCCAAAGCGCCTGTTGTGGCTGCACGTCATCCACCGACTGCGTGCGCGGCGTGCGCGCCAGGCGCTCGATCAGCAGGATGGCGATACCGCCGACGATGAGCGCTATTGCCACCGTGACCGGCGTAAATAGGTGCTCCTTGATGTACCGATGCAGCAAGAGTCCGACGAGGGCGGCGGGAAAGAAGGCGATGAGAAGATTCAGCACGAATCGCCGTTCGCTCGGTCGGTGCACGTTGCTTGCCAGACGCCACACCTTGGCCCGGTAATGCCAAGCCACACCGAGAATCGAACCGAGCTGAATGAATATCTCGAATGTCTTGGCGCGCTCACCGGTGAAGCCGATGACATCGCCGACGATGATGAGATGGCCGGTGGACGACACCGGCAGGAATTCCGTCAGACCCTCGACGATGCCGAGGATCACCGCCTGTATGAGCAACCAAAGTTCCATGCTAACCCGCTCGCACTTCGGTGAAGCTCAGCGCGCGGCCGAGCACATTCGGACGGATGGCGCCGCGATCGTAGACCACGCGGCCACCGACGATGGTGTAGAGCGGCCAGCCGGTCAGCTCCCATCCGGCGTAGGGCGACCACTTGGCCTTCGTGAAGAGTTCGTCGTTGCGGACAGGACGCATCGCATCGAGATCGACGAGCGTGAGATCGGCGTCGAAGCCGAGCTCGATGCGGCCCTTGTTGGCGATGCCGTAGGCATCGGCGGGTCCATAGCACATCCACTTTTGAATGTGCGCGAGCGTGCAGCGGCCCGCGCGCATCTGCGTCAGCATGAGAGGTAACGCGGTTTCGACACCCGGCATGCCGGATGGCGTCTCGGGGTAACCGCGGTCTTTTTCTTCCAACGTGTGTGGCGCATGGTCCGTGCCCATGAAGTCGATCACGCCGTCCTTAAGCGCGGCCCACAACGCTTCATTGTCGGCGACGCTGCGCAGTGGCGGGTTCATCTGCACGCGCGCGTTTTGCTTGGCGTAGTCCCCAACGTTCAGGAGCAAGTGATTCGGTATCGCCTCGGCCTTCACCCACGCCGGTTTGTCGCGACGCAGGATTTCCACTTCTTCGCGTGTCGACAGATGCAGAATGTGCAGCCGGCGGCGATACTTTTTCGCCAGCGCCAGCGCGCGCGCGGTGGCGATGGCGGCCGATTGGTTGTCGCGGATTTCCGAATGCACCGCGGCATCGGTGCGATCGGCGAATTGCGCGCGCCGTTGATGCAGTCGCTCTTCGTCCTCCGCATGCACGGCGACGATCCGTGTGCCGTTCGCGAAGATGCGCTCCAGGTCTTCCTGCTTGTATACCAGCAGGTCGCCGGTGCTGCAGCCCATGAAAATCTTGATGCCGCACGCGGGGCTAGCGGTGTTCAGCGAGTCGAGATTTTTGGGCGTGGCGCCGATGAAGAATCCGTAATTGACGACCGAACTTTTGGCCGCACGCGCGAGCTTGTCGGTCAGCGTCGCTTGATCCGTCGTCGCCGGGCTCGTGTTCGGCATTTCCAAAAAGCTGGTAACGCCGCCGCGCGCCGCCGCGCGCGAGCCGCTCGCTAGATCTTCTTTGTATTCCTTGCCGGGCTCGCGGAAATGGACGTGCGGGTCGATGACGCCCGGGAGCAGTAGTTTCCCGGCGGCGTCGATGGTTTCGTCGGCGGGAATGTTTAGGCGGCGATCGATGCGTTCGATGACGCCGCGATCGCAGTAGACGTCTCCTTCATACGCCGTCCCGTCGAGTCGTGCGATGCGGGCGTTGCGAATGAGGAGGCTGGGCAAGGGAACCTTACTAGGTTAAATCCAACTACGGTGGCTGTCGTCGCCCACGACATGCCCGCGTCGGCGGGCATCCAGTGTTCTCAATTGCTGGATTCCCGCTTGCGCGGGAACGACGAATGCTGGGCCGTTAAACTTTTTATCATTCTGTCGCAGCAGGCGTTGCGAGTAAACGCTAGCCCATCTGCTTTTCGCGCAACTCGTCGAGGGTCTTGCAGTCGATGCAGAGTTCCGCTGTCGGGCGCGCGTCCAGACGCTCAAGGCCGATTTCGACGCCGCACACCTCGCAGTAACCATAGTCGCCAGCGTCCATGCGTTGGATTGCTTCGTCGATCTTCTTGATCAGCTTGCGCTCGCGATCGCGCGAACGCAGTTCGAGCGACATGTCCGTCTCTTGGCTGGCGCGATCGTTCTGATCCGCCGGATTGTCCGGCTCATCGCGCATTTGGTGCACGGTGCGCGTCAGCTCGTCGAGCAGCTCTTTGCGCCAGGCCAACAGCTTCGCGCGAAAATGCTCGAGCTGTTTTTTGTTCATGTACTTCTCGCCCTTCTTGACCGCGTACGGCTTGATCGCCACCGCGGGGGCGCTAAAGGTTTCCTTTTTTTTCCTGACCGCCATCATCGACTCCTACGTTATAATAGGGCCGTTCGGCCGACCCCGAAAAAATCGAGCGCGAATCTATACCAGAAAGGGTACGGGGTCGCAACCGGGCATCGGCCCAGCCGCCCGGTTTGACGGACAGTACATCTACCGACTCAACATTACGGATTTATGGCATCGAAATCGTTAAACGCTTTGATCTTCGATGTCGACGGCACGCTTGCGGATACCGAGCGCGACGGCCATCGCATCGCCTTCAACCAGGCCTTCGCCGACGCCAAGCTTCCCTGGGTATGGGATGAGGCGCTCTACGGCGAGCTGCTGGCCGTTACCGGCGGCAAGGAGCGGATTCGCCACTATCTCGCGCGCCATCGCGCGCACGAGTCGCCACCGCCCGACCTCGACCAACTCATCGCGCGGCTGCACGCGGCCAAGACGCAGCACTACACGCGCATGCTCGCAAGCGGCGGCGTGCCGTTGCGACCGGGCGTGCGCCGGCTGCTGACCGAGGCGCGCGCCGAGGGCGTGCGCCTCGCAATCGCAACCACGACCACGCCCGACAACGTCATGGCGCTGCTCGAGCACAGCCTCGGCCCCAACAGCGCGTCCTGGTTCGAAGTCATCGGTGCTGGCGACGTGGTGCCGGCGAAGAAACCGGCGCCCGATATTTATAACTATGTTTTGGCGCGGATGAAGCTCACGCCGTCACAGTGCGTGGCCTTCGAGGATTCGGAAAACGGCCTGCGCTCGGCGCTGGGCGCGGGGCTCACGACCGTCATTACCGTCAGCGACTACACGCGCGATCACCGCTTCGACGGCGCCGCCATCGTGCTCGATCATCTCGGCGAGCCCGACCGCGCCTGCCGCGTGCTCGCCGGCGGCAATATCAACGGCGCCACGCAGCTCGACCTCGCCACCATTCGCCGGCTGCATCTCGGTACGTGACCCGACTCGCCACGCGCCTCGACGGCATCGCGTCATTTCATGTAATGGATGTGCTGGCGCGGGCGCGGGCGTTGGAGGCGCAGGGGCGATCCATCATTCATCTCGAAATCGGCGAGCCCGATTTTCCGACCGACGCGCGTATCGTGCAGGCGGGCATCGACGCGCTTGGTGCCGGCGCCACGCACTATCTGCCTGCGCTGGGATTGCCGACACTGCGCCAGGCGATTGCCGACCGGTATCCCGCTGCGCACCGTCCTGATCCAGGCCGCGTGGTCGTGACCCCGGGCGGGTCGGGCGCGTTGTTGCTCGCGTGCGCCGCACTGATCAATCCCGGTGATCGCGTGCTCATGACCGATCCCGGTTACCCGTGCAATCGGCACTTCGTGCGACTCTTCGGCGGCGAGGCCGTGCCGATAGCGGTGGATGCGACGACAAACTACCAGCTGACGCCGGAGCACATCCGCGCGCACTGGGATGCGCGCACGGTCGCGGTTCTGATCGGCAGCCCGGCAAATCCGACCGGTACGATGCTTGCGCCGGACGCGCTCGCGGAACTGGTGCGCGCCGTCGAGTTGCGCGGTGGTATCGCGATCGTCGACGAGATTTATCACGGGCTGACGTACGACATCGACGCCGTGAGCGCGCTGGCGTATTCCGAGCGCGTCGTCGTGATCAACAGCTTCTCGAAATATTTCGGCATGACCGGTTGGCGGGTGGGTTGGATGGTCGCGCCGCCGGATGTCGTCCCGGCGCTCGATCGTTTGGCGCAGAACGTTTTTCTCAGCACCAATACGCCGGCCCAGTACGCGGCGCTGCGCGCGCTCGATGCCGACGTGCGCGTCGAGCTCGAACGCCGGCGCGCGGAATTCAAACGCCGACGCGATTACCTAGTGCCGGCGTTGGGCACGTTGGGGTTCGACGTGCCGCTCACGCCGCAGGGTGCGTTCTATGTCTATGCCAACTGCCGCGCGCTCGGATTGGAAAGCGAACGGTTTGCGCGCGAGTTGCTGGAACAGTCCGGCGTCGCCCTCACGCCTGGGCTCGATTTCGGCGCACAACAGGCGGCCGAGCACGTACGCGTTTCTTATGCGAATACCATCGAACGTTTGCAGGATGCCGTGCAGCGCATCGACGCGTTTCTCGCTAGAGGGAACCTCTAGAGGTTCCCGTGCGGGCAGGATGCCCGCGCATTTTTCAAACACGGTTTTAGTGTTTGAAAAACGGAGCAAAGCAAAAGCCACGCCTTTTGCTTTGCGTCTCTAAAAATTGCAGGGAGGCAATTTTTAGAGGTTCCCTAAGTAAGCACCACGCTATCTAAATGCCGCGGCAGCTCGCGTGCTTCGGTGCCGCCGAGGTCCTTGTCGACGCTGGCGGTGACGAGCGCCGCGGTCTGCGGATTCAAAGCCGCACGCAGGTTGCCGAGAAATTTCGGTTCGGCCACGAGCACGAGCCGGCCGTAGCGGTGCGCCGAGCGGCCGTCGTCGAGTAGCGTCGACAGCTGCTTCGCGAATTGCGCGGCGACATGAGTGGTGGGCGGACGCTCGTTGGTGTAGGCGTGGCGACCGGGACCGTAACGGTCGTTGCTGCGGCCGGGCTGATCGGTGTCGATGTCCTTGTTCTTGAGCTTGCCGGCGGGGTGATCTAGGGTCTGAAGCAGCTCCAGGCCTTTGCCCGGCCCACGGTTTTCGAACAGACGAGCCCCGCCGCGGTGAGCAACCAAAATCCAAGTCCGATCCATGGCATTCCTCTCTCGGTTAGCGTCGACGGCATTATAAGTCGGGCGGCACGCCGGCCAACCAAAAGGTGCGCAGTGCGTGGCATGGTCCTTGCTGAATGTAGGGTACTTACAAGATATGGCCGCAAGGCGAGGGGGCACCATGACGCGCCGCACACTGACGGACTGGTTGCTGCCGACATCTGGGCCGACCGAGCTTGACGATCGCCCCGTCGACGAGGGTCTGTGGGAAGTGGCGGCGATGGTCTACGTCGGCGACGTATACGCGGTGATAATCGCCGATCAGGCTCAGGCCGAGGCCGCGACATCGAAAGCGAAAAAAGACGCGGACGAGGCGCTCTGGCCGTTTATTCGATAGGTGTGTCGGGGCGGTTGCCCCATTCCGACCATGACCCCGCATACCCGCGCACGCGGGGATAGCCCAAATGCTTGAGCACGATATAGGTGTGCGCCGAGCGATGATGGGTCTGGCAGTAAACGACGACTTCCTTCGACGGCTCGACACCGAGCGCCGACAGCTCGCGCTGTATGTCCTCCGCAGGCCGTATCCGCAGATACCGATCGTGGTCCATGGCATCCGTCCAGTTGTAGTTGACGGCCCCCGGGATGTGTCCACCGCGCGCGGCACGCTTCAGCTTGCCGCTGTATTCCTCAGGCGAACGCGTATCGAGCAGCACCACCTGCGGATCACGCAGATGGCTGCGCACGTAGTCGAGGTCGGCCGTTACCTGTTCGCGCGGCGCGACGCGATACGGGCTCGACTCGCGCTTGATCTCGCCGCTCTCGACCGGGCGGTTTTCCGCCTGCCACTGCTCCAGGCCGCCGTTTAGCAGCGAGAAATGCGCGTGCCCAGCGGCATCCAGGGTCCATAGCAGGCGCGCGGCGCGGCCATTGGCTTCGTCATCGTAGGCGACGACGTGGTCGTCAGCTTGGAGACCTAGGCCGCCCAATATCTCGGTCAGGGCGGCGGGGTCCGGCAGCAGGCCGGTTGCCGGTGACCGCGCTTGCACCAACCGGTCGTAATCGATGTGGAGTGCACCCGGCAGGTGCGTGCGCACGTATATCTCGCGGCGGCCGACATCGATGATGCGCAGCCGCGGGTGCTTGAGCAGTCGGGCGACGTCGTCGGGCTCGGCAAGCAGGGGTAGCAGCGGTGGCGACATCGAATCTTTCGCCTCGGACGGGAACCGCATTGTAACGCCGTCCGCGGGCGGCAACTATGTCGCCAATCGTCGGGCGAAATTGTGTGCGTGCATCGATACCGGTACACTTTGTGCGCTTGCGTATCCTTCCTTGGCCGACACGGCAAACCATCCTCGCGGCGCCACGCATGCGTCGCACGGCGCCTTCCGTTCGTGGAAATATTCAAAATTTTCACCATTGAGGCGGCCCATCGGCTGCCGCATGTGCCGCCCGAGCACAAGTGTCACCGCCTTCACGGGCACTCGTTTCGTATCGAGGTTCACGTCGTCGGCCCGGTCAAGGCGCACGAGGGCTGGGTCGTGGATTTCGCCGACATCGGGCGCGCGTTCCAGCCGCTGTACGAGCAGCTCGATCACCACTATCTGAACGAAATTTCGGGACTGGAAAACCCGACCAGCGAGCACCTGGCGCGTTGGATCTGGCAGCGGCTGCGACCAAGCTTGCCGCAGCTTTCGCAAGTCGTGGTCCGCGAGACCTGCACCGCCGGTTGTGTTTATCGGGGTGAGCCGTGACGTCGGCTGCGGAGCGCGAAGCCGCGGTTGAAATCCAAACCGGCCGCGCCGCGCAGGCGGCAGTGATATGGCTGCATGGACTGGGAGCGGATGGCAACGATTTCGCCGGTATTGTGCCGGAACTCGGCTTGCCAGCGACCGCCGCCGTGCGCTTCGTGTTTCCGCACGCGCCGCACCGGCCGGTGACGCTGAACAACGGTTACGTGATGCGCGCGTGGTATGACCTGGGCATGGGCGAGCGCGGCTTCATCCAAAACGCAATGCATATCGGCGAGTCGGTGCAAGCGGTGCACACGCTCGCGCGCCGCGAGATCGAGCGCGGTATCGTGCCGGAGCGCATCGTCTTCGCCGGATTTTCCCAGGGCGGTGTGATCGCGCTGCATGCGGGATTGAGTTGGTCGCAGCCGCTAGCGGGTATCATGGTGTTGTCTGCGCCGATAGCGGACGCCGAACAACTAATGCGCGCGGCGAAGCTGGATCGCACCACACCGATTTTCGTCGGTCACGGTCAGCACGATCCGATCGCGCCGTTCACACTCGCCGAACGCGCGGTGTCGGCGCTGCGTGCCGACGGCCGCGATGTGACGTGGCGGTTATATCCGATGGAGCACACGGTCAGTCGAGAGGAGATCGACGACATAGGACGATGGCTTGCAAACGCGCTATGCGCGTAATACGTAGTCGGTAGATGGTCTGGTGCAGGACCGCGCCATGCAAACGGCCACCATCGGTACCGACGCGGAAGCAGAATTCGTCGAGTGAGGGGCGATATGGTCTTATTAAGAGAGTCAAAGCGCGATTGGATACTGGTGTTTGTCGTCGGACTGTTGGCCGTCGGCGCCAATCTGCCGTCGCAGATGACGGAGCAATTTAGTATCGATCGGCGTTACTTCCTCGCTGGCCTGGTCGCGGTCGTCGGCGTGGCGCTGGTGCGGTATCTCAAGTTCGCGCTGCTGTTGGTGGTTGTTTTCCTCGCGATCGGCGCCAACCTGCCGGAAGAAATCGCCAAGGAGTTCGGCATTTATCCGCAAATGATGCTGCTCGGGCTCGTGGCGATGGTTGTGATCTCGCTCAGCAACCGTATCTGGAAGCTACCGACCGGTTTGGAAAAGAGTGGGCGGCCGCAGAGCGTGCACGGGTCGGCGGCGCTGTTCAACGCCATCCTCAAAGGCCGCATCGCCGTCGTGCAGCACTTGATCAAACAGGGCGTCAACGTTAACTGCAAAACCGTGAGCGGCAAGACCCCGCTCATGGCGGCCGCCTACAAGGGCTACAGCGACATCGTCCAGTTGTTGTTGGACAACGGCAGCGACGTGCGCCAAAAGGACAGCCGCGGCGACACGGCACTGAAAATGGCGACGCGCGGCGGCTTTACGCGGATCGCGGAGCAGTTGAAGCGCGCGGGCGCGGCGGAGTAAATAGGCGTGGATGCTCGGGATGACACTGGCGCGCTATTGAGCGCGCCAGTGTCAGTTCAGTGCGCGCGAAAGTAGACTGCGATACTTCGTCACGAGCGGGTTGCTGTTGCCGAGCAGCGTGAACAATCCCACCAGCGCCTTGCGCGCGGCATCGTCGCCGTAGCGACGGTCGCGGCGCACCATTTCCAATAGGTGTTCCATCGCCGGCTCATAGTCGCCGGCGAGCGCCTTGCGCGCGCCGAGCTGATAACGTGCCTGATGATCCGCCGGATCGTCGGCGACCCGACGCTCCAGTTCCGGCAACGGTGGCGCATTTTCGACGATGCGCAGGAAGTCCAGCCGCGTGCGCAGGCCGACGATTTCCGCATCGCTGCGCTTTAGCGCCGGCAAGCTATTGAGCAGTTTCTCGCTTTCGCCGATGCGCGTGCCCGTGCCGCCGTCTGGCGGCAGACTCAGCAGCAGCCGCGCCAATTCGATCTTGGGCCGATCGTAACTCGGGTCTTCGGCGACGGCAGCGCGCAACAGCGCAAGCGCCTCGTCAACACGGCCGGCTTGGGTCGCGGCCTGTGCGCGCTCGATTGTGGTATCGGCCGGGCGCGGCAGATGCCGGTCGATCAATTGGCGAATAAAGGTTTCCGACTGCACGCCGAGGAATTCATCCACGACCGCGCCATTGCGAAACAGCTTCACGGTCGGCAGGCTGCGGATGCCGTACTGCGTTGCCAGTTCGCGTTCGGCGTCGGTGTCGACCTTGGCCAGGTGAAACCGCCCGCGGTAGTCGTCGGCGATGCGCGCCAAGACCGGCATCAGCATCCGGCATGGGCCGCACCACGCCGCCCAGAAATCGACGAGTACCGGGACTTGATGCGACTTCTCCAGCACCCGGCTGGTAAAGTCCGTACGGGTGACATCGCTAATAAATGGTGAGTCGGCCATATCGCCGGGCTATTTGGGGTCGTTTGCCCTGTTATCAAGCACGGCCAAAGGGAAACGGTATCGGAGTGCAGGGCAATAGGTGAACGCAACATTCAGCACTGGCGCTCCCTAGGGGATTCGAACCCCTGTTACCGGCGTGAGAGGCCAGCGTCCTAGGCCACTAGACGAAGGGAGCGTGAGCGGTGCGGCGGCGTAAAGTGGTGGTATTATACGGCGCGGTCCGGTTTACACAACCGCGGCACAAGCGGCAGGGCCTTTCTCAACGCCACCGAGACGGCAACGATTAATAATCCGGTCGTCATCCCACGCGCCGAGCATTCCATCTCGCGCGCCCTCATCAGCGAAAACGCGCTTCGGGTTTTGTACCGCCTCAAGGAGGCGGGGTATGAGGCATTGCTCGTCGGTGGATGCGTGCGCGATCTTCTGCTCGGTCGCGAGCCCAAGGACTTCGATGTCGTCACCGACGCCACACCGGAAGAGATCCGCAAGCTTTTCAGCAATGCGCGCCTGATCGGGCGCCGGTTTCGCCTGGCGCACGTGCGCTTCGGGCGCGAGATCGTCGAGGTCGCGACGTTTCGTGCGGCACCGGCGCCGGACAGTACCGATCCCGAGAACCACAATATCTTCGGCACCCAGGCGGAAGACGCCGTGCGCCGCGATTTCACCGTCAACGCGCTGTACTACAACTTGCGCGATTTTGCGGTCGTGGACTACGTCGGCGGCATGGCGGACCTTAAGGCCGGCGTGCTGCGCATGATCGGCGATCCGGCGGAACGTTATCGCGAGGACCCGGTGCGCATGCTGCGCGCGGTGCGCTTTGCGGCCAAGCTCGGTTTCACCATCGATCCCATCACCGCCGAGCCAATTCGTACGCTCGGCCAGACGCTGACGCAAGTGCCGCCGGCGCGGATGTTCGAGGAAGTGTTAAAGCTGTTCCATGGCGGCTACGCGCTCGCCACCTACGAGCTGCTGCGCCGCTATGGTCTATTCCAATATTTATTTCCGTTGACCGAACGCAGCCTCGAACAGGAACAAAACAATTTTCCCATCATGCTGGTCCCGCAGGCGCTGGCGAATACCGATAGCCGCGTCGCCGAAGACAAACCGGTAACGCCGGCGTTTTTGTTTGCGGCGCTGTTGTGGGAGCCGGTGCGGCAAGAGGCAGCGGCGCGTACGGCGCGCGGTGCGCGTTCATACGAAGCGCTCGAGGGCGCGGCCGACTACGTGCTGCGCGAGCAGCTGCGCAGCGTGATGATCCCCAAGCGCTTCAGCGTGCCGATGCGCGAGATATGGACCATGCAGTCGCGCTTCGATCGTCGCTCCGGCAATCAGCCGTTTCGCATGTTGGAGCACAAGCGATTCCGCGCCGCTTATGACTTTCTGGTATTGCGTGCGCAGACCGGCGAGGCCGACCCGGCGCTCGCGGAGTGGTGGACGCGATTCCAAGAGGTATCGGACGCAGAACGTCGAGAACTGACCGCCGCGGCACCGGCATCGCCGAAATCGCGGCGCCGGCGCCGCCGCCGGCGCGGTGGGGCGCGGTCCGATGCCCCGCCGACGCCATGAGCGGGTGGGCGACGGCGTACATCGGGCTTGGGAGTAACCTCGGCGACTCGACGGCGCGCGTCGGCGCAGGCATGCAGGCGCTGCGCGGGTTGGCACAAACGCGCGACGTGCGTTGCTCTGCGCTATATCGCAGCGCGCCGGTCGGTATCACCGATCAGCCGGATTTCATCAATGCCGTATGCGTCTGTACAACAAAACTTTCCGCGGAAGCGCTCATGGAGCAGTTGCTCGCGATCGAGCGGCGGCAGGGACGCGAGCGCAGCGGCCCTAAGGGAGGGCCGCGCACGCTCGATCTCGATTTGTTGTTATACGACGATCGCGTGAGCGATACGCCCGAACTGGTGCTGCCGCATCCCCGACTGCACGAACGGGCATTCGTGCTGTATCCTTTGGCGGAGCTCGCGCCCGACCTGGTTGTTCCTGGTCGGGGCGAACTGCGCGCGCTGTTGCGGGCATGTCCGCCGCAACGTCTCGAAAAGTTAGCGTCGTAACAGAAACGAGCAGACACGTGAGATCGAATCCCGGTTACGTCGTCGTAGAAGGTCCCATCGGCGTCGGCAAGACCAGCCTCGCGCGGCGTCTGGCCGAAGCCGTCGGCGCACGCGCGTTGTTGGAGCATCCCGAGGAAAACCCGTTCCTCGAACGTTTCTATCAGTCACGCAAACACTATGCGTTGCCGACGCAGTTATTCTTTTTATTCCAGCGCGCGCGGCAGATCGCGGAATTGAAGCAGGCGGACCTCTTCAGCAACGGGTATGTCGCCGATTTCCTGATCGAAAAGGACCGGTTGTTCGCGCGCGCGAATCTCGCGGATGACGAGTTGCGGCTATACGAGCAGGTGTATCTGCAAACCAGCATGGACACGCCCGTGCCCGACCTCGTCATTTACTTGCAAGCCCCGGTCGACGTGCTGCTCGAACGCGTGCGGCGGCGCGGCCTGCCGCAGGAGTCGTTGATCGACCGCAGCTACTTGCAGGTGTTGGTAGACGCCTACACTCAATTCTTTCATCACTACAACGCGGCGCCGTTGCTGGTGGTGAACGCGGCAGAGATCAATTTCGTCGACCGCGACGCCGACTTTCGCACGCTGCTCGACTACATCCCGCGCATCCGCAGCGGCCGGCACTTTTTCAATCCGCTGGTGCACGCGTGAAACCGGTGACGGTCGCGACGTTGCAGGACATGAAGCGCAAGGGCGAGAAGATCGCCTGCCTCACCGCTTACGACTATAGCTTCGCGAGTCTGCTGGATCGTGCGGGGGTCGATCTCATCATGGTCGGCGACTCGCTCGGCATGGTGATCCAAGGCCACGACTCCACGTTACCGGTATCGATCGCGGAGATGACGTACCACGCGCGCTGTGTGGCGCGCGGCGTGCAGCGTGCCTTGTTGGTGGCCGATCTGCCGTTCATGAGTTACCAGCGCAGCCCGGAGCAGGCGCTCGACAACGCCGGGCGCCTCATGCGCCGCGGCGGCGCGCACGTAGTCAAGCTCGAAGGCGGGGCGCCAATGGCGCCGACCGTGCGATTCCTGGTCGAACGCGGCGTGCCGGTGTGTGGGCACCTCGGGCTGACGCCGCAATCCGTGCATCAGCTCGGCGGTTATCGGGTGCAGGGCCGTGACGCCGACGCGGCCGAACGCCTGCGCGCGGACGCGCGCGCGTTGGCCGACGCGGGCGCGTCGCTGCTGGTATTGGAAGCGGTGCCGGCGGAACTGGCGCGCGACATCACGCGCGACATCGCCATTCCCACCATCGGCATCGGCGCCGGCGTCGATTGCGACGGTCAGGTGCTGGTGCTGCACGACATGCTCGGCGTTTATCCGCGCGGCAGTCCCAAGTTCGCGCGCAACTTTATGAATGGCGCCGACTCCATCGAGCGCGCGGTGCGTGACTACGTCGCGGCGGTCAAGGCGCGCACGTTTCCCGGACCCGAGCACAGTTTCCACTACGCATGATCGAGGCGCGGCGGGTCGCGGAGCTGCGCGCCTATCTCGCGCACATGCGCGAGCGGCGCCAACGGTTGGCGTTGGTGCCGACCATGGGCAACTTGCACGCAGGCCACGTGCGGCTTTTCACCGAGGCGCGGCGCCACGCGGATGCCGTCATCGCCAGTATCTACGTCAATCCATTGCAGTTCGGCGCCAACGAGGACTTCGGCACATACCCGCGCACCCCGGTCGAGGACCGCGAGGCGTTGCTCGCCGCGAACGTCGACCTGTTGTTCATGCCGGAGGACGCGGATATCTATCCGCGCGGACCGGCGGCGCAAACCACGGTGGAGGTGCCGGGCATCAGCGACGTGTTATGCGGTGCATATCGCCCCGGTCATTTTCGCGGCGTGACGACGGTGGTGAACCGGCTGTTCAATGTGATTGCGCCGGAGGTGGCGCTGTTCGGTAAGAAAGATTATCAGCAGTGGTTGGTGATCCGAATGATGGTCGCGGACCTCGGGCTACCGATCGAGATCGTCGGCGTCGATACCGTGCGCGAAACGGACGGGCTGGCGCTGAGTTCGCGCAATCGGTACCTCAACGCCGCGGAGCGTGCACAAGCGCCGATGCTGTATCAGACGTTGCAGCAGGCGGCGCGCCGCGTGCGCGCCGGCGCCGCACCGGCAAGCGCCGAGACCGAGGCAGCCGACGCGTTACGCCAAGGTGGTTTTCGTCCGGAGTACGTGAGCGTCCGCCGCGCCGCGGATTTGGGCGAACCGCGCGCGGACGAACGCGAGCTGGTTGTGCTCGCCGCCGCATGGCTCGGGCGCACGCGGCTAATCGATAATGTCGAGTTTACTCGGGCTATTTGAATCCTCCGGCCCGACGGTCGATAATCCCTTTATGCGCCGCATCATGCTGAAGTCGAAACTCCACCGCGTCCAGGTGACGCACGCCGAGCTCGATTACGAGGGTTCGGTGGCCATCGACGGCCGCCTGCTTGAGGCCGCCGATATCCGCGAGTACGAGCGCGTCGAGGTCTACAACCTGCGCAACGGCGAGCGCTTCAACACCTACGCCATTCGCGCCGAGCACGGCTCCGGCATCATCTCCGTCAACGGCGCCGCGGCGCACAAGGCGGCGCCGGGCGACATCGTCATCATCTGCGCCTATGCGGATTACGAGGAAAAGGAATTGGCGAGCTTCAAGCCGCGCCTCGTGTACGTCGACGCGCAGAACCGTATCACCCACACGCGCAACGCGATCCCG
>JBKHXU010000119.1:0-14823 GCA_046565865.1 Gammaproteobacteria bacterium | reverse complement strand
CGACATCTACTGGGGCGCCGTGCCGTTTCTGCTGATTCAGATCGCGATGGTTGTCATCGTGCTCACGTTCCCGCAACTCGTGACGCGCACCGGGGGCACCGAGCCCGCTATCATCGATTTTCCGGTGGAAAGCCCGTCGTATTTACCATCCACTACACCGTAACATCTGTTTCCGTCTTGAATAAGCTAGACGACGGTGCCACATGCTCCACATCGACCCATGGCATTCGCAAAACAGCGCGTTTATTCTTCAGCAGTGATCACTGATTTCGCCTTGTCTCCCATTGAGAAATAACCCATGCGCATGAAATTTATTACCATCTCGCTGTTGCTGCTCGCGACGTCGGCTCAGGGTCAGGATTACCAAGCAATGATGCAGGCCATGGAGAAAGCGCAGTCGGAAGCCTCGAAGCCCGGCGACGATAAACTCACCTGTGAGCAACTTGAGAAGCAGCTCATCGCGGTGGCCCAGGACTCCGAATTGCAGGCTTATATGAAGGTTGCCGGCGCGAGCGCCCAAGCGGATCAAGAAGCGATGAAGAAGGCCGCGGCGGGACCAAGGGCAATGCAGACCCTGCGGACTGCGTTTATGGCAATGGTGCCCGGTGGCGCAGCAGCGGGTATGGCATCCGCTCAAGCACAGGCGCAAGCGCAGAGCGCGCAGGCCGCAGGTCGAGTCCAGACGCGGATGGAACAAGCTAAGCAGCTGACAGCGCTGATGCCTAAACTGATGCGTGGCCAGCGAGTGGTCGAGCTCGCCGCGGCGAAGAAGTGCGAGTGGGCAGCCAGCGCCGGCATGAATCAGTGAGAAGGCTGCTATTCGCGCTGCTCGTGCCTTCGCTCGGTTGGGCGGAAAGCAGCTTTAACTGCCCGATGCCAATGGAGGCGCAGTTGAAGGCCATCCGCGCATTCGCGCCGATTCACAATTTCGCCACCAAGGAACCTCGCTGCGTCAATTGTCACGGCGGCGTCAATCCGCACATCGCCGGCACGGGGCCGGATCCCAGTAATGCAAATGAAGTCCCCTCAATTATCGAGCACGGAGGGGGCCTGATCTCGCGCGAAGAGCCGGACTCCCGAGGCCAACCCGTTATCAACAGCGCTCAGTGCATGAGCTGCCACGATGGCATGCACCCCAAGCGGAACGGAACGCCTTCGCGCTGGTTCACCGCGCCACCGTTTCTGTCCTTCATCAATAAGGACGCGGCGACCTTGTGCAAACAGTTCAAGCGGTCGACCGGCAGCGCCGAACACTTCATCGGACATCTCCAAGATGACAACGGTGGAAACGCCTTCACCAAAACCGCTTTCAGTGGAAATCGGGGCATCGATGGTCTTGCTCCAAAACCGCCTTCGATCTCGCACGCCGCGCTGATCCGAATGGGACGTGAGTGGATAGGCGCCATGGGCGGGCAGTTCAAGGGCGATGAAGGCTGCGGGTGCGAGTTGACCAAAATCAAAGGTAAGTTCACATCGAATGAAAATTCGCCCGTAGGCAGCCTCAAGATCACGGCCGACCTCGTGTGGACGAGGGACGACTCGGCGGGCCTCCCTAAACCCGGCGCGCCGCTCGTTTTCAAGCCTCGCAGCGGCGAGATTACGGTTGAGCGATCGATCGACAACCCCGGAATCCCGGTCGGCCGATGCAAAGGCACGGGGCGCCAAACATTCAACGTCGAAAGCATCTCGCCGCGCGCGCTTCGATTCATGCAACTCGAGATCGAGGAAGACCTCCGCTACCGCGTCGTGCTCGTGATCCCGGACAACCCGGACCCATTCCCTACATGGAACATAGATATCCGCTGTACCGGGCCCGGTCTTGACTACACCACCCAGATGCCCGTGCAGTACTCCGCTGTCATTCTTGGAATTCAGCATGGCACGATCGATCCGCGGCATGACATCGTCGGCACCCTGCCTGCCCCCATTCGCAATGGCCAGATTACCATCACGGGCAGTTGGTCTTTCACAACGGGCGGTCGTTGAGCAGCAACTGAATTGATGCAGGGATGATGGCTGTCGTGTCGGTGTAGCCAGCCCCTGACCAGCCGGTAGTCATACCAACCGCCTACGTCGTCATCACTTCCCGTAATACAGGAAATTCGAGTACGCCGACTCCGCGAGCTTGAACCACTGGTTCGAGGCCTCGCGGAATTTGTTCCACTCGGTGTAGATGCGCCGGAACGCGGGATTCTTTGCCGCTTCCTCCTTGTACAGATCGAACGCGATCTTGCGCGCCTCGACCAGCATCTCTTGCGGGAACGCGTGCAGCTTCACACCTTGGCGGAGCAGGCGTTGTAATGCCAGCGGGTTCTTGGCGTCGTATTCGGCGAGCATCAGGATATTGGCCTCGGCGGCGGCGCTGGCGAACGCCGCTTGGTACGGCGCCGGCAGTTCCTGCCATTTTTTGAGGTTCACATAGAAACTCAGCTGCGGCCCGCCCTCCCACCAGCCGGGGTAGTAGTAGTGCTTGGCGATCTTGTGAAAACCGAGTTTCTCGTCGTCGTACGGGCCGACCCATTCGGTGGCGTCGATCGCACCGCGCTCGAGCGCGGGGTAGATGTCGCCGCCGGCGAGCGTCTGCGGCACGACGCCCATGCGCGCCAGGATCTGGCCGCCCAATCCTGGGATACGCATCTTGAGGCCCTTAAGATCGGCGAGCGACTTGATCTCGCGCCGAAACCAGCCGCCCATCTGCACCCCGGTGCTGCCGCCCGGGAACTGGACGATGTTGTAGTCTTTATAAAAGTCGCGCAGCAGTTGCATGCCGTCGCCGTGGTACATCCAGGCGTTCTGCTGGCGCGCATTGAGTCCGAACGGCAACGTGGTGTCGAAGGCGAACGCTAAATTTTTGCCGACGTAGTAATAGCTCGCGGTGTGGCCGCACTCGATCGTGGCCTGGCTCACGGCGTCCAACACCTGCAATCCCGGCACGATCTCGCCGGCCGCGAACGCGCGCACCTGGAACTTGCCGCCGGTAAGGCGATTCAGACGGTCGGACAAGATATCGGCCGCGCCGTAAATGGTGTCCAGACTTTTGGGGAAGCTCGAGGCCAGCCGCCAGCGAATCGTCGGCAGCTCGGCGGCGCGCGCGGTGCCAGCCGCGGCCACGGCCGCGAGGCCGAGCCCCGCGTGCTTCAACAGCGTACGTCGGTGCATGGGTAATCCTGAGCGATAACGGAACGGTGGGGCGCTAGCTTGCGCAAAAAGCGCGCGCGCGGCAAGCGCGGGGCAACGAAGGGTTATGCCGGCTTCTGGGTGATGACCTTGTTGCGGCCGGCGGACTTGGCCTGATACAGCGCCTGATCGACGCGCGACAACAGCTGCTCCAGGTCCTCGCCCTTGCGATACTGGGTCAGGCCGATACTGATGGTGACATGGTTCTTGTTGACACCATGCTCGAACGTCCAGCCCTCGACCGCGGCGCGCATGCGTTCCGCGATTTTCTTCGCCTGCGCCAACGCCGTATGCGGCAGCACGACCAAAAATTCCTCGCCGCCGTAGCGGCCGACTTTGTCCGGCATGCGCAGCGCCTCCGACAATAGTGCCGCGACGTCGACCAGCACCTTGTCGCCGGCGTCGTGCCCGTGGCTATCGTTGACGCTCTTGAAATGATCGATGTCGGCCATCGCGATCGATAGCGGATGGTCGTAGCGTTCCGCTTGCGCCATGGCATCGATGAGACTGACGGTGATGCCGCGGCGATTCATGAGCCGGGTGAGGGGGTCGGTAATGGCGAGGCGCGTCATGTCCTGCGCCACGCGCTCGGCTTCGACGCGCTTTTCAAACTCGCGGCGCACGGGTTTTATCACCAGCCAGTAGATCGGCGGCGCGATCACAAGCGCGAGCAACAGCGCGTGCAGAAAGATCGCCTGAGTTGAGATCGCGGCGCCGCCGAGACTGACGACGCCGACGAGAATGAGCAGCTGGGCGACAACGACGATCGCCACGATGACGAGTATCGCCTTCGTTGCCGTCACGACTTCACTTTTTGTGGCTTGCAAAAGAGTTTTCCCACCGAGCGCCCGCTCCGTGGCGATTCGTCATCCATGGTGGTCATGTCTGTTCTTTAACTATAGACCAAGCGGCGGCGAGTAAAGTTAAAGCGCGTGCAACTTGGCGTACGCCAGCACCAGCCATTTAGCACCAGCACCTTCGAAGTTTACCTGGACCCGCGCGTGCGCGCCTGCGCCTTCGTAGTTCATCACCACACCATCGCCAAAGGTATCGTGGCGCACCCGGCTGCCGAGGCGCATCCCGGCCGGCGGCTCCTTGCCCGGCAGGCGCGATTCCGCGCCCAGGGTGGTCGGCGCCGCGCGCGTCAGCAGCGGCTGGGCGCGCAACTCCTTGATCAACGACACGTCGATTTCGCCGAGAAAGCGCGAGGGACTCGTATAGTGCTCGGTGCCGTGCAGGCGCCGCACCTCGGCCAGCGTCAGCACCAGCCGGTGTTTGGCGCGGGTCATGCCAACGTAGCACAGGCGCCGCTCCTCTTCGAGGCGTCCCGGCTCTTGCAGCGAGCGTTGGTGCGGGAACAAGCCTTCTTCCAGGCCCGTCAGAAATACCAGCGGGAACTCGAGCCCCTTGGCCGCATGCAGGCTCATGAGCTGGACGCTGTCCTCCCATGCCTCGGCCTCGCCCTCGCCGGCCTCGAGCGCGGCGTGGGCCAGGAAACCGGCGAGCGGGTCGAGGCCGTCGGCCTCGTCGTGGATATAGTTGCGCGCCGCCGTCACTAGCTCTTCTAGGTTCTCGACGCGCGCCTCCCCTTTTTCGCCCTTCTCTTTCTTGTAATGCTCGATCAACCCGCTTTGGGCGAGGACGTGCTCGACCTGTTCGGCCAGGGTGAGGCTGGCTGTATCGCGCGCCAACCCGTCGATCAGCTCCAGGAAGCCGCGCAACGCTTGGGTCGCGCGCGCCGGCAAGGCGTTGGTGCCGAGCAGCTTCTGCGCCGCTTCCCAGAGCGTAATCTGCTCGGTCTTCACGCAGTCGCGTAACGCGTCGAGTGTCTTTAAACCCACGCCGCGGGTCGGTACGTTGGCCACGCGCTCGAACGAGGCGTCGTCGTAGCGGCTTGCCATCAGCCGCAGGTAAGCGAGCGCGTCTTTGATCTCGGCGCGCTCGAAGAATCGTAATCCGCCGTAGACCCGATACGGGATACCGGCGTTGATGAGCGTCTCCTCGATCACGCGCGACTGGGCGTTGCTGCGGTACAGCACCGCGACATCGGCGCGCTTGCCGCCCTGGTCGCTCCAGTCGCGGATACGCTCAACGATGAAGCGCGCCTCTTCAAGATCGTTCACCGCGGTGTAGAGATAAATCGGCTCGCCGGCACCGCCGTCGGTCCAGAGGTTTTTGCCGAGGCGGCCGCTGTTGTGGCTGATGACGCTGTTGGCGGCCTTGAGGATGTTGCCGGTGGAGCGATAGTTCTGCTCCAGCCGTATCACCTGCGCGCCCGGGTGATCGCGCTCGAAGCGCAAGATGTTTTCGATGCGCGCACCGCGCCAGCCGTAGATCGATTGGTCGTCGTCACCGACCACGAACAGGTTGCGGTGATTGCCGGCGAACTGTTTGAGCCAGGCGTACTGGATGCTGTTGGTGTCCTGGAACTCATCGACCAGGACATGGCGAAACCGATTCTGATAGTGCGTGCGCAGCGGCTCGTTGTCGCGCAATAGCTCGTAGGCGCGCAGCAGCAACTCCGCGAAATCGACCAGCCCGGCGCGCTGGCACGCATCCTCGTACGCCCGATAGATGCGCACCATCTCCCGATTCTGCGGGTCATGGCTTTCGCCGAGGCTGCGCGCACGCCGGCCCTCTTCTTTGTGACCGTTGATGAACCACTGCGCCTGGCGCGGCGGCCAATACGCCTCGTCCAGATTGAGCGTCTTCAGAATGCGGCGGATCAAGCGATATTGATCGTCGCTGTCCAGGATTTGAAATCCCTGCGTGAGCCCGGCCTCGCGCCAATGCGCGCGCAGCAGTCGGTGCGACAACCCGTGAAAGGTGCCGATCCAAAGACCACCCGCGGGGGCGGCCAGCATATGCTCGATGCGCGCGCGCATTTCCGCGGCGGCTTTGTTGGTAAACGTTACGGCAAGAATGGAATGCGGCGATACCTGTTCGACCGACACCAGCCACGCGACCCGGTGCGTCAGCACCCGGGTCTTGCCGCTACCGGCGCCGGCCAATACCAACAATGCACCGGGGGGCGCCGCGACGGCTTGACGCTGTGCCTCGTTGAGCGGATCGAGCAGGGGAGAGACATCCATGAGGCGCGTGATAATAAACACTGGCGGTATGTTGTTAAACACCTGTCCCACGACCGCCGGGCGGCGCTTCCCGAGACGGTCAAAACCGTTTATAAGGACGCAACAAACGCTGGAGGTAACGTGATCAAACGTTCATCCCCCGGGCGCGCGTCCAGCACGCGCAAATCTGAACGCCGCGACACGCCGCGCATCCCCATCGCCCTGGAAGCCGTGCTGCACTACAACAACCAGCAGCTCCGCCACTCGCTCACGCGCGACATCAGCCTCGACGGCGCGTTCGTCGAGACGCGCGAGGCGCTGGCGCAGAAAGGCAGCGTTGAACTCGCGATCTCGCTGCCGACCGACGGGAAGCCGCAATTCCACCACTTTCAGGCCCAGGTCGTGCGTGTCGCCGACGGCGGCGCCGGCCTTCTGTTCGACAAGGTCGGCACCGAGGCCTATGCCGCGCTGCTCGATCTGGTGTTCTCGCGCCAGGGGCGCGGGCTGTGGTAGCGGCTGGCGCTTAGCACGGCGCACTGCGCGGGGCTCGCCGCGCACGTTGCCGGTAGGCCCGATGCGCCTGTTCGCGGTCGGCGCACGCGTCCCGGCGCAACAGCGCGCAAAGCGCGCCCACACCCAGCAGGGTTTGGGTGAATCATGTATCGCCTCCTATGCAGCCAACGTACTTCCTCGTCCCTTGGAAAAGTACGCACGGACGCGGTCGCGCCCGTGCGCCCAGGCTCAGAACATGTAACCGATGCCGAGATTGACGCCGTCGTCGTTCGCGGCGCCGGACTGGTTCTGGTAGTCGAGCTTCACCACCACGTCTTCGTGCGGCCAGTAGTTCAGGCCGATATCGCGCTGTTTCTTCTCGCTGTCGGCACTGTCGCCGGCCTCGTTGTCCCAGCGGTTGAAACGCGCGAATACGCCGATGCTTGGCGTGAGCTTGTACGACGGCTCGACGTACCAACCCTCCTGCTTGTCGCGGCCGAGCGCCTTGGGTCCGCTGCCGTCCAAATCCCAACTTGCGTACAGCACGCGCAGGCCGAACGGTCCGCGCGCGAACGTCGCATGCGCTTCCCATAGCGTTGCCTCGCCAGCCACCCCGTCGGCGGCGGCCCCTTGGGCGATGTCGGACTGGCGCTGTACGGTGGCGGCGGCGCTGACGCCGGGGATGCCGGACCACTTGAGGCGCGCGGTAACGGCGCCATTGTTGGCGTCGGACTTGGCCACCTTCTGGCGGCCGTTGCGGATGCGGTAGGCGCCGGCGCCGGTGGTGGGCACCTTGAGCCCGGAGTGCAGCGCCAGATCGTAGCCAAAATCGGTGCCGAGCCGTCCGTGCAGCGCGGCGCCACCTTCCCACCACGTGGTCGGGATGATGTCGCTCTCGATCGGGTTGCGCTCGACGCCGTAGAACGTGGTCGGCTCGTGCACCTCGTTCAGAATGCCGACCGGTATCAGAAACAGGCCGCCGCGCGCGGTGTGATTGGCCGTCAGATCGAAGTCGATATAGGCCTGCTCCAATTCGATCTCGCCCGGGCCGTCGCCGGCGCTGGTGTCCTTGACGAGCGCGTGCTCCAACTCGATCTCCGAGTTGAAACGAATCCGGTCGGTGAAGCGGTGACCGATGAACAGCACGAAACGGTGAAAGTCGATTTCGTCCTTGCTGTCGAGACTGTTGTAGTGCAGCTCGCCGTACCCGCCGATGCTGGTCCTGCCGTCGCCGGCGCCGTGACCGTCGTCCGCCGTTTTCTGGTCGGCGAGCTCCTGCTTGAGCTTCTCGACCTCCTCCGTCAACTGCTCGACCTTCTGTTCCAACGTCGGCGCCGCCTCGGCGGCCGCGCCGAGCATCGCTGCGATCGCGGTTGCCGCCAGCACCCCGCGCTTGCGCGGCCCAATGGACGTGGTCGTTTTACTCAGGCACTTCATACCAGCTCTCCTCTTGTCGATGATTGATTGATGTCGGGATGGCTGGCTACCCAAGCGGCATGCGCTTGCTGGCTGGCTTGTTGAAATTCGTTGAAGCGCTGGCGATACCCCGTCACAGCGCGCCGACGGCGCGCGAGCGCGCACGCTTGTGTCGCACTGCCGCGCGCTTTCCCATGACCATGTGCAACACCAACGCCCCCGCGAGCACGAGACCGCCGATCCAATGCATGCGCGCGACGACCGTGCGCCAGTCCTCGTCGCCGAGGTAATAAAGTAGATACCCGGTCAGCACCAGACCGAGCACAAGCGCGACCAACATGGCGCCGCTGCCGCGGTTGCACCGTGTGCTCCAAAGCGGCCAAACGTGACTCGGCAGCAGGCTACCGAATGCGACGAGCATAGCCATAGCAAACGCCGCATGCGCCCGCAGCATCCATACCTGCAACGGATGCTTGGCCGGTCCAAACTCGCCCTCGACCGTAAACGCCGTATCCAGCACCAGCCAGACGCTACCGCTCACTAGCAGCAGCACGGTGAGCGTGAGCAGCACGGACACGCCGCCCCGGCCGGGGCGATTAGGCGGCTCGGCGCGCTTCATTCTGGCGCGCCGCCTTCGGTGCCCAGCACCCACGCGCGCGCACGATAGCGCGCGAGCACGTCGGCGGCCGCGGCGCCCCGGAGCATCACCACTTTGGTCAATGCGTCCGCGACCCATGCGCGCTCTGCGCGCACGCTGACGCTGATCCCGGCGTCGATCGGGGCGCCGCTGCATCCATGGACCAGCGCGCCGGCGCAACGGTCGCGCCCGGTGCGGTAGCGCGCCGAGGTTGCGACCGCGGCATTGCGCACGCGGCCCCAAGCCAGGAGCGCACGCGGGTCGGCGGGATGGCGCAGTTGCAGCGGGTACGCGTGCGCACCGAAGGCACGCAGATCGCCGCCGGCGTTGACCAGTCCGCTACGCACGCCGAAGCGTGCAAGCGCGGCGACCGCGCGATCGACGCAATAACCTTTGGCGATGCCACCGAGGTCGACGCGCAGCGTGCGGGCGAAGCGCACACGTCGGCCGCGCAGCAGCGCGATGTCACGGAAATCGCCGCCGCCGCGCGCGCGCGGCGCGGTCACATCGAACGCGCCCGCGCTCAGCAGCGACATTCGCTTCGCCGCGCGCAGCAGGCGCCAGGTGTCGCCGCTCACCGCCATCGGGCGGCGCTGCGCCGTGCAATTCAGGCGCGAGACTTCGCTCGCGGGGTCATGCACATTGAGCCGGGCTTGCAGCCGTTCGATCGTCGCGAACGCGGCGCCCACCGCGCGCTCGAGCCGGGCCGCGTCGCGGCCGCGTGCGGTGATTTCAACGAACGTCCCGAGCAGCGGCCGGGCGCGACGGATTACGTGCGTCTTCATCGGAGCGCGGTCGCGTGCAGCGCGAGCAGGCGCTTCACGCCGTTGGTGACGTTGCGACACGACAGCGTCGCGCCGCTGATGTTCTGGATGTCGGTCCCGAGCTTGAGCGCGTCGCCATGACGCTTGCCGGCGAACTGGCGGCGCCAATTGGGATTGCGAATCTCGTAGCCGTAGGTCTCGCGATAATCCATGACCTCGACGCCGCGCACCGCACCGTCGGCACCGATGGCAACGGCGTAGGTGATGAATTCGTGCTTGCCGATCACCTGGTCCACGAGGAACCAACCGTGCGCCTGCCCGTCGCGCTCCGCGCGCCACACCTTGGGCCTGAAATCGCGTACGCGCTGACCGCCGGCCTGGGCGATTGCCTGCTTCTGTTCCGCGGTGAGCGCGAGCGCTTGCGGCGCGAACTGCGTGCCGGCGGGGAACAGCGCTGCCTGCGCCTGCTCGACGCTGAGGTACTGCACGGCGTAAGCCGGCGCCGCTACCACCAGCGCCGGTACCGTGATCCAGCGGATTAAGGGTTCCATCGGCAAATGCCCCCGATCATGTTCATGGCCATACGGGTTGTTAGGGTTGAGGCGGGCGGGCTAAGCGAAACGAGCAGCTTGCTGGCTGGCGGAAATTCGCTGCTGCCTAGCGCGCGGCTGCGGTGTCCTCGCCCGGCCCACCGGCCGCAGCCCGCGCGGCGCGTGACGCCCACCACACCCCGATCACGCTCAGGGCCACGACCGCCGTCTGCGCCGCCAGCGTCTGCAGCGTCGGATAAATACCGAGCACGGGCACGGCAATGAACGCAACCGTATTCACGCCGACCTTCCCCGCCTCTTGCAGCGCGGCAATGCCCTGGCCGGTGAAGACGATCGCCAGGATCACGAGTATCGCGCTGGAGGCGGAAAAGAATAAGCCGACCGGTAGCCGCACGCTCGCGCGCAGGATCGCCCAGGCGACGGCGACGAGCAGCGCCGCACCCACGAACAGGCCCATGAGCAGCGCGCCGCGGCCGCCGGGGCCGGCCTGCACCGCTAGTGTCTGGTAGAACAGCACCGTCTCGAACGCCTCGCGATAGACCGCGAGAAATGAGATCAGCGCGAGCGTCCATACGGTGCCGCGCGACAGTACGCCGCCGATCTTGTCGCGGATGTACTTCTGCCACGCGGCGCTGTGCGATTTGCTGTGCAGCCAGTAACCGACGTAGAGCAGCATCGCCGCGGCGACGAGCGCGGTCACACCCTCGGTCAGCTCGCGGCCGGCGCCGGAGATCTGCACGACGTAGTTCGACACCAGCCACGTGACAACGCCGAGCCCGAGCGCCGCGACCCAACCGGCGTGCACGTAACGACGCGCCTCGCCGCGGCCGGCGCGGGCCAGGAACGCGAGGATCGCGGCCACGACCAGGATCGCCTCGGCCCCCTCGCGCACGAGAATCACGAGTGCGCTGACAAACGTGGTCGCCGGCGACAGGCGTGCGCCGTCGAGTTTTTCGCTCGCCAGCGCCAGCTGTTGTCGAATCGTTGCCGCCCGCGCTTCGACGTGTTCGATCGGCGCGCCGGCCTGCAGCATTTCGCGATACGCCATCATCTCGCGCTCGGTGCGCGCCGTCAGGTCGGCATCGACGCTGCCGAGTCCCGATTCCGCCAGCTCGAAGCCCTCGAGGTACGCCTGCACCGCGAGCTGCGTCGCCTCGGCGCGACGGCCGGCGCGGTAGGCGGAGAGGCTTTGGTCGATCATGTTCGTCGCGAATGTGAGCGGCGTCGGTTTCGTCGCCGCAAGCGCCTCCGGGTGCGCACGCAGATAGACTTGCATCGCCGCACCGTCGGCGCCGAAGCGCGCGCGCGTTTCGTTCGCGGAAAGCGTGGCAACGTTATTCAGATCCGCGAAATCGCCCCGGCCACGACCACCACTCCACAGTGCCGCCCCGGCCGCGAGTTCGTTCTCGCTGGCGGCGAAGTTCGCGACGTGGAACGCCAACGCCCAGCGATCGTCTTCGCCGAGATGCGAGTACGACGCCATGCCGGTGCCGGCGACGCCGAGCGTGATCGTGTTGTAGAGCCCGTGAACGCTGCGGTTCGCCATGCGCTCGGTGTCGTGGAAATTCGACGGCGCCGGATCGAGCGACCGTCCCGCCGCGCCGTCACCATGTCCGTCTTTGCCATGGCACATCGCGCATTGCGCTTCGTACAGCGCGGCGCCGCGCGCGAGATCCGGCGGGCGGCGCGGCGCGATCGTCAGTTGATACGCATCGATCACGGCCCAGCGCAGGGCGCTGGCCTGAGCCGCGATCTGCGCGGCTGGCGCCTTCGTCTCGATCGCGCGGATCAACGCGGTCGCGTCCGCGAGCAACTGTTTCCCCGCCGGTCGCGCCGGCAGCTGAGCGATCAACGTGCGAACGTTGCGCCCGAACTCGCGCATCTCCGCGTACTCGTTCGCGTTCGTTATCTTTCCGTCCGCGACCGCCTCGGCGTAGTCGACCGCGATGTAGTCGAGCAGGTGCAGCACGGTCGGCGCCGGGTCTTGCGCCCACGCCACAAGCGGAACCGCGACAGAGAACGCAAGCGCCAGGCCGCGCGGCAGCCAGCGGCGAAGCCGCTTTCGTGCCGTGACCCATACCGACCGGGAACCCATATTCATGGTTTGTCTTGGACTGTGTTCTAGCGGCTAGGCGGTCAGGATCAGGCGACCGTTCTGAGTGCGACGCAGCCGATACTCACGACCCTCATGCAGGATCCGCAGCTCCTGCGCACGGCCCAGCAATGTCGTGCTGGACACCGTGGTCGGTCGCGGCGGTTCTGGGCGATTGGCATGGATTTTCGGGGCATTTTTCGGCGCGATCTGGCTCATAGATACAAACGATAATTATTCTCGTTTACAAAGTCAACACGGTTGGGTAGTATCGCGCCTGCCTAACCTGAGCAACGAGTCATGTACGTTTGCATTTGTAACGCCATCACCGATCGCGAAATTCGCCAATGCACCGAGCTCGGTGCCTGCTCGCTCAAGGATCTCGAACGCTGTCTCGGCCTTGGCACAAACTGCGGTAAATGTCGCCCGTCCGCCGAGGCGTTGTTGCAGGAAAATTTGCTTCCCGATAGCGCAGCCTGGGCTCCCGCCGGCTGACAGCATTGTTACCGGGCCGGTAAACTACAACGAAAACCCCCGAGACCCTCCCCGAATGAAAGGCGATCCCAAAGTCATTCAGTACCTCAACCGCGTGCTGCTCAACGAGCTGACCGCGATTAACCAGTACTTCCTGCACGCCCGCATGTTCGATAACTGGGGGCTGCCGCGCCTGGCCGACCACGAGAAGAAAGAATCGATCGACGAGATGAAGCATGCCGATCGCCTGATCCAGCGCATCCTGTTCCTGGAAGGCCTGCCGAATCTACAAGACCTGGGCAAGCTATTAATCGGCGAGAACGTCGCCGAGGCGCTGGGCTGCGACCTCAAGCAGGAACAAATGGCGCGCGCGTTACTGCAAGAAGCTATCGCGCATTGCGAGTCGGTGGCCGATTATGTGTCGCGCGAATTGTTCGAAGAGATATTGGAGTCCGAAGAAGAGCACATCGACTGGCTTGAGACGCAGCTCGATCTCATCAAGCGCGTGGGCGAGCAGAACTACCTTCAGTCGCAAATGGCGGAAGGTTCGTCTTCGTAGGTTTCCTCTATTCCACCGTCACCGATTTCGCCAAGTTGCGCGGCTTGTCGACGTCGGTGCCACGCGCGATGGCGGCGTTGTAGGCGAGCAGCTGCACCGGGATTGCGTGCACGATCGGCGACAGCACACCGACGTGGCGCGGAGTACGGATGACATGTACGCCTTCGCTTTCGGTAAAGTGACTATCGGCGTCCGCGAACACATATAGCTCGCCGCCACGGGCGCGGACTTCCTGCATATTCGATTTCACTTTCTCCAGCAAAGCGTCGTTCGGCGCGATCACCACAACCGGCATGTTGGCGTCGACCAGCGCCAGCGGGCCGTGCTTGAGTTCGCCGGCGGGGTAGGCCTCGGCATGGATGTAGGAGATTTCTTTTAACTTCAGCGCGCCTTCCATTGCGATCGGGTAGTGCACGCCGCGGCCGAGGAATAGCGCGTGTTCTTTGGGCGCGAAGCGTTCGGACCAGGCCTTGATCTGCGGTTCGAGATTCAGCGCGTGCTGCACGCTGCCCGGCAGGCAGCGCAGCGCATCGAGATAACCGGCCTCGGCCGCCGCGGGGAGCCGGCCCTTCACCTTGGCCAGCGCGAGCGTCAGCGCGAACAGTCCCGCAAGTTGCGTCGTGAACGCCTTGGTCGAGGCCACGCCGATTTCGGCGCCGGCGCGGGTAAAGAACACCAGCTCCGAGGCACGCGGGATGGCGCTTTCGCGCACGTTGCAGATCGAGAGCGTGTGGATGTGACCGATCTCTATCGCGCGCTTCAATGCCTCCAGCGTGTCGAGCGTCTCACCCGACTGCGAGATGGTGACGACGAGTTGGCGCGGATTCGCCACCGTGTCGCGGTAGCGATATTCGCTGGCGATGTCGACGCTGCACGGGACCTTGGCGATCGATTCCAGCCAATAGCGTGCGGTGCTGCCGGCGTAGTAGCTGGTGCCGCAGGCGATAATCTCGACCGAATCGATCTCGGAGAATATCTTGGCCGCATTCTTGCCGAATAGTTCGGGCGCGACGCCTTGGGTCACGATCGCCTCGATGGTGTCGGCAAGCGCCTGCGGCTGCTCGTAGATTTCCTTCTGCATGAAGTGGGCGTAGGGCCCGAGCTCGAGCGAGGCGAGCGAGACGTCGGATTCGTGCACCGGGCGCTCGACCGGGTTGCCGGCGCGGTCAAACAGGCGCACGCCCTTGCGCGTGATCTCGCCGACGTCGCCGTCTTCGAGGTACATCACGCGCCGCGTCGCCGACAGCACCGCCGAGACATCGGAGGCGATGAAGTTTTCACCCTCGCCGAGGCCGATCAGCAGCGGACAACCGAAGCGGGCGCAGGCCATCGTGTCCGGCGTCTTGAGCGAGACCACGGCGATGGCGTAGGCGCCGACGAGGTCGCGCGCCGCCTGTTGTGTCGCCTTGAGCAGGTCGCCGCTCTGACTGAAGTAGTAGTGCACCAGGTGCGCGATGACCTCGGTGTCGGTCTGCGATTCGAAAACGTAACCGAGTTTCTTCAGGCGCTCGCGTTGTGCGTCGTGGTTTTCAATAATCCCGTTGTGCACCACCGCAATCTCATCGCGCGAAACGTGCGGATGCGCATTGG
>JBKHXU010000118.1:0-11368 GCA_046565865.1 Gammaproteobacteria bacterium | reverse complement strand
CGATTCTAGCGACGCGCGCGCCGCAGGACACCGCGGCGGGACTGGGGCGATTAACGCGCGTGGGTCGGCGGCAGAAGCGTCAGGTCGCGCGCGAGCATGATGGCGTCTTCGCGCCCGTTTCGCGCCGGGTAATAGCCGGGGCGCAAACCAATCTCGTCGAAACCCATTTGCATGTAAAGGTTATAGGCGGCGCGATTCGAAATACGCACTTCGAGCAAGGCGACTTGAGCGTTGCGGTGCTGGGCCAGCTTTAGCAGGTATTCGATCAGCGCGCGCCCGAGACCACGTCGCTGATAATCGGGATGAATGCAAATGTTGAGCAAGTGGCACTCGCCTGCGGCCAGCGACATGATGCCGTGCCCCAGCAGCCCGCGCGCGCCTTCGTACACCAGGCAGGTATATCCGACGCGCAGGCAGTCGCGAAAGATCGCGCGCGTCCAAGGGAACTCATAGGCGGCGCGCTCGTTCTCCAATACCGCGGCGACGTCCGCCTCCTGCATCGGCCGCAGGCGAGTGCCACTTGCTCAACATTTGCATTCATCCCGATTATCAGCGGCGTGGTCTCGGGCGCGCGCTGATCGAATATCTGCTCAAGCTGGCCCAACACCGCAACGCGCAAGTCGCCCTGCTCGAAGTGCGTATTTCGAATCGCGCCGCGTATAACCTTTACATGCAAATGGGTTTCGACGAGATTGGCTTACGCCCCGGCTATTACCCGGCGCGGCACGGTCGCGAAGACGCCATCATGCTCGCGCGCGACCTGACGCTCCTGCCGCCGACGCACGCGCGGTAAATCGCCCCAGTCTCGCCGCGGTGTCCCGCGGCGCGCGCGCCGCTAGAATCGCGCGTATCAAACCGCAGGGAACGCGCTTGCGCATACTGGGGATCACCGACGCTTACTTTCCGCGGGTCGATGGTGTGTCGACCGCGGTACACACGTTGTGCCGCGAGCTGCGCGCCAAAGGCCACGCGGTCACGCTCATCGCGCCCGACTACGGGAGCGATACCGATCTGCCGTCGGAAGATGTCGTCCGCGTGTCCGCGCGCAGGGTGTTGTTCGATCCCGAGAACCGCATGATGAAGGCGCAGCGCGTGCTCGAGTTGACCGAGCGATTGCGCGGTTGGAGCTACGATCTCATCCATATCCATACGCCGTTCGTGGCGCATTATCTCGGCGTGGCGCTGGCGCGGCGGCTTGCACTGCCGGTGGTCGAAACGTACCACACCGCGTTCGAGCGTGATTTACAACGCTACGTACCTTTCCTGCCCAAAGCACTCACGGCATGGGCGGCGCGGGAGTTGACCCGCTCGCAATGCCAGGCGGTCGACGCGGTAGTCGTGCCGTCGGAAGCGATGCGCGATGTCCTATACCGGGCCGGTGTGTTGACGCCGATCAGCACCGTGCCGATCGGCGTCGAGACGTCGTGGTTCGTCAAAGGCGACGGCGCCGCATTTCGCGAGCGCCACGGCATCGCGCCCGAGCGGCCGCTACTGGTTTACATCGGTCGCGTGACGCAGGAGAAGAACGTCCCGTTCTTGATCGACGTGTTGGAGCTCGTGCGTCGCTCGCATCCGGACGCAATGCTGGTCATCGCCGGCGAAGGCTCGGCCGATACGCCGTTGCGCCAACTCGTTGCCGAGCGCGATCTGGTGCAAAACGTTTTGTTCTTGGGATATCTCGAACGCAGTCGCGAGCTGCTCGACTGCTATCGCGCGGCCGACGTGTTCGCGTATCCGGCGCGCACCGAGATGCACGCACTGGCGGTGCTGGAGGCGATGGCCGCGGGCGTGCCGGTGGTGGCGCATGCGTTGATGGGCAGCAAAGATGTATTGCAAGCAGGGGCCGGCGCGCTCATCGCAGAGCCGACCGTCGAGGATTTTGCGGCCAAAGTGATGGAGCTATTGCAGGACCCGGCGCGACGCGCCGAGCTGGCGGCGGCGGGGCAGGAGCAGGCGCGCCAATGGTCGGCATCGGTGATGGTCGAGCGCATGCTCGATTGTTATCGCGAGGTGACGGGGCAGCGCACGCAGGAAATGCGCGTCGTCGCCGGCTGAAACATCAGCGGCCGTCGGTCGACGGCCGCTTTTTTCCTGTTAGTGAATCGAAATCTTTTGCGTCGGCGGCGCGGTAGCCGGTCGCAGCCGCGGTGCGGGCTGCGCGCGTAGCATTTTGCGCGCGGGGCGGGCGCGGGAAACTTCGCGTCCGACAAGCGCACCGAGGAGAAGCAGACCAACACCGAGGGCGAAACGGTAAAACATGAGGGTAAGCAATTCCTTGTATTAACCAAGGTCATTGTAGCTCATGTGGCCGCGCTTGCCTGGGGGCTTTGGATACTGTATACATAAACAGTATTGGAGGACCCCCATGGCCGAGCTGACCGCGCGACAACAACAAATTCTCAACCTCATCCGCCGTTTCATCACCACCAGCGGCCGGCCGCCGACGCGCGCCGAAATCGCCGATACTTTGGGTTTCCGCTCCGCCAACGCCGCCGAGGAACACCTGCGCGCGTTGGAACGTAAAGGCATGCTCGAAATCGTCCCCGGTACCTCGCGCGGCATCCGTTTAAAACACAACGATCCCCAGGCCGGCCTGCCGCTCGTCGGCCGGGTTGCGGCCGGTAACCCAATTCTGGCCGAGGAACATATCGAGGCCCGGATGCGCGTCGAGCCGAGTGTATTCCGCCCGCGCGCCGATTATCTGCTGCGGGTGAAGGGCATGAGCATGCGCGACGCTGGCATCCTCGACGGCGATCTGCTCGCGGTGCACAAGGCGGCGCGCGCGGACAACGGCAAGATCGTGGTTGCGCGGCTGGAAAACGAGGTAACGGTCAAGCGCTTCCAGCAGCGCGGGCAAATCGTGCGGCTATTGCCGGCGAATCCGGACTTCGAGCCGATCGAGGTCGACCTGCGCCATGAATCGCTCACCATCGAAGGAATCGGCGTAGGGCTACTACGCAACGGGCTGGCATTGCGATGAACCTGGCCGAGATCCTGTTGCGTCCCGACGTTTGGCGCGGTGAAGCTGCGGCGCCGGTCCCGGCCGTTGCTACCGGCTTCGCCGCGCTCGACGCCGTACTCCCCGGCGGCGGTTGGCCGCGCGCGGCGCTGACGGAGGTCACATTTCCGCGCCCCGGCATCGGCGAGCTGCAATTGTTTTTGCCGGCATAGGCGGCGTTAAGCCGCGGCGATCGTTGGGTCGCGTTTATTGCGCCGCCATATATCCCATATGCCCCGGCATTGAGCGCCGCCGGTGTCGATCTGTCGCGGCTGCTCATGGTGTATCCCAAAACCCATTCGGATCAGCTCTGGGCGGTGGAGACGAGCCTGCGCTCCGGCGCCTGCGCCATGGTGCTCGCCTGGGCGACCTACGCCGATAGCGCGCACCTGCGGCGCCTGCAACTCGCGGCGGAGGCCGGCGCGACCGGGGCGGTGTTGTTCCAGCGCTATTCCATGCCGGGTTCCACCGCGGCACTGAGATTGCGCCTTGAGTCCGACCTCGATGACGCTCGGCTCAATGTGCACGTTTTAAAGCGCCGCGGCGGTGGCCCGGCCGGACCGTTCGCGCTCGATATCCGTCATGCTTTGGCTATGCCTGCACCTGCCCGATCTAGCGCTCGAGATCTACAGCCGCGCCGCGCCCACGCCTGAGCCGCTGGTAGTCAGCGACGGGCAGGGGCGCGAGCAGCGCGTGCTGGCCGCCAATGCCGCGGCGCGTGCGCGTGGCATCCTGCCCGGCTTGGCGGTGAGCGCTGCGCATGCGTTGGCCCCTCGGCTCTACGTCAAACCGCGTAATGCCGTGGCCGAGGCGGCGACGCTCGAACGTCTGGCGGCGTGGGCTTACCGGTATACCTCGCAGGTCAGTTTGGTCGCGCCGGACGCGGTGTTGCTCGAAGTCGCCGGCAGCAGCGCGTTTTTCGGCGGGTTGGCGCCGCTGCGTGCGCGCATCGAGGCCGATATCGATGGGCTTGGTTTTCGCATCGCTAGCGCCATTGCTCCGACGCCGCTTGCCGCCACCTGGCTCGCGCGCTGCGGGATTAGTGCCGCCGTCACCGAGACGCGCGCGCTCTTCGGCGCGCTCGCGCCATTGCCGCTCGCGTGTCTCGCGCTCGACGCCAAACGCGAGGCGCTGCTGAGCGGGATGGGCCTCGCCTGTCTCGCCGACTGCCTGCGCCTGCCGCGCGATGGGTTGGCGCGGCGTGTCGGCCCCGAGGTGCTGCAGGCGCTCGATCGGGCGTTCGGGCGCCTGCCCGACGTACGCGTCCCGTACGCGCCGCCCGCCGAATTCCATGCGCGCCTGGCATTGCCGGCGCCGGTCGATGCCGTGGAGCCCTTGTTGTTTCCGTTGCAGCGCTTGCTGCGGGAACTGAGCGCGCTGCTCGGCGCGCACGCCGCGGGCGTGCAGCGCTTTACGCTGACGCTGCACCATGCAAAAGCTCAGACCACGTCGATCGATTTCACCTTCACCGCGCCCGCGCGTGATGCCGAGCATTGGCTCGGGCTCGCGCGCGAGCGGCTGCAACGTCGTGCCTTGGCGCAGCCGGTGGAAGAAGTGGAGCTCGCGGCCCGCGAGTTTGAGCCCTTGGGCAGCCACACCGGCGATTTTTTCGCCGGCGCGCGCCTGCCGGAAGCGGCGCGCGCCCAACTCATCGAGCGGCTGCGCGCGCGGCTCGGTGAGGCGGCGGTGCGTGGACTCGATCGGCTCGCCGATCATCGCCCCGAGCGCGCCTGGCGTTTCCTCGATCCCGGCCAAGCACCGACGTGTGCCGAGGTTCCGCAGGGCGGCGAGCGGCCGCTGTGGTTGTTGCCGGAGCCGGTGCCGCTCGCGGCGCGCGCCGGCCGTCCTTGGCTCGGCGGCGATTTGCGGTTGCATGACGAGTGCGAGCGCATCGAGAGCGGCTGGTGGGACGGCGGCGATGTCGCACGCGATTATTTCATCGCGCGCGACGCCACCGGTTCGCGTTATTGGATTTTCCGCGAACGCGGCGCCGAGCCGCGCTGGTTTTTGCACGGAATATTTTCCTGAGCTGCGATGCGACGAACGGGGCCTGCGCCGCGACGTGATGCATTGAGTTGCGCGCTGCGCACGGTAGCATGTCGCCGGCGATCGTAGGGTCGCTGTTTGCGCACACCCACCGCATCGAAGTAGGACGCGCTGAATCAGGATGGCCCTCGTTCACAATTTTTCTCCGCAGGCAGCGAAGGCATTCGAGCTCAAGGGGCGCATGCTCACGCTGTCGGTGCTGCGTCTGCTGACGCCGGATCTCGATCTCTTCAGCCGCCAGCTCGACGCCAAGATCGCGACCGCCCCCGATCTGTTTCAAAACTTCCCGGTGCTGCTCGACTTCGAGGCGTTATCGCCCGAGGCGCAGCGCGCGTTCGACATCGCGCGCCTCGACCGGCTGCTGCGCGAACGCAGCTTCGTGCCCGTCGGCATGCGCGGCGCGGGCGAGGTGTTGTGCGGCATCGCCGCCGGGGTCGGCATTGGAGTGATGTCCGGCGCCCTCGGCACCGGCCGGCGCAAATCGACCAAGGAATCCGCCGCCGTGCCGCATACCGCCAACCGGCTCGTGACCGAACCGGTGCGCTCCGGCCAACAGGTGTACGCCAAGGACGGGGACCTGATCGTGGTCAGTACCGTCAGCCCCGGCGCCGAGATCATGGCCGACGGCAACATCCATGTATACGGCGCGCTGCGCGGGCGCGCGCTCGCCGGCGTCAATGGCGACGCGAGCGCGCGCATTTTCTGCCGTGAGCTCGATGCCGAACTCGTGTCCATCGCCGGCCACTACTGGATCAGCGAAAAAATTCAGGAATCCGATCGCGGCGCTCCGGTGCAGATCGTGCTGCGCGGGGAAAGCCTCGCGATCGAACCGTTATGACGTTATTTGGAGGAACACCGTGGCAAGAATCATCGTAGTGACGTCCGGCAAGGGCGGGGTGGGCAAGACCACCACCAGCGCCGCCATCGCCACCGGTTTAGCGCAGGCGGGTAAGAAGACGGCGGTCATCGACTTCGATGTCGGGCTGCGCAATCTCGATCTCATCATGGGCTGCGAGCGGCGCGTGGTGTACGACTTCGTCAACGTGATCAATCGCGAGGCGAATCTGAACCAGGCGCTGATCAAGGACAAGCGCGTCGACAATCTCGCGATTTTGCCGGCGTCGCAGACGCGCGACAAAGACGCGCTCAGCAAAGACGGCGTCGAGCGCGTGCTCGACGAGCTGGCCAAGGACTTCGACTTCATCGTGTGCGATTCCCCGGCCGGCATCGAGCGCGGGGCGCAATTGGCGGCGTATTTCGCGGACGACGCCATCGTCGTCACCAACCCGGAGGTGTCATCGGTGCGCGATTCCGACCGCATCCTCGGCATCCTGGCGAGCAAGACCCGGCGCGCCGAGCGCAACGACGGGCGCGTGAAGGAGCATCTGCTGTTGACCCGCTACTCGCCGGCGCGGGTGCAGAAGGGCGAGATGTTGAGCGTGGACGACGTGCGCGAGATCCTGTCGATCGACCTGCTCGGCGTGATCCCCGAGTCCAAATCGGTGCTGCAGGCGTCGAACTCCGGCGTCCCCGTGATCCTCGACGAGGCGAGCGACGCCGGCCAGGCGTATCGCGACGCGGTCGCGCGCTACCTCGGCGAGGAACGGCCGCACCGGTTCCTGATGGAAAAGCGCGGCATCCTCGGCCGGTTGTTCGGGACCTAGCCCATGAAATTTTTTAACTACTTTCGTTCCCAGCGCAAAAAGAGCGCCTCGGTCGCCAAGGAACGGTTGCAGATCATCGTCGCGCGCGAGCGCGCGCCGCGCGGCGGCCCGGATTATTTGCCGTTGCTGAAAGAGGAGTTGCTCAACGTCATCCGCAAGTACGTCGCAATCGACCAGGACGCGGTCAAGATCGAACTCGACCGCGACGGCGACTGCGAAGTGCTCGAACTCAACGTCACGCTGTTGCCGGAGAAGGCGGCCTAAATCGCGTTCGGCGGTGCGTCACTTGCGCGGCGTGCCGTCCGCGTGTTCGCCGCGGGGCGATCGGGCGAAACGATACGGCGGCGATCGCCGCGCGCGCTCCGGTTTTGGTTTGCCAAATTCGGTTAGCGGCGCCAGTCCCCGCGCCAAGCCAAGTCTCTCGGCCAAACGCCGCGCGTCGAAGGGCGCGCGCACCTTCACGTCGTTATCGAAGTAACAATACACGTCGCGCTGCGTCGCCCGCGGCGCCGGTTCGTTCGACATGCGCTTGGCATCGGCCGATTCACCACCCGCATGCCAGGCGCGGATGCGCGCCGCCCAGCGGTCGAGCGCTTCATCGGTGTAGCCGCTGGCGTACAGCTCCTCTTCGCCGTGCAACCGCAGATACATAAAGTCCGCCGTCACGTCCTGATGGTCCGGCCACTTGCCGGCCGTATCCGCCACCACTAGCGCCACCCGATACTTGCGCAACAGCGCAATGAACGCAGCATCGACGAAGCTTTCATGCCGAATCTCCATCGCATGCCGCAACGGCCGATTGGCATCGATCGCCAGCCGGCTGCGGCCCTTCATGCGAGCGCCGCGTTTACGCGCCAGTGCCAACGCCTGTTCGGTATCGTGCGGCAGAAGACTTAAAAAGTGTTCGATCACCTCCGCATCGAAGCGAAACGACGGCGGCAGTTGCCACAACATCGGCCCCAGTTTTTCCTTGAGATTGAACACACCCGAGGCAAGCACGTTCGCCAGCGGCTGTTCAACATCACGCAGCCGACGAATGTGGGTGATGAAGCGATTGCCTTTGACGCTAAAGACGAACCCCGGCGGCGTCGCCGCATACCAGGCGGCGTAACTCTCCGGCCGCTGCAACGAATAAAACGACCCGTTTATCTCGATCGAATGCAGCGCGCGCGAAGCGAACTCGAGCTCGCGGTCTTGTGCGAGGTCTTTGGGGTAGAACACGCCGCGCCACGGCGCATAGCGCCAACCCGAGATGCCGATGTAGACGTTACCCATGACGCCCGCGCGGTTCACCGTGCCGGCTACATCGGGGGCAACGTCTTGCGACCCGCGCGCATCAGCGTCCATCCCACCAGGATGAACAAAACCCCGCCGACGACGAGAAAGGTGACGTTATAAATCGTGTAGTCCGGCACCTGGCGGACGTAGTGCACCGCGAGGATATGATGATCGACGATGCCTTCGATCAAATTGAACGAACCCCAGCCCAGAAGCATTTGCCCGACGAACGACTGCAGTGACGGAATATCGTCCCCATGAAACGCCGCGCTCCAGAGTAGCAGCGCACCGATCAGCGTGACGATCCAAACGCAGGCGTGGAAGATGCCATCCCACATCATATTGAGGCTCATGGCTTCCATCGTCGTCGGAGGAACCCAGTTCGACACCATGTTGTGCCATTGCAGAATTTGATGCAGCACGATTCCGTCGACAAACCCGCCCAAGCCGACGCCGAGCAGAATGCCGGCTGCCGTTGCCTTGCGCCTGTTTCCGTGGAGGGCCACCGTGTTCATCCATGAATCGAATGCCGACCAATATACACCGAGGTGAATTCAGGCTCCCACCGCCCGCCGTGGGGGAAATAGGGCAGCGAAGATGGCGTGCAGCCGTGTGTCAACCGATTGAGCGAGGTACGGAATCGAATCATGCCGGAAAGATTTGAGGCACCAGAACCTGTACGGCGTCCCAGGCCCGAAGTCGTTATGCGCAGCGTATATGGGATATCTGTCAGTCTTCCGACGTCCCCCCAATCGCGAGTAGCACAACGCATTAGAGCCCGATTACTCGGGATCTCTTCTAAGTTCTCGATCGCAAATCTCCGAATATTGATCCTAATTGCTGTTTGTCTCGGCATGACTGCCTCCTGATCGCCGAGGAAATAGAACGATAAAGCTCACGCGCCGGCGCAGCCGGTCGCGTGGAGCGCCGAGTTAGGCCGGTTCCCGCACGAGGCGGATATCAATTTCCCTATCCACATATTTCCACTCCTCCGACGCGCGAAGCTCTGTCACCAACCTATCGAATGCCGATTCATTGGCTGGGGCGTACTCAAACCAAGTTAAGAAATCAAACGGCTCGTTCTCACCCAGATCGCGGCAGTGATGAAGTCGGCGGGCCACAGCGGGCAAATATTGAAGTCCGATGGCAACATGTTTGGATTGTTCCTCAAACACCCTCCGCCGTTCGTCTTGGGGCAGGCCCCACCAAGCGGCGTTTTTTCGAATGGGGATCAGTGCGGCGCGCACGGCCTCGGGACGGTCCAAACCAGGCTGCTTCGCCACGAGTTGGTCTTTCTCATCGCGCACCACGTAGCGTTCGTTACTGGTTATGCCCCTAAGCACCCAACTAGCCTGTCGATGAGTTTGAAATTCCTGGCCCGGAACAATGTTGAGCCTTTTTGCCTCTGGGATTGGCTCTCCTACGACCGCTTCCATTCGAGCAACACGCCAAATACCAGCATCTCCACCGACGAACGTGAACAACCGTGAATTCATCTTGACCTCGTTTGTAATGGCCTAATGTTCGCGTTAACTCGCGAAAAAGTGGCGCGAAGCGCGCTTTTGCGAGTCGGTGTTGAACGCGTTGTTATGCGACATTGTTTACTCGCCGCCGCAAGCCGCGGCTTTGCTGCTTGATGCCGCGCCTTCCGTTTCGTGGCCGTCCCTTTTCCACCAATCCAGACCGCCGATTAGTTCTTTAACCTGGAACCCCAGCTTCGTCATATTCAGGGCGCCCTTAGTGGAGGCATTGCAACCGATGCCATCGCAATACGTGACAACCAGTGCTGTACGATTGAGCCCCTTGGTTGTTTCTTCGTTCATTTTCCGGTGGGGAATATTGATTGCTCTCGGAATGTGCTCCTTTTGATACGCCTCCGGTGAACGAGTATCAATGACGATGATGCTTTCACCGGATTCCAAGGCAACCTTCAAATCCCAAGAATCGGTCTCAAAAGCGAGTTTCTTTTCGTAGTGACTCAATTGTTCATCCATGACCTCTATGACCTCAGTCTTTTGTCGCATAACGAACGATATGGAATCCCCCTGCCCCTAACGGCATCGATGTGCCAGATTGAAGTCGGTTCAACTCAATCAGCGGAACAGCGGGAGTCGTCATGAACGTTACTACGATCGGGATCGATTTGGCAGGTGGAACAACGGGGTCAGATCACAATTTTGGCTCATATAAGCGAGAACTGTGTTCTGACCCCCACTTTACTCACTCCGCGGTTGTCGGGTCGATTACAGAGCGAACCTCGGAAATGGAGTTCGCGGGGAATCCTCCCATCTCCGCATGCTTCCGAACAGCCGCTTCGTCTGGAGCGATGTACACACAGTAGATCTTGTCATCCGTAACGTAGCTGTGGACCCACTGGACCTGGGGTCCGAGTTCCTGTAGGACGCCACACGACTTCTGCGAGATGGCCTGTAGCTCCTTTGGCGATAGCTTGCCTGCGCCGGGGATTTCACGTTCGATCACAAACTTCGGCATTGCATTTCTCCTTTCTTTGGGTTAGCTCTAGGGCCGCTTCGTCCATCTAACGTTACCCATAAGCCGCGCCGGTTTTTGGCGTCGGCTTGATGGGTTTGTTAGCTTTCTTGTGGTGGTAAATTCGTTACGAACATTGGGATGGACCGCTTACCCTCAAGGACCTCTATTACTCCGTTTCTAATCGCAGCCTGCTGCTCCTCCAACTGTCCGTGTGCCATGGGAGAGTACGTAGAATTTTTTATATGAGTCTTATCAAAGTCGTAATCGAGGACGATAGCCATTTTGTGAAGCAGCTCCACTAAAAGATCGACTCGTTTAACGCCCCATTGCTCTGGCGACAACTGCTTATTGCCAAGCAGATCGAGATACTCTTTCCAAGCATCTATTACAGCTCTTTCGCTTTTCTTCCTTTTATCGAACTCAAGATCAATTCGATTTAGTGCCTCCACGTGGTCCCAAGAAATCGTATACGCGCGCGTGGCCATTAATTTCTTAAAAATTGCGAGCTTCCGCTCCCGAACCTCCTTCTTGGTGTCAAGGTAACGAGTGAGGCGGACAGCGATTATTGGTCCAAGCAGGACAGCAAGAATCATGAGCCAGTCCGCAATTGTTATTTTGTCCATTTGTTTCCTCGCTATCTTGGAAAGCTAACGTTTTGCTGAGCCGCGCCGGCCGCGAACAAAGCCGCGAAGCGCCGCCGTCGGGTCACGGCGTCGGCTCGAGCTATATGTTATGAGGCTGCTCACTTTACCTTGGTGTCCTTACTTTCCCGGGACAGGAACAAGAAATACGACACTGCGGCAACGCACAAAGATATGGGGCCGGCAAAAACTTTGGCGAAGAAACGAGCCGGCTCAACACCAAAAAGTAGATAGACGCCGAACGTGAA
>JBKHXU010000117.1:0-20204 GCA_046565865.1 Gammaproteobacteria bacterium | reverse complement strand
GGCGCCATTGGCCTCGGCGCGGCAATCGACTATGTGCGTCTGATCGGGCTCGATGCGATCGCGGCGCACGAGCGCGCGCTGCTCGCTTATGCCACCGATGTCGTGTCCGAGATCGAAGGCTTACGATTGGTTGGCACCGCGCGCGACAAGGCCGGGATTTTGTCGTTTGAGCTGCAGCGCATACATCCGCACGACATCGGCAGCATCCTTGATCATGAAGGTGTGGCGATCCGCGCCGGCCATCACTGCGCGATGCCAGTCATGCGCCGCTATTGTCTTCCGGCAACCGCGCGCGCCTCGCTGGCGATGTACAACACGCGCGAGGATATCGATGCGTTGGTGCGCGGCATCCGCCGCGTGAAAGAGGTGTTCAACCAATGACCGATCTACGCAGCCTGTACGAGGAAGTGATCCTGGATCACAACCGCAAGCCGCGCAATTTTCTGCACAAACCGGCGCCGACGAATCGACACGCGCACGGCTACAACCCGCTGTGCGGCGACGAATTTACCGTCAATCTGCACGTCGAGAACGGCATTATTAAGGATGTCGGTTTCGAGGGTGCCGGCTGCGCGATTTCGACCGCCTCCGCGTCGCTCATGACCGAGAGCATCAAGGGCAAATCGATCGAGGAGGTCGAGCGGTTGTTTCGCGGGGTGCATGACCTGCTGACGCAAGACGGATCGGCGGACGCGCTCGGCAAGCTGCAAGTGCTCACCGGCGTCCGCGAATACCCCTCGCGCGTGAAGTGCGCGACGCTCGCTTGGCATACGCTGCACGCAGCGCTGCAAAACGCGAACGAAACGGTGACCACGGAATGATGGCGACCGACACGACACCTACCGATGGCGCGGCCGGCACGACGAACGAATCCCTGCGCGAGCGCGTGGTGGAGGCGTTGCGCGGCGTTTACGACCCCGAGGTGCCGGTGAATATCTACGATCTCGGGTTGATCTATCGGCTCGACATCAACGATGAGGGCTCGGTCGCGCTCGCCATGACCCTCACCGCGCCCGGTTGTCCGGTGGCGCAGACATTCCCCGGCACGGTCGAGGCGGCGGTGAAGGCCGTACCCGGCGTCAAAGACGCGACCGTGGAACTGGTATGGGACCCGCCCTGGGACCGGGACCGCATGTCGGATGCCGCCAAGCTTCAGCTCGGCATGCTCTAACCATGTCGGACTGGCAAGACGTCGCTGCGGTCGAGGCGCTTCCGCCTGGCAGTCACCAAGTCGTCGATGTGGATGGCGCGCAGGTCGCGGTGTTCAATCTCGATGGTCAGTTTTATGCGGTTGAGGACGTATGCACCCACGACGGCGGTACGCTCACCGGGGGCGCAGTCGAGGGGGGGCAGATCGTCTGTCCACGCCACGGGGCGCGTTTTTCGATCAAAACCGGCGCCGTGCTCGCGCCGCCGGCGTATGAGCCGATCCACAGTTTCCCGGTCCGCATCGAGGCCGGACGTGTGCAGGTGCGGGACGATCGCTGGGACTAACGGAGCCGTGTGTATTTACGAAACGGTTTTGCGAAACACCTGCCTGTCATTCCGAGCGTAGCGAGGAATCTCCCGCTACAGGCTGGACGGTTCCGATTGCGAGATTTCTCGCTCCGCTCGAAATGACGGCGTCCGGGTGGCGTCGCCGCATTGTTCGCGCTAGTTCATAACGTTACACTAGGCGCGGCAAAACCGCGGAAAGCTTAGCTTTTTCCACTGGTTGCATCCTTTTCCCTTTCACAACAACGTGGAGTATCCATGGCGGTTGAACGTACGCTATCTATTATTAAGCCCGATGCCGTCGCTAAAAATCTCATCGGTGAAATTTACCGTCGGTTCGAAAAGGCGGGGCTCAAGATTGTTGCCGCGCGAATGATGCACTTGGATCAAAAGCAGGCCGAAGGTTTCTACGCCGTGCATCGCGAGCGTCCGTTCTTCAAGGACCTGGTGAAATTCATGACCTCGGGACCGATTCTGGTGCAGGTGCTGGAAGGCGAGGGTGCGATCGCCAAAAACCGCGAGATCATGGGCGCGACCGATCCCAAAAAGGCCGCCCCGGGTACCATCCGTGCCGATTTCGCGAACAACGTCGAAGAGAATGCGGTGCACGGCTCCGATGGCCCGGATACGGCTAAGGTTGAGATCGAGTATTTCTTTCGTGCCGGCGAGATTTGCCCGCGTACCCGCTAGCCCGTGACCGCTCCCGCGAAAACCAATCTGCTCGAATTCGATCGCGAGGCGATGCAGGCGTATTTCGCCGGCCTCGGCGAGAAGCCGTTTCGCGGGGCGCAGGTGTTGCAGTGGATTCATCAGCATGGCCTCGACGACTTCGCGCAGATGACGAACCTGAGTCAGGCGTTGCGTGCGCGCCTGAGCGAGGAGGCGAGCATCACGCCGCCGGTCATCAAACAAGACAACCTCGCGGCCGACGGCACGCGCAAGTGGTTGCTCGAGCTGTCCGATGGCAATTGTATCGAGATGGTGTTTATCCCCGAGGTCGATCGGGGCACGCTGTGCGTCTCATCGCAGGCCGGCTGCACGCTCAACTGCTCGTTCTGCGCCACCGGCGCCCAGGGTTTTAACCGCAATCTTACGGCGGGCGAGATCATCTCCCAAATCTGGCTAGCCAGCCGTTTGCTCAAGCGCGCCGACGGCCAGCGCGCCGTGACCAACGTCGTGTTCATGGGTATGGGCGAACCGCTGCTCAATCTCGATAACGTGCTCATCGCGCTGCGCGTGATGCTAGACGATCTGGCGTATGGGTTGTCGCGCCGGCGCGTGACCGTGAGCACCGCCGGCATGGTGCCGTTGATCGATCAACTGCATGCGGCATGCCCGGTGAGTCTCGCGGTCTCGCTGCACGCACCGGACGACAAACTGCGTACCGAGCTCGTGCCGCTCAATCGCAAGTATCCCATCCGCGAAGTCCTCGACGCCTGCCGTCGCTACGTGGCGGACGAGCCGCGCCGCAAGGTGACGTTCGAATACGTCATGCTCGCCGGCGTCAACGACAGCGTGGCGCACGCGCAAGCGCTTGTGGAGTTGCTGCGGGACGTGCCGGCCAAGGTGAATTTGATTCCATTCAACCCGTTTCCGCACACGCGCTATGAACGCTCGAGCAAAGAGGCGATCGACCGGTTTCGCGACGTGATGATGCGTGCGGGGTTGATGACCGTTACGCGCCGCACGCGTGGGGACGACATCGACGCCGCCTGCGGCCAGTTGGCCGGGGCGGTGCACGACCGCACCGGCCGGCGTCGGCGCCTGCTCGAACGCCGCAGCGGCATGACGCAATGAAATCGATCGCTATTGCATCGTTGGCCTTGACGCTGCTCGCCGCCTGCGCGAGCACCGCCGAACGCGAGGCCGAGGATGCCAAACGCGCGCGCTTGGTCGATACGAACGTTCAGCTCGCCGCCGGCTACTTGCAGCGCGGGCAGCTCGAGTTCGCCAAGGAGAAACTGGAAAAGGCGCTGGTTATCGACCCGGACAGCCCCAACGCCAACAGCACCATGGCGTTGTTGCAATGGCGCCTGCGGGATTATCCCGCGGCCGAAAGGCATTTTCAGCGGGCGGTGCGCGCAGAGAAGGACAACGGCGAGGCGCACAACAACTATGGCGTGTTCCTGTGCGAGCGCGGGCGTGTGGAGGAGGCGGTCAAGCGGTTCAAAAAGGCGATCAGCGATCCGTTGTATTCGACGCCGGCGGTTGCCAATCAGAATGCCGGGCTGTGCCTGATGAAGACCGGTGCCGCCGCGGCCGCCGAGCCGTACTTTCGCGAGGCGCTACGGATCAATCCGCAACTGGCCCCGGCGCTGGAGAAAATGGCGCGCATCAGCTTGGAGTCCGGCAGGTCGCTGGCGGCGCGCGGATTCATGCAGCGTTATTTTCAAGCCGGTGGTCCGGATACGCCCGAGACGTTGTGGCTCGCGGTGCGCATTGAGCGCGCGCTGGGTCATAAGAACGAAGAAGCGAGCTATGCTCTGCGGCTGCGCGCCAAGTTTCCGGATTCGCCCGAGGCCAAGCGCCTTTCGAAGCCGAACCGCTCAGGAAAAGGCTGATTGCCGATGAATGCGAACGCCGCAGCGCCCAACGCGGGGCCCGGTCAGGAATTGGCCCAGGCGCGCAACGAAGCGCGGCTCTCGGTCGAAGACGTGGCGCGCGCGTTACAGTTGTCGGCGCGTCATATCGTCGCTATCGAACGCGACGACTACGAACAACTGCCCGCCGCCACCTATGTGCGCGGCTATTTGCGCGCATACGCGCAGCTCGTCGGGATAGCGCCGGAGCGCGTGCTCGATCGCTTCAATCAGCTTCCTGTCGCCAATCGCCGCCAGGGCCTGACGCCGCCGGCGCCGGCGGCGCAAATCAGCAGCAGTGACAGCTTGGTCAAGCTCGGCACGCTGGCGGTCGTAGGCGTGATGCTCGGCCTTGCCATTGTCTGGTGGCAGGGACCGGAGTCGGCGAGCGCGCCGGCGCCGGCGCTGGCGCCGGTTGCGGCGGTGCCCGAGGCCGCACCGCCGGCGTCCGAACCGGCTTCGCCGCCGGCTCGCCCCCAACCCGAACCCACGCCGGCGCCGGCCGCGACACCGGAGAAACCCGCGGAGCGCCCTGCGGCGGCGGCGCCAGCCCCGGCGCGCGAGGCCCCGGTCATCGACATCGATCCCCATGCGCCGCGCGTGCGGTTGGTGCTGTACGTGATTGAGGAATCGTGGGCCGACGTGCGCGACGCGCACGGACAGCGCCTTATTTACGAAACCGTGCCGGCGGGCCGCGTCGTCACACTTGCTGGCGTTCCGCCGCTGCAGGTTTTTCTCGGCAACGCCGAAGGCGTGCGCGTTGAGCTGAACGGCCGCGACTACGACGTGTTGCGCCACAAGCGCGGACAGGTGGCGCGTTTCACCCTGGGCGAGGCAACCCGACCCTGATCCGTTCGAACCCGATCTCTCGCATTCGCAGACATACTCATGAGTAAGTCGGTGCAGGCCGTGCGTGGCGTGAAGGATCTGCTGCCCGATACGATCGCGCGCTGGCAACACGTGGAAGCAGTCGCGCGCGACGTGCTTGTGTCCTATGGCTATCGCGAGCTGCGGCTGCCGATCATCGAGAAGAGTGAACTGTTCGCGCGCTCGATCGGCGAGCATACCGATATCGTCGAGAAGGAGATGTACACCTTCGAAGATCGCAACGGCGAGCGTTTGACGTTGCGGCCCGAGGGGACTGCTGGCTGCGTCCGCGCCGGCATCGAGCACGGGCTGTTGCACAACCAAGTACAACGATTCTGGTACGCGGGCCCGATGTTCCGTCACGAGCGCCCGCAGAAGGGACGTTACCGCCAGTTCCATCAGATCGGAGTCGAGGCGTTCGGCCTCGCCGGGCCGGATATCGATGCCGAGGTGATCCTGCTCAGCGCGCGCCTATGGCGGGCGCTCGCGCTCGATGGCCTTACGCTTCATGTCAATTCGCTCGGCACGGCCGCCGCGCGCGCCGCGTATCGCGACGAGCTCGTCGCCTTCCTGCGCGGGCGCCTGGACGAGCTCGACGAGGACAGTCGCCGCCGGCTCGAAACCAATCCGTTGCGCGTGCTCGACAGCAAGCATCCGGCCATGCAAGCGATCATCGCCGAGGCACCGCAATTGCTGGAGCATCTGGACGACGCCTCGCGCGAGCACTTCGCGCGTCTGCGCGAATATTTGGACGCCGCGGGCGTGCGCTATCAGGTGAACCCGCGACTGGTGCGCGGATTGGATTATTATTCGCGCACGGTGTTCGAGTGGCAGACGGACAAACTCGGCGCGCAATCGGCGGTTTGCGCCGGTGGGCGCTATGACGGTTTGGTGGAATTGCTCGGCGGCAAACCGACGCCCGCGATCGGATTCGCCCTCGGCCTTGAACGCTTGGTCGAGCTATTGACCCTGCAAGACAGTCCGGTCGCCGATTTCGCGCCGCAGATCTATATCGCCGTGGCGGGCGCCGCGCAGACGTCGCTCGCGTTGACGCTGGCGGAGACGCTGCGCACGAAAGGGTTGCGGGTCGAGCTGCATTGTGGCGGCGGAAACCTCGGTAACCAGTTAAAACGCGCCGATCGCTCGGGCGCGCGCTTTGCGCTTATCGTCGGCGAAGCCGAACAGACAGCGGCGACGGTGACCGTGAAGGACCTCAGACGTTCGGACCCGCAGCGCCAGGTATCGCAGCGCGACGTGGCGGACGACTTGTTGCAACAATTGAAGACGGAGTGATCGGAGATACGTGTGAGCGCATATACCGAACAAGAAGAGCTGGAAAAACTGAAGGCGTGGTGGAAGAACTACGGTGGCGCGCTCGTCCTCGGCGTGGTGCTGGGGCTCGGTCTGTTGTTCGGCAGCAAGTATTGGAACGAATACCAGGAGACACGGCGGCAGGCCGCGTCGGATCTTTACGCCGATATGTCTCGGCAGGCGCGCGATGGCAAGGTCGATGCCGCGCGTGCGAGCGCCACACGCCTGACGGCGGACTACGCGTCCACACCGTATGCGGGTATGGCGGCATTGATGCTCGCGCGCCTGAGCTTCGACGCCGGCGATCGCGCCGCGGCGCGCACGCATTTGCAATGGGCGGTGGACCACGCGCGCGATCCGGCAACGGTGCACGCCGCGCGCCTGCGGCTCGGGCGGTTGCTGCTCGATGCACGCGAATACGACGCCGCATTGGCGCAGACGCAAGCATCGAGTCAGGCGGGTTTCGAAAGCGAATATGCCGAATTGCGGGGCGATGTTTACGCGGCGCAGGGCAAGACGACCGAAGCGCGCGAGGCGTACGCCGCCGCGCTCAAGCAACTGCCGGCCGACACGCCGCATCGAGGCGTGTTGCAGATGAAACTCGACGACCTCGGCGGTGCGCCATGAGTTACGCGCGCGCGACCCTGCTACTACTCGGCGCGCTCGCGGTCGGTGGATGCGCCTCGCGCAGCGTACGCGAACCGCCGAGCCCGCTGTTCGATTTTTTGCCGCGCGCGAACGTCGAATCGGTATGGACCGCCGACATCGGTTCGGCCCCGGGGCGACACCTGATGTTGCGTCCGGCTTTATACGACGGTGTGGTGTACGCGGCGGATGCGCGCGGGCAGGTCAGCGCCTATCGCGCCGATACCGGACGCCGCGTGTGGGAGGTCGAGCTCGCGGTGCCGGTGAGCGGCGCGGTCGGCGTTGGCGAGGGATTAGTGTTGATCGGCACGCGGCGCGGTGCGCTGATCGCGCTCGATGCGGCGAGCGGCAAGGAACTGTGGCGCGAGTCGGTATCGAGCGAGATTTTGGCGCCGGCGACCGCGGGCCGAGGCGTCGTGGCGGTGCAAACCGTCGACGGTAAACTCGCCGGGTTCTCGGCGAAAGACGGTAAACGTCTATGGCTGTACGACCGCGCCGAACCGGCGCTAAGCCTGCGCGGCACGAGCGCACCCGTCATTGTCGATGAGGTGGTGCTGACCGGTTTCGCCAGCGGGCGCCTGGTCGGCGTGCAGCTGCGCGACGGCCGAGTGTTGTGGGAGCTGCCGGTGAGTCAACCGCGTGGGCGCAACGAGATCGAGCGCCTGGTAGACGTCGATGCCTCGCCGATCGTGCGCGGGGAGATGCTGTACGCGGCGAGCTATCGCGGCAAACTGGTGGCGGTGAATCTGCGCACCGGCAGCATCGCATGGTCGCGCGACATATCGAGTTACACGAACCTCGCGCTCGACGATAAGAATATCTATGTCACCGATGACGTAGGCCAGATACACGCGTTCGACTTGCGCACCGGCGCGAGCAGTTGGCGTCATGAGAAACTGCGCGGCCGCGGGGTCAGCGGACCGATGTACGTCGGCGGCCGATTGGTGGTCGGCGACGCCGAGGGGTACGTGCATTTTCTGTCGCCGGACGACGGCAGTCTGCTCGCGCGCTATCGCGTTGGCGGCGGGCCGGTGCGCGCCGGTGTCGTCGACGGCGAAACGCTGTACGTTTCCGCGTCCGATACGCTCGCGGCCCTGCGCGCCGTCAGTCGCTAGCGTCCCCATTCTTCCGCGCGGGAAACGGATAGGGCGGATCATCCATGCCTATGAAACCCGTCGTCGTCCTCATCGGCCGCCCTAACGTCGGCAAATCCACGCTGTTCAATCGTTTGACGCGCAGCCGCGCCGCGATCGTGGCCGATGTCCCGGGGCTCACGCGCGACCGCCAATACGGCAACGGAGCGGTCGGCGATCGGCCGTATTGGGTCGTCGATACCGGCGGTATCAGCGAGCGTCTGGCGACCGACGGTTCAGTGCCGACGACGCTATCCGCGTTGGCGACGGAACAGACGCGCGTTGCCGTGAACGAAGCCGATGCGGTGATTTTTCTGCTGGATGGGCGCGCCGGACCGCTCGGCGTCGATCGCGAGATCGCGGATACCTTGCGCCGCCTGAACAAGCCCGTGACCGTCGCAGTCAACAAGCTTGAAGGCGCCGACCCTGCGGTCGCGCTTGCGGAGTTTCACAGTATCGGATTGGGGAATCCATTCGCCATTTCGTCCGCGCATGGCGAGGGTATCGATGACCTGATGGATCACGTGTTGGCGCCGCTGGCGCGGGCCGCGGAGATTCCAGTGCCGTACGATGTGCCACGGGTGGCGGTCGTCGGCCGGCCGAACGTGGGTAAGTCGACGTTGGTGAACGCGCTACTCGGCGAACAGCGGGTTGTCGTGTCCGATGAGCCGGGCACGACGCGCGACAGTCTGTACCTGCCGCTCACGCGCGCCGGCAAGGAGTACGTCCTGATCGACACCGCCGGCGTACGCCGCCGCGGGCGCGTGCACGAAGCAATCGAAAAATTTTCGGTGATCAAGACGCTGGAGGCGATCGACGCCGCGAACGTCGCGATCCTGATGATCGACGCCCACGCCGGCGCGAGCGAGCAGGACGCGAACCTTGCCGGTTATGTGCTCGAGCGCGGACGCGCGATCGTGGTGGCGATCAACAAATGGGACTTGCTCGACCGCGCGGCGCGCGACTGGATGAAGCGGGAGTTCATGCGCAAGCTCGCGTTCCTGGATTTCGCGCCGGCCCACTACATCTCGGCCAAGGAAGGGGTCGGACTCGGCGGACTGTTCGCTTCCGTGGATCAGGCGTTTACCTCGGCCAATCGCGAACTGCCGACACCGCGGCTGAACAAGGTGCTGGAGAAGGCGGTGGCAGCCACGCCGCCGCCCGTGGCGCACGGCCGGCGCATTCGACTCAAGTTTGCGCACCAGGGGGGGAAGAACCCGCCGATTGTCGTGGTCCACGGCAACCAAACCCAGTCGCTGCCGGACGCGTATCGACGTTATCTGGCGAACGCTGTGCGCCGCGCATTCGACCTGGTCGGAACGCCGGTTCGTATCGAGTGCCGGGAGGGCGACAATCCGTTCAAGGGAAAGCGGCGACAGCCGAAGACCAAAAGGTCACGGACCGACCGGCGACGCAACTCGCGATAAACCTCAATTGTTACCGATAAACCGTTGTTTAAGGAAACAATAATAGATCAATACCTAGTCTATAGTTAACGGAATAACGCTGCATGTGTTTAAGGCAATCGAAGGGGTTACAAGGGTGAGCGCGTATCACGAGAACGCCCTCCAGCCGGGGTTCCGGCTCGCGGAGTACCGCATCGATGCCGTGCTCGGGCATGGTGGGTTCGGCATAACCTACCTGGCGCACGACAGTGCCCTCGGCGCCGAAGTCGCGATCAAGGAGTATCTGCTGCACGAGATGTCGGTGCGCGACCCCAAGACGGGCGCGGTGATGCCGACACTTTCCAAAGATGCGATAAGAAATTATCAGTGGGGGCTCAAACAATTCGTGAAGGAGGCACGGGCGCTGACGCGCTTCAAGCACCCCAACATCGTTCGGGTGCTGCGTTTCCTCGAGGCCAACGGCACGGCGTACATGGTCATGGAGTACGAGCAGGGCCAGACGCTGGCGCAGTACCTCAAAAAAATCCAAGGTCAGCGGTTGGACGAGCCGGCGCTGCTGCGCATCGTGATGCCGATCCTGAACGGGCTGCATGCCATGCACGAGGCCGGCCTGCTGCACCTCGATATCAAGCCGGAGAACATCTATCTGCGCAAGGACGGCAGCCCGATGCTGATCGACTTCGGTTCCGCGCGCCAAGCCATGAGCAGCGTCGGTGTGTCGAGCCGTGTCGCGTTGACCCATGGCTACGCCCCGATTGAACAATACCCGGACAAGGGTCAGCTCGGTCCGTGGAGCGACGTCTACGCGCTGGGTGCCACTATGTACCGCTGCATCACCGGCAAACGCCCCGAGGACTCGGTCGATCGCTACCGCGCGGTGCTGGATTATGAGGTCGATCCGGTAAAGCCTGCGGCCAAGATCGCGCACAAGCGCTACCAGCCGATGCTGCTCGAAGCCATCGACTGGGCGATGCAGATCCATGCTAAGGATCGCCCGCAGTCCGCGCGCGAGTTTCAGGACGGGCTCATGGGCAAGCGGCGCCGCGCCGCGAGTACCGACAGTGCCATCACCGCACCCCCGCGGCCCGTTAAGGTGCGGTCGCGTGCCGCCCATCCCCGGGTGAACACCATATCGATGGGCCGTGCCGTCGCGGTTGCGCTTGGCGTTGCCGCGACCATTGGTATCGCGATCGGCTTGTGGATGGGATGGATTTCCAATCCGTTCGAAACCGAGTCGACGCCCGCCCCCAAGCCGCGACCCACGCTGTCTGCGCCGAAGCCCCGCGCGCCGGCGACTAGCCATACGCTGGCCCCGACCGCCCACCCGAATCGGGCAGACGCGCGCGCCGCGCCCGCAGCACCGCCCAGTGCGCCGGGCAGAACATTTGTCGGGCATGGCGATTGGGTGCAGGCCCTGAGCTTCGCGCCCGATGGCAAGCACCTTGCGAGCGCCGGCAACGACCGTATCGTGCGCGTGTGGGACATGGCATCGGGCAAGCAGGTCGCCGCGCTCACGGGCCATCGCCATCCGATTAATGCCCTGGCGTACGCACCGGACGGCAAGCGAATCGTAACGGCTAGCACTGGCGGCGATGTGCGCGTGTGGGATCGCAGCAGCGGCGGCAATCGGGTGCTCCGGGCCGATGGGTACGCCGTCTACGCCGTCGCCTTCGCGCCGGATGGTACGCTGGCGACGGCGGGCAAGGATCGCGTCGTCACGCTGTGGGATATCAAGAGCGGCAACGTGCTGCGCACGCTCGAAGGGCACAAGGGCGACATCCACGCGCTGGCATTCTCGCCGAGCGGCCGCTCGCTGGTATCGGCGGGCTCGGACCGAACGTTGCGAGTGTGGGATCTCGCGCGCGGCGAAGAGATCGCCGCGCTCGCCGTGCATCGAGAGGCGATCCTGGCCCTGGCTTATTCGGCGGACGGCCGCTGGCTCGCGTCGAGCGATGCGGCGCACACCATCCGAATTTGGGACGCGCATACATTGACGCCGGTGCGCACCATCACCGATGTGCCGCAGTCGGTACTGTCGCTGGTGTTCAGTCGCGACGGCACCTGGCTCGCGGCCGGCGCCGCGGATCACGCGATCCATGTGTTGGAGACCGATCTCGGCCGCACGCTGCACGTGTTGAGCGGCCATCGAGGATACGTGCAGGCGTTGGCGTTGGCACCCGACGGCGTCACGCTCGCGTCCGGCAGTCGCGACGGCAGTGTGCGGCTATGGCGGCCGCGTTGAGGTTGCTACGGTTGTTTCGTTGCCAAATCGGCGAGCACGCGTTTCGGTACAAACAGCAGCGGGTCGACGCGCGCGCCGTTCAGGCTCACCGCCCAGTGCAGATGCGGACCGGTAGCACGGCCGCTGGCGCCGATGTCGCCGATGCGTTGGCCGCGTTTTACCGCGGTGCCGGGCTTCACGCGTATCCGATGCAGATGGTTGTACATGCTGACGAGACCTTGCCCGTGGTCGATGAACACCGTCCGGCCGTTGAAAAAATAATCCCCGGTTTCGATCACGATACCGTCCGCCGGCGCCGTCACCGGCGTGCCGAGCGGTGCGGCGATGTCGACGCCGCTGTGCGGTTGGCGCGGCTCGTCGTTGAAAAAGCGGCGCAAGCCGAAATTGCCGCTCAAACGGCCGTGCGCTGGCAGGTCGAAGCGCATGTCGGGCGCGTCCCGATCGCGCCAGTGCGTGAACGCCGACTGCACGATGCGCTGCTCGCGCTCGATGCGCTGCAAATCGGTTGGGCTCGGGTCGACCAGGCGTTTGTTCTTGAGCCGAATATATTGCGCGGCGTATTCCTTCGGCTGCACCAGGATTTCGTGCCAGGTTTGCCGCTCGGTATGATCGGTAACGACCAAAAGATGCGGGCCGGCGTTCAGCGTCAGCGGCAATCCGACGACGGCCTGCCAGCGCCCGTCGTGGGCCACGACCATCACGCGCTCATCGCCGAACTGCGCCCGCGGCGCCGGTGTGGCGGTGCGCGTCAGCGGCACGACAACGACGCCGCCCGGTACGGCGGCGGTGCGCGGCAGTGCGGCGGCCGCGGCCGACAGCGTCCAAAGGGCCGCCACCAGCGCCAACGCCGCGCGCGTGCCTAGTCGTCGTGTCCCGTGACCGCGCAACGCAGGCGGCCTCGCGCCAGACGTACGTCGATGGTATCGCCGCTGCGCACGCACGCCGCATCACGCAACACGGCGCCGGTACGGCCGTCGGTTGCGACCGCGTAACCGCGCGCCAGCGTGCGCAGCGGGCTCAGCGATTCCAGGCGCTGTGTGAGCTGTTGCAGCCGGTCGCGATATCGGTCGAGTCGGCGCACGCACTCGCGTTCGATCCGTGCGTACAAATGCCGGCACTGCATCTGCGAGGCGCGCACGCGCGCGAGCGGGGCGCGGTGCAGTAAACGCGCCGACAGGCGCAACAACGCGGTGCGCCGCGTCGCCGTATCGTGACGGTGGGCCTGGATCAGACGCGCGGACAGGCCGCGCAGACGTTGTTCGACCAGCGTCAAGCGATGACGCGGATGTACCAGGCGCGCGGCCAGCCAATCGACATGCTGCGCGCGGCGCGCCAGCTCGGTCTGCATGATGCGCGCGAGGCGCGCGCCAAGCTGACCGAAGCGCGAGCCCCACTCGGCCTGGTCGGGACTGACCAGTTCGGCGGCTGCGGTCGGTGTCGGTGCGCGCACGTCGGCCGCGAGATCGGCGATGGTGAAATCGGTTTCGTGGCCGACGCCGGACACGACTGGAATCGGGCACGCGACCAGGGCGCGCGCTACGATTTCCTCATTGAACGCCCATAAATCCTCGAGCGAGCCGCCGCCGCGCGCGAGTATCAGGACGTCGCATTCGCGCCGCTCGCCGGCAAGGCGGATCATGGCGGCGATGCGCTCGGCGGCGCCTTCGCCTTGAACCGGGACGGGATACAGCACGATCGGAATCGCCGGGAAGCGGCGGGCGAGGGTAGTGATGATGTCGTGGACCACCGCGCCGGTCGGCGAGGTGATCAGCCCGATGCGCCGCGGCAGTCGCGGCAACGGTCGTTTGCGCGCCGCATCGAACAACCCTTCCTTCGCGAGACGCGCCTTCAACGCCTCGAACGCGCGCCGTAATGCGCCTTCGCCGGCCTCTTCCAGATGATCGACGATGAGCTGAAACTCGCCGCGCCCCTCGTACAGGCTCACGCGCGCACGCACGAGGACGTGCAGGCCATCGCGTGGGAGCGCGGCGAGCAGGCGCGCCTGGCCGCGGAAGAGGGCGCAGCGTATCTGCGCCTGGGTATCCTTGAGGCAGAAATACAGGTGGCCTGACGACGGACGCGCCAAGTTGGAGATTTCGCCCTCGATCCACAACGCGGGAAATCCGGCTTCGAGCAGCGAACGCGCCTCGCGATTGAGCCGCGAGACGGTGTAGACATCGCGTGTGGAGGCGGTGGCCGCAGCAGGAATCGAACTCATGAATCAGAATCCCTTGTGTTAGGCGCCGCGCTGACGTTTACGGGCGATATTAACCAATAAGGTAGTCGCATCTCGGGCAATAAAAAAGCCGGGTCTCCCCGGCTTTTTTATTCGTGACCCTTGTTCGTTGTTATTCGCGATACGCGAAGCTCGCTTTCGGATTGGCGTTGGCCTTTGCCTGTTCCTGCGCCAGCTTGGCTTCTTCAAGCGCCTTCTTCGCCAGCTGAATGGCCTTTTCCGTATTGCCGGCCTCCTTCGCTTTCTTGGACTCCTCCAGGAACTTTTCGGTGTTGGTCCAGAGGAATTTGCTCTGCTGCGCGAGCTTGATTTCGGCTTCGGCCTGACTGACGAGATCGTTGTATTCACGGTCGGCGCGCATGGCGGCGCAGCCGGTGATGGTGAGGGCCAGCGCGGAGACGACGAGTGCTTTTTTCATTGGGTGCTCCTCCAAGTGCCTGTTTGTTTTGCGGCCCAGACTAAAGCACGGTGTTGGGGGGCGTCAATAGCTGGGGGCTTTGTTTGTCGGCGTGCCGCTTAACGTCCGTGTCGCGCCCCCAGCTCGGCATCCCTGCCTCGCGCTCGCCAGCGCCAGAGTCCACTGGACTCTGGCGAAGACTCCGGCTCGCCCGTGTCGCGCCCCCAGCTCGGCATCCCTGTCTCTCGTTCAGCGGCGCGAATGTCCGCCGGACATTCTCGAAGACCCCGGCTTGCCCACTGGACTCTCGCGAAATTTCTGCCTCACCCGTATAATGCGGCATGCGTATCGTCCAGGAAGCGCTGACATTCGATGATGTCCTGCTCGTTCCTGCGCACTCCACCGTCCTGCCGCGGGACGTGGACCTGAAAAGCCCGCTCACTCGCCGTATCCGCCTCAATATCCCGTTGTTGTCGGCTGCCATGGATACGGTCACCGAGGCGCGTGCCGCCATCTGTCTGGCACAAGAAGGCGGGCTCGGCATTGTTCATAAGAATATGCGCGCGGAGCGGCAGGCCGACGAAGTGCGCAAAGTCAAAAAGTACGAAAGTGGCATCATCGTCGATCCCATTACCGTTTCGCCGAACGCCACTATCCGCGAAGTGCTCGATCTAACCCGCACGCATGGTATCTCCGGCGTTCCGGTGACCGACAAGGGCGCGCTCGTAGGCATCGTTACCTCGCGCGATCTGCGTTTTGAAACGCGCTACGACGAGCCAGTCAGCCGCATCATGACGCCAAAGACCAAGCTGGTGACGGTCAAAGAGGGCGCGGCGCGCGACGAAATACAACGCTTGCTGCACGAGCATCGGATCGAGAAGGTGTTGGTGGTTGACGAACATTTCGGCCTCAAAGGCCTTATTACCGTGAAGGACATCGAGAAATCCACCGAGCATCCGAACTCGGTGAAGGACGCCAAGGGTCGGTTGCGCTGCGGCGCCGCGGTCGGCGTCGGCGCCGGCACCGAGGAGCGCGTCGAGCGGTTGGTCGACGCCGAGGTCGACGTCATTGTCGTCGACACCGCGCACGGTCACTCCCAGGGCGTGCTCGACCGCATCCGCTGGATCAAACAGCACTACCCCGATATGCAGGTGATCGGCGGCAATATCGCCACCGCCGAGGCGGCGCGCGATCTGGCCAAGGCGGGCGCGGATGCGGTGAAGGTCGGCATCGGCCCGGGCTCCATCTGCACCACGCGCATGGTCGCTGGTGTCGGCGTGCCGCAGTTGACCGCAGTGTCTGAAGTGGCGCAGGCGCTCGCCGGTACGGATGTGATGGTGATCGCCGACGGCGGCATCCGCTACTCCGGCGACATCGCCAAGGCGATTGCCGCCGGCGCGCATTCGATCATGGTTGGCAGCCTGCTGGCGGGCACCGACGAGGCGCCGGGTGAGGTCGAGATTTTTCAGGGCCGGTCGTACAAAACCTATCGCGGCATGGGTTCGCTCGGTGCGATGGGCGAAGGCTCGAGCGATCGCTACTTTCAGGACGGCGCGAAGCGCGACAAGCTCGTGCCCGAAGGCGTCGAGGGGCGCGTTCCGTACAAAGGTCCGATGGTCAACGTGATCCATCAACTCATGGGCGGTTTGCGTTCGAGCATGGGCTACACCGGTAGCCCAGATATTGAAGCGATGCGCACGCGCGCCAAGTTCGTCCGCATCACCAACGCCGGCATCCGCGAATCGCACGTGCACGACGTGATGGTGACTAAAGAGGCTCCGAATTATCAACGAGAGTAACGAGTAACAAGTAGCAAGTAACAAGCAGCAAGTGAAACCTCCCATGACATCTTGCTACTTGTCACTTGCTACTTGCTACTGATCTTATGGATCCCCATTCGCAGCGCATTCTGGTTCTCGATTTCGGTTCGCAATACACGCAATTGATCGCGCGCCGCGTGCGCGAGGCTGGCGTGTACTGCGAAATCTATCCCTACGACACACCGGCCGCCGACATTGAACGGTTTGCGCCACGCGGGCTGATCCTTTCAGGCGGTCCCGAGACGGTTACGCTATCAGAAACGCCGCGTGCGCCGGACGCGGTGTTCAAGCTTAACGTGCCGGTGCTCGGCATTTGCTACGGCCAACAAACCATGGCGGCGCAGCTCGGCGGGCAAGTCGAAAGCTCGGATAAGCGCGAGTTCGGTTACGCCAAGGTCCGCATGCATGGGCATTCGAAACTGTTCGACGGCCTGCGCGACGAGAGCGAAGGTCCGGGCAAGCCCGAGTGGCTGCACGTGTGGATGAGCCACGGCGATCGTGTCACGCGGTTGCCGGCGGGGTTCAAGGTCATCGCCGAGACCTCGCACGCGCCGTACGCCGGCATCGCTGACGAAGCGCGCGGCTTCTACGGTCTGCAGTTTCATCCCGAAGTGACGCACACGACCCAGGGTCGCGCGATCCTGCAACGCTTCGTGCACGACATCTGCGGTTGCCAGTCGCTGTGGACGCCGGGCAACATTGTCGACTCCATGGTCGAGTCGGTGCGTGCGCAGGTTGGGCACGACGAAGTCGTACTGGGCCTCTCGGGCGGCGTCGATTCGTCGGTGGTCGCAGCGCTGCTGCATCGCGCGATCGGCGATCAACTGACGTGCATCTTTGTCGACAACGGCCTGCTGCGTCTGAACGAAGGCGATCAGGTGATGGAGACGTTCGCGCGTCACATGGGGGTTAAGGTCATCCGCGTCAACGCCGAAGACCGGTTCCTGTCGGCGCTCGCGGGCGTGGCCGACCCGGAACAAAAGCGCAAGATCATCGGACGCGTGTTCATCGAGGTGTTCGAGGAGCAGGCGGCGAAGATCAAGAACGCGAAGTGGCTGGCGCAGGGAACGATCTATCCGGACGTGATCGAATCTGCCGCGGCTAAGACGCGCAAGGCGCACGTGATCAAGTCGCACCACAACGTCGGCGGTCTGCCGGAGCGCATGCAGCTTAAGCTGCTGGAGCCGCTGCGCGAGCTGTTCAAGGACGAGGTGCGGCGCATTGGCGAGGAACTCGGCGTGCCGCACCAGATGATTTATCGCCATCCGTTCCCCGGCCCCGGTCTCGGTGTTCGCATTCTCGGTGAGGTAAAAAAGGAATACGCCGACATCCTGCGCAAGGCCGACGCGATCTTTCTCGAAGAGCTGTACCGCCACAATCTGTACGAAAAAATCAGCCAGGCATTCGCGGTGTTCCTGCCGGTACGTTCGGTGGCGGTGTTGGGCGACGCGCGCGCCTACGAATACGTGATCGCGGTGCGCGCGGTCGAGACGGTCGATTTCATGACCGCCAATTGGGCGCACATTCCTTACGAAGTGCTCGCCGGCATCTCCAACCGCATCATCAACGAAGTCCGCGGCGTGTCGCGCGTGGTGTACGACATCTCCGAAAAGCCGCCGGCCACGATCGAGTGGGAATGACAGCGGCGAGCGCCGACGACACGCTCTGGATGCGTCGCGCACTCGCGCTCGCCGTGCGCGCCGAGGCGGAAGGTGAGGTGCCGATCGGCGCGGTGGTGGTACGCGACGGTGTGATCATTGGCGAGGGCTGGAACCAGCCGATCGCGACCCACGACCCTACCGCGCACGCCGAGATGATCGCGTTGCGCGCGGCGGCGGCGCGGATCGGCAATTATCGGCTGACCGGCGCGGTGTTGTACGTCACGCTCGAGCCCTGCGCGATGTGCGCCGGCGCCATCGTGCATGCGCGCCTCGCGCGTCTCGTGTATGGCGCGGCGGATCCCAAGGCGGGCGCGGCCGGGAGCGCGTTTGATCTGCTGCGTTCGCCGCGGCTCAATCACAGCGTCGACGTAACGAGCGGGGTGTTGGCCGAGGAGGGCAGCGCCAAGCTCACCGAATTTTTTCGCGCGCGCCGCTAGCGCATCCCAAAGCCCGTCATTGTCATTTCGAGCGCAGCGAGAAATCGCTCACCCGACGGCTACTGCCTGTAGTTGGGATTCTTCGCTAGCTCGGAATGACATGCAGCGGCCGGTTACAAGGCGGGCGCCTTGAGCTTGAGCGCGTGCGTGAGATTCCTCGACCTTTCCTCTTCGTCGAGTTTGGCCAGCACGTCATAGTACGTGCGCACGCGATTGACGAAACGTACCGGCTCGATACCGCGGCAGTAACCGTACTTGGCCTTGGAGTAGTACTTCGGTTCCGATAGCAGCGGTAGCCGCTCCTTCACGTCGTTCCACTTGTCCGGATCGCCGCCTTGCTTTTGGGTCAGAATGCGCGCGTCCTGGAGGTGGTTGATACCGACGTTGTAGGCGGCGAGCGCGAACCACAGGCGGTCGGGCATTTCGATCCGTTCCGGCAGCCGGTCGATCAGATATCGCAGGTAACGTGCGCCACCTTCGATGCTGGACGCTGCATCGAGTCGATCAACGCCAAGCTCGTCGGCCGTTTCCTTAGTCAGCATCATGAATCCGCGCACACCGGTGGGAGAGACGACCGTCAGGTCCCAGTACGATTCCTGGTAACTCGTGGCGGCGAGCAGGCGCCAATCGAGCTGGTATTTTTTCGCCGCCTGTTCGAGGAACTGCTGGTAATTGGGCAGGCGATTTTGGATGCGCAGCCGATACACCGTGAGGTTGATGAAGTTCGAGCGGCTGGCCGGACCGTAGTAGCGATCGATGAGCTGCGCCAGTACGCCGGATCGGCGCTGCTCGGCCAAAAACCGCATGGCGGTGTCGTACAGGCTGGTATCGGTAGTTTTGGGAAATGCCCAGGCCAACGACTCGGGTTTGTGCAGATCGAACGCTACCTGCAGCTCGGGAAAGTACTGGCTGTTCAACGCCACCACGTTCGAGTCGGCGACGGTAAGATCGAGCAAACCGTCCCATACCATCTGAAGCAACTGGTCGGTCTGACGTTCTTGCGACTCGGTCCATTTGAGGTCGGGGTAGGTCTGCTTCAGCTCCGCCAAACGGTCGGCGTAGCTCGTGCCGCTATGTACTTCGATCTCGCGTCCGATAAGATCCTTGATGTCCGCGGGGCGCGGGTTGTTGAGGCGATACACGACCTGTTGCCGGATTTCCTGATAAGGACTGGCAAACCGAACGTGTCTGCGCCGCGCATCGTTGATTGTCAGGCCGGCCGCGAAATCGGCATCGCCCCGTGTCAAGCGCGGGATGAGATCGCCGAAGCGAGGCGCAATGACCACGCGCAAGTCGACATCAAGATAGTCGGCAAACGCCTTCGCGAGGTCGTATTCAAACCCCGCCGGACCCTCCGGCGTTTCGTAATATGTGGTCGCGCCGACGTACGTCAGCAATGTCAGCTCGCCGTTTTTGAGTACGGCGTCGAGCTGATTACGGTGAAACAACGAGCAAGACGTGAACAACGTCAAGCACGCCAAGTAAAGGGGCAAACGCCACCAGCGCTCGACGGGCGAGTTGTGCCTGTTCCGCGGCTGCATGAGACAAGCCTAGCCAGCGCACACCAGGATGTCACGGCGGCGACCGACAAGCGTATTGTCGTGCCTCGGCGCTTTCCGTAAGCTACACACCCCTCGAAACCGGGGATCGCTGAATTCCAGCGGTACGGCGACAAGGGATCAATCGAGCGCGCGACAGGGGGAAGCGGGGCCTTCGCGAATGTCCGGTGGACATTCACGCCGCTGAGCGAGGCAGGAGCCGAGCTGGGTGCGCGACAGGGGCGAGCCGGAGCCTTCGTGAATGTCCAGTTGACATTCACGCCGGCGAGCGCGAGGCAGGAGCCGAGCTGGGTGCGCGACAGGGACGTTACCCTGTAGGTAGATAAACGAAGGGAAAGGTTCTCGGAGAGGTGCAAGAGCGGGCGAGCCGGAGCCTTCGTGAATGTCCAGTGGACCTTCACGCCGGCGCGCGCGAGG
>JBKHXU010000116.1:0-31302 GCA_046565865.1 Gammaproteobacteria bacterium | reverse complement strand
GCTTGCGCGGCGTGATCTTGAACGCGGGATCGAGGCTGTACGCCGGCCAGCGCTGGTCGTGGCGCGTGCGCCAGGCGCTGACATTGCCGCCCTCGGTGTTCGGTTGCAGCGCGTCGCGCTGCTCGATGACGAGACCGATGGTGCTTGGCATCAGATAGTTCGCGCCGTGCAGTTGCAGTCGCGCGTACTGTGCCTGCGTCCTCATTGTTTACGCTCCGGGCGGCCGGTCTTGAGCAGCGTATCGATGTTCTCGAACAGCTCCTGCTCCTGATACGGCTTGCTCATGTAGGTGTCGACCCCGAGGTCGAACGCGCGCTGGCGGTGCTTGGTGCCGGCGCGTGAGGTGATCATGATGATAGGGATGTGCTTGAGGCGCGACTCGGCGCGCACGCGGCTGGTCAATTCGTAGCCGTCCATGCGCGGCATCTCGATGTCGACCAGCATGATGTCGGGCACGCGGTCGCGCAGTTGCTCGACCGCGTCGAGGCCGTCTTTGGCGACCATGACGTCGAAGCCGCGCTTCTGCAGATGCTTGCCGGTGACCTTGCGCACGGTGAGCGAGTCATCGACCACCATCACCACCGGTCGCTCGCGCGCCTCGGACTTGGGCTCGTCGGCGACCGCGATCGGCCGGTGTTCGACGCGCAACGCCTCGTCGCCGTACCAGAGACCGGGGATGTCGAGAATCAGCACCACGCGGCCGTCGCCGAGGATGGTGGCGCCGGCGAGGCCTTTAATCTCCGCCAGCTGACTGCCCAACGTCTTGATCACGATTTCGCGCGTGCCGCCGAGGCCGTCGATTTGGATCGCAACCTCGCGATTGCCGGCGCGCGCCAGCAGCATCGGCACCTTGCGCGCGTTGCGCACGCCGCTCGATATTCCTAAACGCGCCGCCAGATTCATGTACGAATATACCTGGTCGTTGTACTTGAGCAGCGGGTTCTTGCCCATGGTGATGGCGCTCAGCTGCTCCACCGGGTATTCGATGATATTGATCACCGACGCCAGCGGCACGGCGAACTGCTGATCGCCGACGTACACCATGAGCGCCTGCGCGATCGACAGCGTCAGCGGCAGGCGGATGGTAAAACTCGTACCCTCGCCGCGGCGAGTCTCGACCGCCATGTGGCCGCCGAGCTGTTTGATCTCGCTGTGCACAACGTCCATGCCGACGCCGCGACCCGATACCTGCGTGACCTTCGCCGCGGTCGAGAAGCCGGCGAGCAAGATGAATTGCAGCAGCTCGTCTTCGCCGACGTTGGCATCCGCCGACAACAATCCGCGCTCGATCGCCTTGGCGCGAATCGCCTCCAAGTTGATACCGGCGCCGTCGTCGGAAAAGCGGATCACCACCTCGCTGCCCTCTTGCGCGGTGGCGATGGTGATCGTGCCGTGCGGCGCCTTGCCGGCCTTGCGGCGCGCGTCTTCGGACTCGATGCCGTGATCCAAGCTGTTGCGGATCATGTGTTCGAACGGACCGATCATGCGCTCGAGCACGGTGCGGTCGATCTGCACCTCGCTGCCTTCGAACACGAGTTCGGCGCGCTTGCCCAACTCGCGCGAGGTCTGGCGCACGATGTGGCGCAGCCGCGCCGCCTGGGTCGAGAAGTCGACCATGCGCGTGCGCATCAACCCTTCCTGCAATTCGGTATTGATGCGCGCCTGCTGCTGCAGCACCGTCTCGGCCTCGCCGACGAAGTTGCCCATACTCATCTGAATCGTGGACAAGTCGTGCAAGCTTTCGGTCAAGCTGCGCGTCAACTGCTGCAGCTTGGAGAAACGGTCGAACTCGAGCGGATCGAAATCGCCGGCGGTGCCATCCTGTTGGTCCAGGCGGTAGAGGATCTGCGATTCGGATTGGATCTCGAGCTCGCGCAGCTGATCGCGGAAGCGCACGACGTTGCGATTGAGTTCCGCCAGGTTGTCGCGGAAGCCGTAAATCTGCTGCTCCATGCGCGCGCGCGAGATGCTCACCTCGCCGGCGTAGTTGACGAGCTCGTTCAACAGATGCGTTTGCACCCGCACCTGACCGCGGCGATCGCCGCGCCGGTCGCCGGCGTCGTCGCCGTCGCGCCGATCGAGCGCGGGCTCTTCCGGTTCGGCGGGCCGCGGCGCGGGCGTGGCGCGCTCCGGGAACGAGACCACGGTCGCCGCGCGCGCCGGTTCGGCCGGCGGCGGATCGACCTCGACCACGTCGTCCAGTGCTGCCACCGGTGCGCTTGGCGCGTCGACATCGGCGTCGTCGAAGCTGATTTCCAGACTGTCGTCCGTTCCCGCATCGTTGGCCGCCGGTGGTGCCGGCGCCGCCGGCGCCTCCTCGTCCACGCCGGCCATTTGATTCAGCCGCGCGCTCAAACCGGCGATGTCTGGCGCCGGCTCGCCGGCGGCGAGACGGTCGAGCATGCTCACGAGCGCGTCGTGCGTTTCTTCCAGGAGATCGAATAGCGGCGGGCTCGGCGCGACGCTGCGCCCCTCTACCAGCAGCAACAGACTTTCGGTGATGTGGCTCAAATGGCCCATCACCATCGCGCCCGCCATGCGCGCGCCGCCCTTCAGCGTATGCAGCGCACGCTTCAGCTCGGGTACGATCGCGCGATCGTCCGGCTGCGCGCGCCAGGCCCGGACCGAACTTTCGATGTGGTTCAGGATATCGACCGCCTCCTCCTGAAAGATCTCGAACAGCTCCGGATCGGTAATGGCGTCGACCAAATCGGCGTGAGCGGCGGCCGACGTCGGCGTCTTGACCGCTGCCGGCGCGGGGGCCGGCATTGGCGCCGGCGCCACGGCCGCCGGCTCCGGATCGGCGATGTCATCGTCCGGCGCGAGCAGCTCGATCTCTTCCGTCAGCGGTTGGTCGTCGCCCGCGGCCGGCTCCGGCAGTGCGACCTGCTCGTGCTCGCCATGCGCCTGCTCGCGCACGGCGCCGAAGCGTTCGGCAAGGCCGGCGGCGACCGGCTTGCCATTTACCGCGTCGATCAGCTCATCGACCGCGGTCGCAAATCGATCGAGCATGTCGAGGTGGCTGCCGGTCAGCGGTAAATTTTGTGCCGACAGGGCGTGCAACAATCTTTCGGTCTCGGCGCACGCCTCGGCCATCATGCGAATACCAAGCGAGCGCGCATTGCCTTGCAGCGTATGGATCGAACGCGTGAGGCTCGACGACACCAGACAGGCGCCGGCCGAGCGGCAGTCGCTCAGCTCTTGGCGCACATTGGCGACGTGCCCGCGCGCCTCGTTCGTGAAGATTTCGAGCAGCGCACCGTCGACGCGCGGCAGTTCCGGTGGCGGCGATGCCGACGCCGCGCTCGCGACCGGTGCGCGCTTCTCCGCCAGTGCGTGCGCGGCCTCGCGCAGGCCGTCGATATCGGCGTCGGTCTTGGGCCCGCCTTCCAGCGTCGCGATCATCGCCGGCAACACCGCCTGCGAGCGCTCGACGACATCGATTACCGCCGGCGTCGCCGGGATCTTGCCGTCGCGCACGTGGTTCAACATGTTTTCGATCGCCCACGCGAGCTCGGCGATGTCGCTGGCGCCGACCATGCGGCCGCTGCCTTTCAGCGTGTGATACCCGCGGCGCAACTCGGCCAACGCCGAGGCGTTGGCGGTATCGGTGCGCCAGGTGGCGAACTCACGCGTGATGTTGCCGTACACGTCGCGCGCATCCTCGACGAAGATCTGCATGATCTCCTCGTCGAACTCCTCGTCCGTCTGCGCGGCCGCCGGCGGTTTTGGCGCCGCGACGGGGGGCTTCGCCGGCGCTGATTTTGCCGGCGCGCTGGCCTCGGCGAGCGCACTGCACGAGGCGATCAAGGTCTGGCGCACCTCGGCCGACAATGCCGCCGGATCGTCGGCCACGATCTGCATCAGGCGCAGCATGTCGGCGGCGATACGGCCGGCCTTGACGCGATCGGCGACATCGTCGCGCCCGGTCAGGGCGTTGAGCGAATCGTGTACCGCGATCGCCGCCGCCGTATCCCGCGGATCCGCGAGCCATGCGTCCAACCGCCCGCGCAAGTCGTCGGCGCCCGCGCGCGGCATGGGTGCGACAACCTTGCCCGTGGACTTGCCGGCGACCGCGGCGGCCATTTCCTGGCCAGCGGTGTCGAGCAGCGCGTCCAGATTCTTGCGACCGGCGCGCAGCCCTTCGACATAAGCGCCAATGGTGCCGACACAGACCGCGAGCCCATCGAGCACCGCGTTATCGGCCGCGAGCCGACCGGTGCGCACGGCCTCGACATTATCTTTGGTCGCACCGGCAAGTACGACCGCGCGTTCCAGTCCCAATATCTGCAACGCGCCTTGAATTTGACCCAACTGCTTCGGCACCTCGTCGAGCTTGGCCGGTTGGTTCGGGCTGGCGGCGAACGCCTCGAGCGCCTCCTCGACCTTGGCCAGATTTACGCCGATCTCGTCGCCGACGACGCCCAGCAATTGACGGAACTCGCCGTCGGTCAACTCCGCGTCCGCGACCTCGATGCCGTCGGTAGTCGGCGGCGTCGCGCCGCTTTGCAAGCTCTTCAGCAGCAAAATCGCCTGTTCGATTTGCTGCTTCCAGTCGGTGGACGACTGATGAATATCGCGCGCGCCGCTCTCAACCAACAACAGCGCTTGCGCCATCGGCATCGACGCCGCCGCCGGGCGCGCGATACCGCCGTTGATCAACGCCTGGCACGTCGCGGTCAGCTCATCCACCAACGCGCGTAAGATATCGACGCCGAGCATGTCGAGCGTGCCCGACATCTTGTGCAACAACTCCGCAAGCGGCGAGAGCGCGGCACCATTGAACGGCTGGGTCTCGAACGCGGTCGACAGCATGTCCTGCGCCTGTTCGATTTCCTTGCCCAGCGCCTTGGCCACCGACTCCAGCACCTCTGGCGTCGGCAAGTCGAATACCGTGGTCGTTTCCTCGTGCGCCGCCGTGCCGAGCAACAATTCGAGATTGAACGCGCGCTTGAGCTGCGTCACGCGCTCGCCGTTGCCGCGCGCCTGACCGATGTCGAACAACAACGCCCGCACCAAATGCTCGGACGAACTGCGCAGCGCCGACTTCTCGCCGCCGTCGATGATCTTTTTAATCTGCTGATCGAGACGTGCCAGGTGTTTCTTGCGATCCGAGGTCGCCTCCAAGCCACCGTCGATCAGCGCCTCGAGCAAACCACCGGCGGCCCAGAACAGCTGTTCGAGCACCGACAGCGGCGCATGTGCTTTGAGCTCGTCCACCACCGCGGCGATTTTATTCAGCGGCGCGGGGTCGGTCGGGCCACGCAACCACGCGAGCAACGCCGTCTGATACTCGGCGCGCAGCGTGCGTGCGCGCGCGGCGTACTCGATGTCGGACAGGCGTTCGGCGATTTGCGCCGGCGGCGGGCGTACCGAGAGATCGGGATCGAACAGTTCGAGCGGTTCAACCGCGGGCGCCTTGCGCGCCGCGCGTAGCTGATTCATCAGCGCCAGATGGCGCAGCGGGACGTCGGGGTGGCCGTATTGCAGCCGTGCCAGATACTCGGGCAGCACCAGGATACCGTGCGTCAACGTCTCCAACACGGCGTCCGACGATTCCGTCTTCTCTTCCAGCACCGCTTCCGCCAGCGACTCGACCTCGCGCGCGAGCCACGCGGCGCCGTCCAGCTCGACCATGAGCAGCGTGCCGACTACTTGGTGTAGGTGGGTAACGCAGAAACGCAGACGCGTACGGTCGGCGGGATTCTCGACGAAGCCCTCGAGCGCCAAGCGCGCTTGCTTGAGCGTCTCGTCGATTTCGCTCTTGACCCACCCGAGCGTGCTGGGGTCGACTTTCCGGTACGTGCTCACGATGTATCGCTCTTACCCAGTCCCGCTATGCGCGCGACTCACGTTTCGGGTTCGGTGTCCGCGCCGGCCATACACCGGCGCGGACGCGCCCTGACTTAGGCCGGCAACTTGAAGCCGGACACCGAGGCCTGCAGCTCGCGCGCCAGGTCCGACAGCTTGCCGATCGATTCGGCCGCCTGCCGGGTACCGGACGAGGTGAGCGTGGTGGTCTCCTGAATCTTGGCCATGCTGGTCGACACCACCGTCGCCGTCTGCGACTGGCGATGCGCGTCGTGGGCGATGGACACGATCAGGGTCGACAGCTGTTCCGACACCGACTCGATTTCGCCGAGCGCTTGGCCCGCGGCGTCGGCGAGGCGCGTGGTCTCGACCACGCCGTTCGTGGCCTGCTCCATCGACGCCACGGCTTCGTTCGTGTCCGCTTGAATGGTCTTGACGAGATCCGCGATCTGCTTGGTCGCCTCGGCGGAACGTTCCGCCAGACGCTGCACGTCGTCCGCGACCACCGCGAAACCGCGGCCGGCCTCGCCCGCCATCGCCGCCTGAATCGCGGCGTTGAGCGAGAGGATGTTGGTCTGCTCGGCGATGTCGTTGATGAGCTCGACGATTTCACCGATCTGCTGCGACGACTCACCGAGACGCTTAATACGTTTCGCCGTCTCTTGAATCTGCTCGCGCATTTCATCCATACCGCGGATCGTGTTCTGCACCGCCTCGGTTCCGCGTTTCGCCGTGGTCACCGAGCCCTGCGCCACTTGCGCGGACTTCTCGGCGCTCTTCGACATGTCTTCCATCGAGCGCGCCATGGTCTTGACCCGCTCGGTGGTTTCGGTGATCTGCGCCGCCTGCTTCAACGCCGCCTCGGTCAGATCGGTCGCGGTCTGGCGCGAGTGCTCGGACGCCACCGCCACCTGCTGCGCGGCGTTCTTGATGCGCGATACCAGGTTGCGCATTTCGCGTACGGCGTAGTTCACCGAGTCTGCGATCGCACCCGTGATCTGCTCGGTCACCTCCGGCTGAATCGTCAGGTCGCCGTCGGCGAGGTCGCCCATTTCGTCGAGCAGCTTCAGAATCGAGTCCTGCGTCTGGCGGTTCTGCTCGGCACTCGCGCGCTCGCGGTCGCGGGCGTCCACCACCAGTTTGCGCGCCAACAGGAACAGGAACATCAACACCGTGAAACCGAGACCGACGACGGCGTAGATCAAGCCCGCCTGACCCTGGCCCCAGTTGTTATAGGCCTCGACCAACTCGCGCGATTTCTTGAGCAGCGGTTCGCTCGACTCGAATACCTGCTGGCTCGCGCGTTGCGATACGAACAGCTCCGCGGCGCTGCCGAGAATGCCTTCGACGTGGCCGCTGATCTCGGCAAAGATTTGCGCCGACTCGTCGAGCTTGGGCTTGATCGGCGCCGGGACCATGGTGCGCAGGCGCGCCTCGGTGTCCTTAAATAGCTTGGCGTCTTTGCCGAACTGCGCCGCCGCCACCGCCGCCTCGTTGCCACCCTGGGCGAACAGGTTTACGTCCTTGGCGATGCGTTGCGACAGCATGCCCTGACGGCTGGCGAGGTACAGATGTTCCTGCCGCATGCCGGCCTGGCCGCCGAGCTCGACGATTTCGTCGGAGATCGCGAGCAGCAGCGGCGCCATCTGGTTGATCGCGAGCACGTGATCGCGCATCGCGTACAGCGACTTCTCTTGTCCCAAAATCTGGTCGACCTGGGCGCGCAGACCTTCGTTCGGCTTCGGCGCCCACATCTTGATGACCTCGTCGAGCGGCTGCGCCACTTCGGGTGGCGTCGGCGCGATGTTGCGCGCGGCGTCGCCGCTCTTCAGGGTACCCAAAATCGCGTCGAACCGATCGCGCGACTCCTTCAGCGTCTTAAACGCGATCGGTTGCCCCTGCACCGCTTCGCGCGCGTCCTTCGCCAGACGCTGCGACAACATGAGCAGCTGCGAGGACTGTTCGATGTACTTCGACTCGCGCTCGGCGCGCTGGGTGTTGATCGACAGCAGCCAAACCATCGCGATGATCGACAACACCAGGCCGCCCAACAGGAACGGCAGACCCGACAGCGCCTTGACGTTGCCGAGCAGCGCGAACCGCGATCCGCCCGCGGCGCCGCTGCCAGCGGCGATCTGTCCGTCGGCGAGGTCGATGATGTCCTCGGACGGCTGGTCGATCACGTTGTCTTTTTTCGACTTGAACATAATTGCACCTCGCCTCAAATTGGTCCCTACCGGCTGCTGCCTTGTTACGCCGCCACGTGTTTGAAAGTCGGCGCTTCCGCCAGCGACCGCATGTCGAACACGCCCCACAATACATTGTCGCGCAAGAAACCACCGCGCATGTGCGCCATCGCCGGATCGTCGACACCATCGAGATCGCGGCGCTCGACTTCCTCGTCGAAATGACGCAGTCCCAGCACTTCATTCACCAGCAGCCCGGTACTCAGACCGGGCACATTCACCACCATGAGCCGGGCGTTGTCATCCAAGAACACCGGCGCCTTGCCGAAGTACTCTGGCAGATCGACGATCGTCACCAGATTACCGCGGATGTTGGCCACGCCCTTGACCCACGGCTTGGTGCCCGGCACCGGCGTCAACGCCGGCGCCGGCAAGACTTCGAGCACATGATCGAGCGGCGAGACCAGCTGCAAATCGGCGAGTCGGAAACCGACACCGGACCATAGCACCGCCGCCTGAACTTCCTGCGGCAGACCGGGGGCGCTATCCAGGCTCTGCTGCTGCATCTTGCGCAGCAGCGCGAGCGGGTCCTGGCGCGTACGTGTCACGTTACAGCGCCTTGATCTTCTCGATCAGCGCTTTTTCGTTGATCGGCTTCACCAGGTAGTCTTTGGCACCCTGACGCAGGCCCCAGGCCTTGTCGGTCTCCTGACCCTTGGTCGAGCAGATGATGACCGGGATCTTTGCGGTCTCCGGGTCCTTTGAGATCGACCGCGTCGCCTCGAAACCGCTCATACCCGGCATCACGATGTCCATTAGGATGAGGTCCGGCTTCTCCTTCTTGGCCTTCGCCACGCCCTCTTCGCCGGTGGTTGCAGTCGACACGGTAAAACCGTTCTTCTTGAGCATTTCGGTTAAGAGATGCGCGTCGGTCGCTGAGTCGTCCACTACCAAAACGTTTCTGATCGCCATAAGCCCTACTCCGTAATGTTCTACGCTGTTTGTTCTAATGCACGTACTTGTTGATCACGTCGATCAATTCTTCCTGCGTAAACGGCTTGTTCACATGCTCCTGGGAGCCGGCAATCCGGCCGCGGGCCCGGTCGAAGAGACCATCCTTGCTCGACAACATGATGACCGGGGTGTCCTTGAACCGCTTGTTGTTCTTGATCAGCTGACACGTCTGGTACCCATCAAGCCGCGGCATCATGATGTCGACAAAAATAATGTCCGGCTGGTTGTCCGTAATCAGCGACATCGCCTCGAATCCGTCCGCGGCGGTATAAACCTCGTACCCTGCTTTCTTCAGCAACGCCTCGGCGGTGCGGCGAATGGTGTTGCTGTCGTCAATGATCATTACCTTGATACCCACGCGCACGTACCCTCAGGCAAGTCGCCACAGAATCACGAGAAAAGAGACGCCAATCGCCCGCTCGTGGTTCGCTACGACTCACATTTAGTTGGTCGTCTAGATTAATGATTTGTTAGCATAAAGACCGCATTAAATCCATGCGGCCCGGCTGTCTGTGCGACGACTTCCCTCAACTATAGTCCATCGATTGCCGCGTGCCGCCGGTGTGTTGCGGCCGGCGTTTTTCTCGCATCCCCGGCCCGTTTTTGCTCCTCAGGTGGTGCATGAACTGTGCCAGGTAGCGGGCCGAAAACCGACCCGATATGCTCTCGTCCCCAAGCGGGTATCGAGATTGGCAGTCACTAGATATGGAGCGGGCCATGGGCGACGAATCGCGTGCAGCAGTTCCGAATCTCACTACCGCGCTGACGGGCCCGCTGCTCGAACTTGAATCACATCTGCTGCAGCACCAAGCGGCCATCGAACAGTGGTTCCGGTCGCGGTTCCGCGAAACGCCGGCGCCGTTCTATAGCTCGGTCGACCTGCGCAACGCCGGTTTTAAGCTCGCGCCCGTCGATACCAATCTATTCCCGGCCGGCTTCAACAATCTCAACCCCGCGTTCCAGCCGCTGGCGGTGCAGGCGGTACAGGTGGAGGTGGAAAAGATTTGTCCGACGGCGCGCGGCGTCATGCTCATCCCGGAGAACCACACGCGCAACCTGTTTTACTTCGAGAGCCTGGCGAGCCTTGCCGACATCCTTACCCAGGCGGGACTGCGCGTACGCCTGGGTTCGTTGCTTCCCGATGTCGCCGCGCCGCGCACCGTGGAGCTGCCGTCGGAACGGCAGTTGTTACTGGAACCGATCGCGCGGCGGGGGAACAAGGTGCACATCGGCGAGTTCGAACCGTGCTGGATTCTGCTCAACAACGATTTATCGGGCGGACGCCCGGAGATCCTAGAAAATCTAACCCAGCCGGTGGTGCCGCCGCTCGCGCTTGGGTGGCGCAACCGCCTGAAGTCGACCCACTTCGGCCACTACCGGCGCATCGCCGCCGAGCTGGCCGACATCATCCGCATCGACCCCTGGCTGATCGACCCGATCTTTCGCAATTGCGGCGAGATCGATTTTCAGAAGCGCGCTGGCGAGGACTGCCTGGTGCAGAACGTCGACGCGGTACTGACGACGATTCGCGAAAAGTACCGCGAGTATGGCATCGCCCAGGAACCGTTCGTGATCGTCAAGGCCGACGCCGTCACCTACGGCATGGGCATCATGACCGTGCGCTCGCCGGACGAGGTGCGCGACCTTAACCGGAAGCAGCGGACCAAGATGGCCCATATCAAGGAAGGGCTGGCGGTAACGCGGGTGCTGGTACAAGAGGGTGTGCCGACCTTCGAGACCTGGGGCACGGAGCAGGCCTATGCCGAGCCGGTGGTATACATGATCGGCCACTTCGTCATCGGCGGTTTCTACCGCGTGCATACGGCGCGCGGTCCGGAGGAGAACCTGAATGCGCCCGGCATGCATTTCGAACCGCTGGCCTTTGCCGACCCGTGCGGCTATCCCAACCCGCGCCTGGCGCCGGACGCCCGCCCCAACCGCTTCTACGCCTACGGCGTCATCGCGCGCTTGGCCCTGCTCGCCGCCGCACGCGAGCAGCGCGACGCGACCGCGCCGACACCGACCAACCCGGCGATCCGATGACGCGGCTCGCCGTGGTGATGGACCCGATTGAGTCCATCAACTTTCACAAGGATTCGACGCTGGCGATGCTGTGGGAGGCGCAGGCGCGCGGCTGGACGCTTTACTACATGGAACAGCGCGATCTGTACTGGGAGTCCGGCGCCGCCCGCGCGCGCCGCCGACCGCTCACAGTATATAAAGACCCGCAGCGCTGGTTCGAACTCGGCGCACCGCAGGAGGCGCCGCTGGCAGATGTCGACGTTATCCTCATGCGCAAGGACCCGCCGTTCGATCTCGAATACATTTACACCACGTATCTGCTCGAACATGCGGAGGCCGGCGGGGCGCTGGTGGTGAACCGCGCGCGCAGTCTGCGCGACGCCAACGAGAAGTTTTACACCACCTGGTTTCCGCAGTGCCTGCCGCCGACGCTGATCACGCGCGAACACGCGCGCCTGCGCGCGTTCCTGGCGGCGCAAGGGGACATCGTGGCGAAGCCGCTCGACGGCATGGGCGGGGCATCGGTGTTTCGCGTGGTCGCGACCGACGCTAACGCTAACGTCATCTTCGAGACACTAACCCAGCGCGGCGCGCGCCAAGTCATGGCGCAACGTTACCTGCCCGAGATTCGCGCCGGCGACAAGCGCATTTTGCTGATCGACGGCGAGCCGATCCCCTACGCGCTGGCGCGCATCCCATCCGCGGGCGAAAACCGCGGCAATCTCGCCGCGGGCGGCACCGGTACCGGGGTGGCGCTGAGTGCGCGCGACCGCTGGATCTGCAATGAGGTCGGACCGAAGCTGCGCGAGGCGGGGCTGCTGTTCGTCGGCCTCGACGTCATCGGCGACTATCTCACCGAGATCAACGTCACCAGTCCCACCTGCATCCGCGAGCTCGACAAACAATATGGCCTGAACATCAGCGCCACTCTGCTCGACGCCATCGCCGCGCGCTGCCACCGGGCAAACACGCGCCGCTAAGATATAATTTTTGCCGAGCCTTTCGGGTTTCGTTGATCCGGTCACATGAGTACCGCCGCCGTCAATTTTTCCAACACCGACCGCCTGGGTGTTGCCGCCTTCGGTTCACTGTTGTTGCACATGATCGTAATCCTCGGCGTCACGTTCACGGTGCCGAAGTTGGGTGAGATCGCGCGGCTGCCGACACTCGAGATCACGCTGGTGCAGACGCGCAGCGACCGGGCGCCGGATAACCCTGAGTTTCTGGCGCAGGCGAATCAAGACGGCGGCGGCGACAGCGATAAACCGGACATCGCGCGCAATCCGTTGCCGGTGCGCGAGATCGCCGAGCAGCAAAAGGGTCTGCCGGCGATGCAACCAAAAAGCGAACGACGTATCACCCAGAAACGCGAGCAAACCGCCTATCTCACCGACCGCGCCGACAAAAAAATGGCGCCGACCGAGGCACAACCGGACAAGAAGGCGCGCGACACACGGGTTCCCGAGATCGGTCTGCTGACACCACCCGAGATCGAGGAGCGCGCGCGCTTGAATGCCGAAATAAGCCGCACCTGGCAGGAGTACCAAAAACGCCCGAAGCGCAAATTCGTCAATGCGCGCACGCAGGAGTACAAGTATGCGATGTACATCGCCGCGTGGCAGGCAAAGGTCGAACGTGTCGGCAACCTCAACTATCCGGAAGAGGCGAAGCGCCGCGGCCTGCGCGGGCGGCTGCGGCTCACGGTCGCGCTAAACGCCGACGGCAGCGTTAACGACATCAGCATCAGCGAGTCCTCCGGCCACAAGCTGCTCGACGACGCCGCGGTGCGCATTGTGCAATTATCGGCGCCGTTCGCGCCGTTTCCGGCCGACATCCGCGCCGACGCCGACATCCTGCACATCACCCGCACATGGCTTTTCAACGATACCCTCGTCGGCGGCGAGTATTAAAAACGCGATTTTCTGTCATTTCGAGCCGCAGCGAGAAATCTCCCTCCGTTGACACCGTGCCTATCCTGGGGAGATCCCTCGCTACGCTCGGGACGACCGCGTAGCGGTCGGTTGCACCGGTGGTAGGGCTGCCAGATACTATCGGCATGAATCAATTGGTCTCGCTGACGAATCATTTCCTCATCGCCATGCCGACTTTGGCCGACGCCAATTTCTCGCGCACGGTGACGTTCATCTGCGAGCACACGCGCGACGGCGCCATGGGCCTCGTTATCAACCGCGCGACGGATTTGAAGCTGCGCGACATCTTCGACCAGCTCACGATCGAGGCTAGCAGCAGCGTTGCCGCTGACATGCCGATCTATCTCGGCGGGCCGGTGCAGAACAACCGCGGCTTCGTATTGCACGAACCGATCGGCAATTGGGATTCAACGCTGCCGATCACCGACACCATCGGCGTCTCGACCTCGCGGGATATTTTAGAGGCGATCGCCACCGACCGCGGGCCCGACCGCTGGCTGGTCGCACTCGGTTACGCCGGCTGGGGCGCGGGTCAGCTCGAACGCGAGCTCAGCGAAAACTCGTGGCTCTCGGGCCCGGCGAATGCGCACGTGCTGTTCGAAATCCCGCTGGAACACCGCTGGAGCGCTGCCGCCGGCGCCGTCGGCGTCGATCTCACCCTGCTCTCGTCCGAGGCCGGCCACGCTTGAACCGCACCTTCCTCGGGTTCGATTACGGGGAGCGGCATACGGGTGTAGCAGTCGGCAGTACCTTTTCCGGCATGGCTCAGCCCCTGGCGGTACTCGCCGCCAAGGGCGCAAACCCCGACTGGGACGCCATCGATCGGTTAGTCGCGGAGTGGCGACCCGACGGCCTGGTGGTGGGCCTGCCGCTTAACATGGATGGCAGCGCCAACCGCGTCACCCGCGCGGCGCGGGCGTTTGGTGAATCGTTGCGCGCCCGCTACAATTTGCCGGTACACATGGCAGACGAACGCCTCTCCTCGCGCGCCGCGACCGACACCCTCCTCGAGGCCGGCGTGCCGTTGAAGCAGCACAAGCACCACATCGACAAGCTCGCCGCCCAAACCATCCTGCAAGCGTTTTTGAACGAGCAGCGGAGCGACGCTTGAGCATTCAACTCGATGCCGCCGCCGCGCTGCGCCGGATGACGGAGCAGCTGCAACCTTTACGCGCGCGCGATCCGGTCATGATCGGCATCCATACCGGCGGCGCGTGGATCGCGCAGCGGCTGCATGCCGCGCTCGCGCTCGCCGATCCACTCGGCACGCTCGACATCTCGTTTTACCGCGACGACTTTACGCGCATTGGCATCAACCCGCAGGTCAAGGCGTCGCAGCTGCCGGTCGCGATCGACGACCGCCACATCGTGCTGGTCGACGACGTGCTGCAAACCGGCCGCACCATCCGCGCGGCGCTGAACGAAATCTTCGACTACGGCCGCCCGGCGTCGGTCACGCTCGCGATGCTGATCGCGCGCGAGGGCCGGGAGCTGCCGATCGAGGCGCAGATCGCGGGCGAGCGTGTGACGCTCGATCGGCGCCAGCACGTCAAGCTTGTCGGCGGTCCGGACGCGCTGCAACTGACGCTACAGGAGGCCGGCGGGTGACGGGCCAAATTCAATTCGACGGCCAGGGGCGACTGCGCCATTTCCTGACCATCGAAGGGTTGCCCCGGCAAACCATCCTCGACATTCTCGACACCGCCGCCTCATTCCTCTCGGTCGGCCAGCGCGAAATCAAAAAGGTCCCGCTGCTGCGCGGCAAGACCGTCGTGAATCTCTTTTTCGAATCCAGCACGCGCACGCGCACGACGTTCGAGATCGCGGCCAAGCGGCTGTCGGCCGACGTCATCAATCTCAACATCGGTATGTCGAGCACCAGCAAGGGCGAGACGCTGCTCGACACGGTGCGCAACCTCGAGGCGATGCACACCGATCTGTTCGTCGTGCGCCACAATCGCAGCGGCGCGGCGCACCTGATCGCACAGCACGTGCCGGCGCACGTGCACATCATCAACGCCGGCGACGGCGCGCACGCGCACCCGACGCAGGCGATGCTCGATATGTACACCATCCGCGAGTACAAGCGCGACTTCGACAAGCTCAAGGTCGCCATCGTCGGCGACATCCTGCACTCGCGCGTGGCGCGCTCGCAGATCCGCGCGCTCAATGCGCTCGGCGTGCCGGATATCCGCGTGGTGGCGCCGAAGACGCTGCTGCCCACCGCCGTCGAACAGCTCGGCGTCGTGCCGTACACCGATCTGCGCGCCGGCCTCGCCGGCGTCGACGTCGTGATCATGCTGCGGCTGCAACAGGAGCGCATGCGCGGCGCGCTGATCCCGAGCGAGCAGGAATATTTCAACCTGTACGGCCTGACGCCGGAGAAGCTCGCACTCGCAGACAAGGACGCGATCGTGATGCACCCCGGCCCGATGAACCGCGGGCTCGAAATCGATTCCGCCGTCGCCGACGGCCCGCGCTCGGTGATTCTGCCGCAGGTCACCAACGGCATCGCGGTGCGCATGGCTATCATGGCGCTGATCCTGGGCGGACCGAACGAACGCAGCGATGCGCGCACGGCGGTGAAGGGGAACGCATGAGCGTGCTCATCCGCGGCGGTCGCCTCATCGACCCGGCGAACCATGTCGACGGCACGCACGACGTTTACATCGACGGGCGCGGTTTTGTCGTCGGCATCGGCCAGGCGCCGGCGGACTTCAGCGCCAAGCGCACCATTGACGCGCGCGGCAAGATCGTCTGCCCGGGTCTGGTCGATCTGCGCGCGCGACTGCGCGAGCCGGGGCTCGAATACAAGGCGACGCTCGAAAGCGAACTGCGCGCCGCGGTTGCGGCCGGCATCACCACGCTCTGCTGCCCGCCCGATACGCGCCCGGTGATCGAAACGCCGGCGATGGTGCAAATGATCCAATCGCGCGCGTGGCGCTTGGGGCTCACGTTTATCCATCCGCTCGGCGCGCTTACGGTCGGTATGAAAGGCCAACAGCTGAGCGACATGGAAGCGCTGGACGAGGCCGGTTGCGTCGGCTTCACCAACGCGCTTGAACCGATCACCGACACTCTCGTCATGCGCCGCGCGATGGAGTACGCGGCGAGCTTCGACCTCACCGTGTTCTTGCATTCGGAAGACCCGTGGCTCAAGTGCAACGGCTGCATGCACGAGGGCGAAGTGAGCGCACGCTTGGGATTGCCCGGCATCCCCGAGGCGGCCGAAACCGTCGGCATCGCGCGCGACCTGGCGCTGATCGAACAGACGCGGGTGCGCGCGCATTTCTGCGGCCTCTCGACCGCGCGCGGCGTGGCGATGATCATGGATGCGCAACGCCGCGGGCTACCGGTAACCGCGGACGTGACCGCGCATCACCTGCACCTCACCGAACACGATATCGGCGACTTCAACACCCAGTGCCATGTACAGCCGCCGTTGCGCAGCCGCGCCGATCGCGACGGCTTGCGCCAAGGGCTCGCGCGCGGCGCCATCGCCGCCATCTGCTCGGATCATCAACCGCACGAACCGGATGCTAAGCTGGCGCCGTTCTCCGACGCGGCGCCCGGCGTCTCGGCGCTGGAGACGCTGCTGCCGCTCACCCTCAAGCTCGTCGACGACAATGTCGTTTCGTTGCCCGAGGCGATCGCGCTGCTTACGCAGCGGCCGGCCGACATACTGGGCGTGGAGGTCGGGCGTCTGGGCGTCGGCGCGACCGCCGACGTCTGCATCTTCGATCCAAATGCGCACTGGACATTAACGGCTGAGACTATGGTTTCGCGTGGGCGCAATTCGCCGTTTCTGGGTCAGCAACTGCGCGGACGGGTTACACACACATGGGTCGGCGGACAGTTGGTGTATGAGATCGAGGCGCGCGACTAGCGCGACGCGACTATCTCGCGCTTTCTTCGATGAGCCGTCGATATAACAGCACGGTCCGCCGTGCGATGCTCCGCACCAGATTGGGGTCGGCGTCGGCAAACGCCGCTTTGAGCGCCTGGATGTCGACGCCGTGCAAATCGATCGGCACGATGCGCTTGAGCTGCGCCTGCAACTCCGCGACATACGCTTGCATATTTGCCGGCCACTCCGTTTCCGTCACCGCCCGTTGTAACCCCGCTTCATAGGCGCGCGCCAACCGCTCCGCCAGCGACTCCGATCCCGCCGCGAGCGCCAACACGGCCACAAACAAGTAGTGCCAGGTTTCCGTCATCCGTGACATAGCCACCTCCTTGAAAGTATTTTCAAGCCAGCGGGCTTAGAAAGCGCAAATCGCGTGCCGGTCCGCAATCGATGCGAGTTCAACCGTTTACCGATGCCCATTCGGCGCGGGGTGTGTCGCCACGGCGACAGCAAAAACGCCTCACGCCGGGCGGATCAATGGTTGTCTCGTTTCTGTGCTGTCGCCGTTCCGCTACAGTGCGGCGGCCGCCGCTGGCCGCGCGGTTGATATCGCTGCACCAAATGTGGGTTTATAGTGAGTGCGCCTTAATCAACAGAGGGGGCGATCGTGAAGCTCGCATTGAGAGACAAGCGCAAGTTCAACTATGTCATGCTTGGGGCTTTGATCTTGATCGTGGCGGTCGGCGCGCTGCGCTACTTCGGCCTGTAGTATCTTGGCGATGCAAGAGGCCCGGCCTTTTGCATCGCCTCTTTCCCTTGTCGTCGCCTTCCTTGTCCGGTACCGCGTAAAACTTCAGGGCCCGCAAAAGTCCCTGCTATGATGGGGGAACGAACAGGGAATCGGTATTGGAGGCCCCTATGTCACCGCAGCTCACACTGGACGAAACCATCCTGCTCGCCCAGATCGCGGAACAAACGCTGCACAGCAGTACCGTCGATGACGTCACCCGCCTCATCGAAGAGGAATTGCAGCGCGTGCTGCCGCACCAGCTGATGATCGGCGGCGTGGGTTACATCCGCGGACGTGAAGTCTTGCCGCTCGCCTTGGTATCGGAAAATTTCCCGAATAGTTACTTGCGCGAAGTCCTTTCCGAAGAGGGCTATGTCCGCAGCCCGTTCATCTCATGGTGGATTCGCGAGCGCAAGCCCATGTTGGTGAACATGAACGAGCCGTCGTCGCAGGTCGATCCGATCTCGCGCCGACGGCTGACGCGCTACGGAGTGCTCAACTTCGTCGCCTACGGCCAAGCCGACTTCCCCGGCGTCACCGGCACCTACTTCTGGTTCGCCAATGTCGCTGAGCGCGCCATGCCCAAGCACGTACGCATTCTGTAATTCATCGTGCCGCATTTGCACGCGGCGCTCACCCGTCTCGCCATCGAAAACAAGCGCGCGGGTCGACATGCGCCGGCGCCGCGATTGACGCCGAAGGAGCTGGAGATCCTGCAGTTGATCTACGAGGGGAACAGCAACAAGGACATCAGCGAGGCGCTGGCGATCAGCTTGATGACGGTAAAGAACCACACCAAGAACATCTACACCAAGATGCAGGTAAAAAGCCGATCGGAGGCGATCGTGAAGGGCATCGAGTTGCAGCTGGTTTGCCTCGATCGCTGGCTCGCCAGCGCGTGCCGCCAGCGTCCGGCCAGCGCCCCTGCTGCGGCGGCGACCGCGCGCGACAAGTAGCCCGCTATTTGAACGTGACGTTGCGCATCGAGTCGCCGAGCTCTTTGCCTTTGGAGTCCTTGCCTTCCAGTTTGATCCGCAGGCGCACATCGTTCACCGAGTCGGCGTTGCGCAGCGCATCGTCGTAGGAAATCAGATCCGCCTCGTACAGGCTGAACAGCGACTGGTCGAACGTCTGCATCCCGGCCTCGGTGGACTTTGCCATGAGGTCTTTGATGCCGGGGATATTGCCCTCCATGATCAGGTCCTGGATCAGCGGCGTGTTGATCATGACCTCCACCGCCGGCACCCGCCCCTTGCCGCTCTTCATCGGGATCAGGCGCTGCGAAATGATGGCCTTCAAGTTCAGCGCCAGGTCCATGAGCAACTGGTTGCGCTTGTCCTCGGGGAAGAAGTTGATGATGCGATCGAGCGCCTGATTGGCGTTGTTCGCGTGCAGCGTTGACAGACACAGGTGGCCGGTCTCGGCGAATTGGATCGCAAGGTCCATCGTCTCACGGTGGCGGATTTCGCCGATGAGGATCACGTCCGGTGCCTGGCGCATCGCGTTTTTCAGGGCCGTATCGTAGGACTCGGTATCCACCCCCACCTCGCGCTGGGTGACGATGCAGTTCTTATGCGGGTGCACGTACTCGACCGGGTCCTCGATGGTGACGATGTGACCGTAGCTGTACTCGTTGCGATAGCCGATCATGGCTGCGAGTGACGTCGATTTACCCGAGCCGGTGCCGCCGACAAACAGCACCAAACCGCGCTTGGTGAGCGCCACGTCCGCCAACACCTTGGGCAAATTCAAATCATCGAAGCGCGGGATGTCGGTGTTGATGGTGCGCAGCACCATGCCGACGCGCTGCTGCTGCATGAACACGTTCACCCGAAAGCGCCCGATCTCCATCGGCGCGATCGCGAAGTTGCATTCGTTCTTCGCCTCGAACTGGCGCCGCTGCTCCTCGTTCATGATGCCGTAGGCCATGGCACGCGACTGTTCCGGCGTCAGCGCCTGTTTTGTGACCGGCATGATCTTGCCGTCGACCTTCATCGACGGCGGCACACCGGCGGTGATGAACAGGTCGGAGCCCCGCTTGTGCTTCATCAGCTTGAGCAGGTCGGTGAAGTTCATTGCGCCTTCGCCCCCGTGCCGGTTTTTTGCGCGCCCAGAGCGGCGCTGTTGAACAGGTCTTTGTTCACCGCCACCGCGCGCGCCTCGTCGATGTGGATCTGACGCGTGCGCACCAGCTCTTGCAGATGCTGGTCGAGCGTCTGCATGCCGACGTTCTGACCGGTCTGGATCGCGGAATACATCTGGGCGACCTTGTTTTCACGGATCAGATTGCGGATCGCCGGCGTGCCGATCATGATCTCGTGTGCCGCCAGCCGCCCGCCGCCGATCTTCTTCAAGAGTGTCTGCGAGATCACAGCACGCAGCGACTCCGATAACATCGCGCGCACCATGTCCTTCTCCGCCGCCGGAAATACGTCGATGATACGGTCGATGGTCTTGGCGGCGGACGACGTATGCAGCGTGCCGAACACCAAGTGGCCGGTCTCGGCGCCGGTCAGCGCCAGGCGGATGGTCTCGAGGTCGCGCATCTCGCCGACCAAAATCACATCCGGGTCCTCGCGCAGCGCCGCGCGCAGCGCGTTGTTGAAGCCCTGCGTGTCGCGCCCGATCTCGCGCTGGTTGATGAGGCAGTTCTTGCTGGTGTGCACGAACTCAATCGGGTCCTCGATGGTGAGGATATGCTCGTGGTAGTTTTCGTTGATGTAGTTGATCATGGCCGCGAGCGTGGTCGACTTACCCGAGCCGGTCGGCCCGGTGACGAGCACGATGCCGCGCGGCTGATCCGAAATTTTCTTAAAAATCTCCGGGGCGTTCAGCTGCTCCAGCGTCAAAACCTTCGACGGAATGGTACGGAACACCGCGCCCGGGCCACGCTGCTGATTGAACGCGTTGACGCGAAAACGGGCGATGTTCGGCAGCTCGAACGAGAAGTCGCACTCGAGGAACTCTTCGAAGTCTTTCTGCTGCTTGTCCGACATGATGTCGTAGATCATGTTGTGGACCGTACGATCATCGAGGGCATCGACGTTGATGCGCTTGATTTCGCCGTCAACGCGGATCAGCGGCGGCAGGCCGGACGAAAGGTGCAAGTCCGAGGCGTTTTGCTTGAAGGCGAACGCCAACAGTTCAGAGATATCCATCGGATGTCGCGATGCTCATGCTAGGGAGATGAGGGAACGGTTTCACCCTTAATTTCTAGTCCACGGGCCGCGGGGTTGCAACGCGCGCGAGGGAAGCCTGAACAAGCTGTCATTTCGAGCAAAGCGAGAAATCTCCCTCCGTTCACCGACACAGCCTTCTGTATGGGCTCCCTCGCTTCGCTCGGGACAGCCGCGTTGCGGCTGGCTCGGGATGACCGCTTCGCGGTCACCTTTGCCGCAATCGCGCCTCGTTTTACACTGCCGGTCATGGTCGCGAACAAAAGTAAGAAACGAGGCACGCGCCGCACATCCTCCCGCCCGCGCAAACCGGCGCGCAAACCGAGCCCTGCCGGGCGTCCGCTGATCGGGTTCATCGGCGCCGGCAATATGGCCAGGAGCCTCGCCGCGGGCCTGCTCGCAAACGGCTGGCCGCGCACGCGGCTGCTGTTGTCCGATCCCGACGCCGCCCAGCGCCGAACCTTGGAACAAACGCTACGAGTGCGCACCGACGCCGACAATAACGCCGTCGCGGCGCGCGCGGATATCCTGATTCTTGCGGTGAAACCGCAAACCCTGCGTGACGTGGCGCGGGCGCTGGCCGGCGCGGTGCAGCGCAAACGGCCGCTGATCATTTCGATCGCCGCCGGTGTGCGCGTGGGCGACGTCGAGCGCTGGCTCGGCGGCGGGCTCGCCGTCGTGCGCGCCATGCCGAACACCGCCGCCCTGATCGGCTCCGGCGCCAGCGGGCTCTATGCCAACGCCGCCACCGACGCCGCCATGCGCGCCCAGGCGGAATCGATTTTGCGCGCCGTCGGCGTCGCCGCCTGGGTCGACAGCGAAGAGCAGCTCGACATCGTCACCGCCTTGTCCGGCAGCGGGCCGGCGTACTTTTTCCTGATGATGGAGGCGCTGGAACGCGCCGCCATCGAGCAAGGGCTGGCGCCGCCGCAGGCACGGCTGCTCACGCTCGAAACCGCCTACGGCGCCGCCAAAATGGCGCTCGAAGGCGCCGAGGAACCGGCGTCGCTGCGCGCCCGCGTCACGTCGCCCGGCGGCACCACCGAACGCGCCATTGAGGTGTTGCAACGCGGCGACCTGGCGGGGCTCATGCGCGATGCGCTGCGCGCGGCGGCCGAACGGGCGCGCGAGTTGGCGCAAATGTTGGGAGCTACTCCATGACGCCGTATCTCAGTCAGGCGGGGCTGTATCTCATCCAGGTGCTGTTCGGCTTTTACATTTTGGCGGTGATGTTGCGGCTGCTGTTCCAGCTGGTGCGCGCCGACTTCTACAACCCGTTCGCCCAATTCCTGGTGGCGCTGACCAACCCACCGCTGCTGCCGCTGCGGCGCATCATCCCGCCGGCTGGCGGCATCGACTTGGCCTCGGTAGTGCTGTTGCTCGGGCTGCAGGTGTTTGAGGTGTATCTGCTCGCGTGGCTGCAAGGCGGACGCGCGTCGGTCCCCTGCGTGCTGCTGTTGTCGAGCGCGCGCCTTATCGAGCTCGCGGTGTGGGTGTACATCGTCGCCATCCTGATCCGCGTGGTGCTGTCGTGGGTCAATCCCTACGGCATGAGCCGGCACCCGGTCGGCGACCTTCTTTATAGTCTGACAGAGCCAATGCTGGCCCCGGCGCGACGCCTGATTCCGAGCCTCGGCGGGCTCGATATTTCCCCGATCGCCGTATTCGTGCTGCTGCAACTCACCTTGATCCTCATCGTCCGCCCGCTCGAGGACGCCGGCATAGCGCTGATGCTGCGTTAACCCGCGCTGGCCTGCCCATCCGTCTCCCAAATGGGCGGGCGTGGTCTATAGTTGTTTCACCTCTTTTGCCGAAGAAGCTCTGGCGCTTCCTGAAGATTAACCGGTAAACTCCTGTGGCAATGGCTTATCCCATGGTCGGCGTTTCACTTCCCGATCGCGCCGCGCTGCCGTTAGGTACATTCGGCAAGCGTCTCGGTGAATTCAAGAATTGGCGTGACGAACTGATCCAGATCATTCAGGAGTATCAGACCTGGGTCGAAGCCCAGGGGCTCGGGCACGGCGAAGACGACCTGCGCATCTATGAGCTGATCGATCAGCTGCGCTCGGACCGCCTCGTCATCGCCTTGGTCGCCGAGTTCTCGCGCGGCAAAACCGAACTTATCAACGCCATCTTCTTCGCCGACTATAAGCAGCGCCTGCTGCCGTCGGACGCCGGGCGCACCACCATGTGCCCGACGGAGCTTTTGTACGACGAGAAGCAGCCGCCGAGCATCAAGCTGCTGCCGATCGAGACGCGCAAGAGCCAGACCACGATCGCGGAATATCGCCGCGACGCCAACGCCTGGACGCTCGTGCCGCTCGAGCTCGACAACCCCAGGAAAATGTCCGAGGCGTTCCTGCAGATCGCCAAGACCCGGACGGTGCCGGCGCGCGAGGCCGAGGAACTCGGTCTTTATACGCCGAACGCGCCCGGCTTCGTCGTTGGCAGCGATGGCAAGGTGCAGATTCCGGTATGGCGCCACGCCATCATCAACTTCCCGCACCCGCTGTTGAAGCAGGGCCTCGTAATCGTCGACACGCCGGGGTTGAACGCGCTCGGCACCGAGCCCGAGCTCACGCTCAACCTGCTGCCGCGTGCGCACGCGGTGTTGTTCGTGCTCGCGGCCGACACCGGCGTCACCAAATCCGACTTGGACGTCTGGACTCATCACGTGCAGAACGTCAAACACGCGCTCGCCGACGGCCGCATCGTGGTGCTGAACAAGATCGACACGCTGTGGGACGATCTGCGCACGCTCGACGCCATCGCCAGCACCCTCGACCGCCAAATGCAGGAAACCGCGCGCGCCTTGGGCGTCACCAAGAGCCATATCTTCCCGGTATCTGCGCAAAAGGGCCTGCTCGGCAAGATTAAAACCGACCAAAGCCTGCTGACCAAAAGCGGTCTGCAAGCGCTCGAACTCAAGCTCTCGCGCGACATCATCAACAGCAAACAAGCGCTGCTGCGCGAACGCGTGGCGCGCGAGATCGGCACGGTGGTCGACAGCACGCGCGCCATGATCGAGGGCCGGCTCGCGGCGGTCGACAGCCAGCTCATCGAGCTGCGCAGCTTGAGCGGCAAGAATCAGGAAGCGATCCAATCCATGATCGCGCAGATGCGCAACGAAAAGCAGGCGTACGACAAGACGCTGGCGAGCTTTCAAACGACGCGCGCGGTGCTGTCGGATCAAACCAAGGTGCTGCTCGACTATTTGAGCGTCGAGAGCTTCGATGCGCTCATGACGCGCTCGCGCAATAGTATGAAAGAGTCGTGGACCACGCATGGTCTCAAGGTGGGCATGAAAACCTTGTTTGACGGCGCTATGGAGGCGATGGAAAAGGCGCACGCCCAGGCGCAGCAGATCCGCGGGCTGGTGCTCGCGATCTACAACAAGTTCCACACCGATCACGGGCTGGCGAAGGTCAAACCGGTGGAGTTTCAGCTCGACAGCTTTCGCACCCAGCTGCAGCAGCTCTACGACGAGGCCGAAGCCTTCCGCGGCAGCGCCATCATGGTCATGACCGAGCAGCACTTCGTGATCAAGAAGTTCTTCATTACGCTGGTCAGCCGCGCGCGCCAGACCTACAGCGACTGCAACACGGCCGCGCGCAACTGGAGCAAGGCGGTGATGGCGCCGATCCTGTCGCAGGTGCGCGAGCACAAAATCATGATGGACCATCGGCTGGAGAATCTGAAACGCGTGCACGAGAATCTGGACAACCTGAGCGGGCGCATCGCCGACCTCGAGGCCACCAAGCTCAATCTCGAAAACCAGCTGTCCGTAATCCGCACCATGCTGCGCAAGCTGAGCGACCCGCTGCGCTGATCCGCCGCCCCGGCGACCGGCGCTTCCGCGGCGGCGCCGGGCGCTTATACTGGGCGAAACCAACGGCGTCGCCTGACTTGTTCCAACCTACCCTGCATGTCTAACGCCACCCCCGCCTGGCGCGCCGTCTGGCTCGCGCTAAAAAGTTGGCGCACGGCCGCGGTGTCGCTGCTGTCGTTCTCCTCCGGTCTGCCGCTCGGCTTGGTATGGATCGCGATTCCCACCTGGCTTGCGCGCGAGGGCGTGGATATCAAAATCATCGGCCTGTTCACGCTGGCGCAGGCGCCGTGGAGCTTCAAGTTCCTGTGGTCGCCGCTGATGGACCGTTATGCACTGCCGTTCCCGCGCCTCGGGCGCAAGCTCGGCTGGACGCTCGCGATGCAGGTGGCGCTGCTCGCGCTTACCTTCTGGCTCGGCGACCTCGCGCGCCACCCCGATGCCATTTGGATCATCGGCACGTTGACGCTCGCGATCGCGTTCGCCTCGGCGAGTCAGGACATCGCCATCGATGCCTATGCCGTTGAAGTTTTGCAGCCGCACGAACAAGGGGTCGCGGTCGGCGCGCGCATCGCGATCTACCGCGCGGCGATGTTTGTCGCCGGCGGACTCGCGATTACGCTCGCCGGACTCTGGTCGTGGCCGACCGTGTTCGTCGTCATCGCCACGCTGTATGCGCCGCTGCTGCTCGTCACCCTGTACGCCCCGCGCCCTGACACAGACCGCGTCCATGCGCCGTCATCACTGCGCGCCGCTGTGTGGGAGCCGTTCGTGGGTTTCTTGGCCAAGGCACGCGCGCTCGAATTGCTGGCGTTCGTCGTGCTGTACAAGCTCGCGGACAATCTCGCCGGCGCGCTGGTGCGGCCATTCCTGGTGCAGGTAGGTTTCGACGACTTCGACGTCGGCGTCGCCACCGCCACCATCGGCCTCGTCACCACGCTGGTGGGCACGTTCCTCGGCGGCGTGCTAACCACGGCCATGGGCCTCGGTCACGCCCTGTGGGTGTTCGGCACACTGCAAGTGCTGTCGAATCTGGGGTATGTCTTGATTGCCCTTGTCGGCGTCGATCGCCCGCTGATGTACGCGGCGATGGGATTCGAGAGCATGACCAGCGGCATGGGCACCGGCGCCTTTAGCGTGCTGTTGCTGCGCATGACGCAGAAACAATTCTCGGCGACGCAATACGCGCTGTTCACCAGCTTGTTCGCGCTGCCGCGCATCCTCGCCGGTCCCGCGACCGGCGTCATGGTCGACGCCATGGGCTGGCTCGATTTCTTCCTGTTCACCATCGCCATCGGCGTGCCCGGGCTGCTCATGTTGCAACGGTTCGCGCCGCTCGGCGTGCGCGAGCCCGTGCTCGACGTGCTGGCGCCGATCCGCCCGCGGGCATTGAGCGGCGCCGGATTGATGCTGCGTGCAGCACTGGGCGGGGGCGTCGGCCTCGGCGTTGCGGTCTTGGCGGTCGCGTTACTCGAAGCGACAAAGCTTCAGCGTCGGCTGCCGGAGGCGGGGTTCGACATCTTGCGTGCGCTGCACAGCGTCGTTGCGCCGCAAGCGATCGGCGAATGGCTCACGCTCGCCGGCATCCTGCTGTTTGCCGTGATCGCGGCGGTCGCCACGGCGGCGACGCTCGTGGCGCGCTCCGCCGGCGGAGCTAGTGCAGAGTCGACGCCACCGCCGGGTCGGCGTCGACGACCTCGCTGACCGTCTCCGCGCGGCGCGGTCCGACGCGGCGGTCCGGTACCGCCAGCCAGTCGGCCTGCAACGTGTCGGCGTCAACCGGGCGGGCAATGTGAAAACCCTGCGCGATGTCGCAGTTGAGTATTTCCAGTAAATCCAAAATTTCCTGATCCTCCACACCTTCGGCGACGACGCGCCGGCCGATGTTGTGCGCAAGGTCGACAATCGATCGCACGATCACGGCATCGTTTTCATCCCACATCACATCGCGGACGAACGAGCGATCGATTTTAAGTTCCGTTGCCGGCAGTTCCCGGAGATGTGCCAGCGACGAGTAGCCGGTGCCAAAATCGTCAATCGAGATGCGCACCCCGAGCGCATGCAACGCCGCCACCGCATGGCGCGTGCGTACCGGATCGCCAAGCATGCTGCCCTCGGTGATCTCGAGCGTCAGTTCGCTCGCGGGGACGTGGAACCGGGCCAACGCGCCGGTCAGAAACGCCGGGAACTGCGGGTCGCGCAAATCTTTCACTGAGATGTTGATCGCCAACGGTACCGCATAACCATGCGCGCGCCACGCCTGATTGTCCGCGAGCGCGCGCTCGACGACCCAGCGGGTAATGGCGGTGATAAGCCCCGTCTGTTCCGCCAACGGGATGAACTCCGCCGGCGAAATCGGTTCGGCGCCGGCCGGGCGCCAGCGCACCAGCGCCTCGACGCCGCACAGTCGCCCGGTTTTCACGCTCACCTTCGGCTGATAATGCAGCAGAAATTCGTCGGCCTTGACCGCGGCGCGCAACGCCGTGATCAGCTCCAGATTGCGCAGAATGCCGGCGTCTTGCTCCACCTGATAGACCACGTACGGCGCCTGCCCGCCGTCGCCGCGCTTGGCCACGTACATCGCCACATCGGCGCGCCGCAACAAGGTCGAGGCGTCGGCGCCATGATGCGGGTACACCGCGATGCCGACGGCGACACTGAGCGACATCGTACGTCCATCGATCAGAAACGGATGTTCGATCGCGACACCCAGCTTCTGCGCCACCACGAACGCCTGCTCGATGTCCGCGCCCGGCAACACGATGGCGAATTCGTCGCCGCCCAAGCGCGCGACGGTATCGGACGCGCGTACGTGGGTCCGCAGACGCTGCGCTACTTGCTTGAGCAGCGCGTCGCCCGATTGGTGCCCGAGCGCGTCGTTCACGTCTTTGAAACGATTCAGATCCAATAGCAGTACGGCGACCGGCGTCGCCTGGCGCTCGGCCGCACCAGCGAATACTGCATGCGTTCGTGCAACAGCGTCCGATTGGCGAGACCGGTCAGCGGATCGTGCAACGAGCGGCGCCGCTCCGCGTCCGCGGCGCGCGCCATGAACTGAATCGTCCGCAGGCTGCCGCGGGTGACGACCCATACGAAAAAACCAACGCCAAATAGCATCAGCGACATGAGGTCGATGCGGCCGACCGGGGCGGCGCCAAGCTGAAACAGGTAGGCCACATAACCGGCGAGAAACGCGACGATCATGCCGCACAGCACCTTCCATTCGAGCCGCGACGCGCCCGCGCTTCGACTCAGGCGCCAGGCGGTCGGCAGCGATATCGCAAGCAGAGCCGCGCCGATCGCGACCATGGCCAGGGCAGCAGTGTTCATGGGCGATCGAGGGCGATGCGCATCCCGGCAAATAGAAGCAAAAATCGGGCCGGGCCGCCGATTATCGTCGCGCTGGTACTATGGATTACGCGGCCCAGGGGCGGTGTCCGTGAAATCGATCTGCACACCCAACTGCCCGGCCCGCGGGTGCACCGGGCTCGGCACCTTGACCAGGACTGCGACCGTGATCAGCTCCCGATCCGGCCGCCACTCCTTTTTATCGAAACTGGCCCAGCCTTTGTACACGTACAAGTCGCGTTTCAGCGCCACCTCGAGCCGACCTTCGGCGTCGCGTACCAGAGCGCTGCCGCGCACGAACATCTCGCTCGGGATGGGTTTGCCGGCCGGAAAGTACAGCACGTATTCCAGATGGTTCGGCGCCGGGTCGCCGAAGGTGACGACCGGCAGCGTCGCCAGCGCGTCCGCCGTCGGCACGCGCGCGGTGGCGCAACCGCCCAAAGCGGCGAGGCCAAGCAATGCCAGTCCGATCCGTTTCCTATGCATGATTGTCGCTCCGGGGTTTTTGTTGGATACTCTGAATTGCAGAGTGACAATACTCTGCAACGCAGAGTTAAGCAAGGGAGCGGATATGTGGGCGACGACGACCGGGCAACTCGAGGCGATTCACGCGATGATGGCGCACGGGCATCGCAGCGTGCGCCTCGAACGCCACACGTTAGTGTTGTGGGGCCTGGCCGCGGCGTTTCTCATCCTGTTCATCAATGCCGTGTTCACGCCGGAGCGGTTTCCGGTCGTGTGGCAACGGTCTCTTGCCGCCAACGCCTGCATCGCAATCGTTCTCGCCGCGGTCGCGGTATGGGACTACCGGCTCACGCGCGCGGCGCGGCGGCAGCGCGACGAGGTCATCTCGTTCGTACAGCGTCAACTCATGAAGGTGTGGTGGTTGTTGATGGGCATGATCGTGCTCATCAACCTCGGGATGAATTTCTTCGGCGGCGGTTATCTGTTCTTCAGCGTCACGTTCGCGCTCATGGGGCTCGCGTTCTACATCCACGGATTGTTCTCGGAGCGAGTCCTCTCGTGGGCCGGATTGATCCTCATCGGCCTGGGTCTAGGCAGCGTCGCGCTCAAGCTGCCGTACCCGGCGATCGAATGGCTCGCGGTGTGCGTGTTCGGGATCGGTTTACCCGCGCTCGGGTTCGTGCTCGATCACAAGTTCGCCCACGCCACCAATAGCCGGCGCCTCGTGGCCTCCGCCCTGTGGCTCGCGTTGATGCTGCTTCCGGCCGCCGGCGTTTACGCGCTGACACAACGCGGCGATATCCCGCCCGCGACCCCGATGGTCCTCACTGATTATCAACGCCGGCCGGCGTCGGCCAGCGGCGCGGAGATCGTGCGCATACCCGCCGGCAGCCGCGTGCCCATGCACATCCAGATCGCGGCGGACGCGTTGGCCGGCGACAATACTGTCGTGCTGCCATTACACCTCGCGCAACCGCTCGACATCATTGTGCAGGATGGTCAGCCGGACGGCCGCTATCGCATCGGGGCCGGGGATTGGAAACAGATTCGCTACAACCTGCGCGTCAGCGACGTCGACAAGTCCGCCACGCTCACGCGCGCGGACGGTTTTGTCATGAAGCTGCGGCTGGTGCTCGATACCGACCACTGACGCCATGGACTACATCGCCAACGTCGAGCTCGATCCCGTGCTGCACCAACCGGTGCGCACGCGGCTGGTGGCCTATCTCGCCACCCGCGGCGAGGCGACGTTCACGGAACTCAAGCAGGCGTTAGAAACCACCGACGGCAATCTGGACGCGCACGTAAAAAAACTCGTGGCCGCGAAATATTTGAAGCCGCGCAAAGAGAGCGGCGAGGTGCGGGCACAAACCACGTACCGCCTCACCCCCGCCGGGCACAATGCGTTTCAACAATATGTCGATGACTTGCAGCGGCTGCTGCGGTTCGCACCGGGTGGGGGCTAGAGCCGGCGCAATAGCGCGAGCGGGCTCGCACCCACGACCCGCCGGGTACCGATGTAACCCGCCGCACCCAGGATCGCGGCGCCAGCGAGCGGCGCCGCCAGCCACACCTGCCATTTGAACGCGTAGTCGAGCCCGAACACGCGGCCGTAGAGCAAGTAAGCAATCAGCTCGGTACCGATCGCGGCCAATATCCCGGCGGCGAGTCCGAGCGCGGTGAATTCGGCGAGGTGGCCGGCGCGCAGTTGGCGCCGGCTGGCGCCGAGCGCACGCATCAACGCGCCGTCGTACAAGCGTTCATCCAGCGTCGCCTGCAACGCGGCGTACAGCACGACCAATCCCGCGGCCAGCACAAATAGCAAAATAAACTCCACCGCCGCCGTCACCTGCTCGACGATGACGCGCACCTGCGCCAAAACGCGCTCCATTTCGAGCACGGTCACCGCCGGGAACGTCTGTACCAAATCCCGCAACAGCGGCTTCTGCGGGGGCGCGAGATAAAAGCTCGTGAGATACGTCGCGGGATAAGGATCGAGCACGCCGCGCGGGAAGATCATGTAGAAATTCGGATGAAACGAATCCCATTGCACCGTGCGCAGGCTCGCGACCGTCGCCGTGAGTTCCTCGCCGCCGATCGAGAATGTGAGCCGATCGCCGAGTTTGATATTGAGCCGCGTCGCCAACTTCTCTTCGACCGACACCGCCATGGGCGCGGCCACGGCATCCCACCACGACCCTTGGGTGATGCGATTGTCAGGCGGCAGCGTGTCGGTCCAGGTCAGGTTCAGTTCGCGATTTACCGCGCCGTCGTCGCGCGCCTCTTTGGTGACCGCCTGGACCACCGGCGCGTCGTTGATGGCGATCAAGCGTCCGCGCACCATCGGGTACAACGCCTGCGCGCGCACGCCGTGGCCGCTGAAAAAGCGTTCCACTGCGGCCACGTCGGCCGGCAGGATGTTGAACGCGAAATGATTCGGCGTCGCCGCCGGCAGTTGCGTTTGCCAGGTCGACATCAAATCGCCGCGCACCAGCGCAATCACCGCCATCGCCATCAAGGCCAACCCGAACGCCAGTATCTGGCTCACGCTCGCGCGCGCCCGGCGCCAGAGATTGTTGACGCCGAAGCGCCAGGCGACACCGACGCGCGCCGGCATCCGCCGCGCCAGGCGCAGCAGCAAAAATCCGACGCCGCCAAGGATCGACGCCGCGGCGATCGCACCGGCGAGCACGGCCGCGGTGAGCGACGCGGATTGCGTGTAGCGCCACATTAACAACGTCACCGCCGCGAGCGCCGCGCCGTAGACCACCCAGCCGCGCACCGGCAGTGGCGCGAGATCGCGCCGCAGCACGCGCAGCGGCGGTACATGCCGCAAGCGCGACAGCGGCGGCAGCGCGAAACCGGCGAGGAGCACGATGCCGGTGG
>JBKHXU010000115.1:0-10809 GCA_046565865.1 Gammaproteobacteria bacterium | reverse complement strand
CCGCGCGTGCGTCCGGCCAAGACCTTCCGCGCCAGGAGCGCCTCGCGCCACAGCGCCACTAATCCGCGGCCATCGAGATATCGCGGGTGCAGGCTCCACAGACGCATGCCGCATTGTGCGCGCGGCCCAACGCCTGCTCAAGCTCGCGCCTTGCCCCGTCCTTCGATCCAGGCGTACAGCATCGGCAGCAGCGCCAGCGTCAGCAGCGTCGAGGTCACCAGGCCGCCGATGACGACGACCGCGAGCGGGCGCTGCACCTCCGAACCCGGGCCGGTCGCGAGCAGCATCGGCAACAATCCTAAGCTCGCGATCAGCGCCGTCATCAGCACCGGGCGCAGGCGCCGCTGCGTACCCTCGCGCACGGCATCGAGCAGCGCACTGCCGCGCGCGCGCAGCTGGTTGAAGTAGCTCACCATGACGATGCCGTTCAATACCGCGACGCCGAACAGCGTGATGAACCCGACCGAGGCGGGCACCGAGAGATAGAGGCCGGAGAGATACAAGCTCACGACGCCGCCGATCAACGCGAACGGGATATTCAGGATCACGAGCAACGCCTGGCGCAGCGAACCGAACACCGTGAACAGCATCATGAAGATCAACCCCACCGCCACCGGCACCACCAGCGCCAGGCGCTTGGCCGCGCGCTGCTGGTTCTCGAACTGACCGCCGAAACTGACGTAATAGCCCTGCGGCAATTCGATGTCGCGCGCGATCGCGGCCCGCACGTCGTCGACGAAACCCACCATGTCGCGGCCCGCGACGTCCGCCTGGATGACGACCTGGCGTTTCGCCGCCTCGCGCGTGATCTGCACCGGGCCGTCGGCCTCGTCGACATCGGCGAGCGCGCGCAGCGGCACCTTGTCGCCGCGCGGCGTCTCGATCAGCAGTTGGCGCAACGCCGCTATAGAGCCGCGCGCGGCCTCAGGGTAGCGCAGCAGCAGCGGGGTGCGCCGGTCGCGCTCGACGATCTCCGCGACCTCGGCGCCGGCCACGCCCATCTCGATGGCGCGATTCACGCGCTCGGCGCTCATGCCGTAGCGCGCAAGGTCGGCCGAGCGCAGCGTGACCTGCACGTATTTCTGCCCGGTGAGCGGCGCGCGCACGATGTCGGTGGCGCCGGGGATACGCCCGAGCAGGGCTTCGATCTCTTTCGACTTTTGTTCGAGCACCGCGAGGTCAGCGCCGTGCAACTTGACCGCCATGGCCGCGCGCACGCCGGTGATCATCTCCGACACGCGCATGTCGATCGGCTGGGTGAACGCGATATCCAGACCCTCGAACGCCGCGAGCTCCTTGCGCAACGCCTCGTGGAATTCATCGAGGCCGCGCGTCCATTCCGAGCGCGGCCGCGTTTGAATGAAGTTGTCGGTCTGGTACAGGCCCATGGGATCGAGCCGCAACTCGTCCGCGCCGGTGCGCGACACCACACCCGTGACCTCGGGCAGCTTCATCATCGCCCGGTGAATGCCGGCGTCCATGGCCAGCGACGCCTCGAGCGAGATGCTCGGGTCCTTCTCGATGATGATGACGGTCGTGCCCTCGTCCAGCGTCGGCATGAATTCGCGGCCGATGAACGGGAACAGCGCGCCCGCGCCCGCGAGCAGCAACAGCGCCGCGCCGAGCGCGGTCTTGCGATGCGCCAGCACCCACTCGGTCAACGGCCGGTAGCCGCGCTTGAGCCACACGAGCACGCGCGCCTCGCGCTCCTCCCCGTGCGCCGCCATGAGCAGGCTTGCCGCCGCCGGAATCACAGTCAGCGACAGTACGAGCGAGGCCGCAAGCGCGAGCGAGATGGTCACGGCAAGCGGTTTGAACATCTTGCCTTCGAGACCCGTGAGACTGAACAACGGCAGGAACACGATAACGATGATCAATATGCCGGCGATCACCGGCCCCGCCACCTCGCGCGTGGCGCGCTCGATGACCTCAAGCCGATTTGCCGACGGATCGCGCACCAATTGCGTATGAATGTTCTCGACGATGACGACCGCGGCGTCGACCAGCATACCGATGGCGATGGCGAGCCCGCCGAGCGACATGAGGTTGGCCGAGACGCCGAAGGCGTACATGAGGCCGAAGCTCGCAAGCACCGACAGCGGCAGGATCAACGCCACTGTCAGCGCCGCGCGCAGATTGCCAAGCAGAATCACGAGCACGATCAGCACCAGCACCACCGCCTCGGCCAACGCGGTCTCGACAGTCGCGACCGCTGCCTCGACCAGCTCGGCGCGGTCGTAGAACGGGATGATCTTTACGCCCTTGGGCAACGTCGGCGCGAGCTCCGCGAACTCGCGCTTCACTCCCTCGGTCACGGCGCGGCTGTTGGCACCGCGCCGCAGCAGCACCAGCCCGGTCACCACCTCGCCCTGGCCATCGGCGGTGACGCCGCCATAGCGCGTGAGGTGGCCGATGCGTACATCGGCGACGTCGGCGACGCGCACCGGCGCGCCGTCGCGCGTCGTCACTGTCACGCGCCTGATGTCGTCGAGCCCGGTGAGGCGGCCCTCGGTGCGCACCAGCAGCATCTCGTTGTCGCGATTGATGCGGTCGCCGCCGGCGTTGCGGTTGTTGGCCTTGAGCGCGGCCTCGACCTCGTCGAGCCCGAGGCCATAGGCGCGGAGCTTTGCGGGGTCCGGCATCACCTCGAACGCGCGCACCTCGCCGCCGAGCGAGTTGACGTCGGCCACGCCGTCGACCGTGCGCAGCCGCGGGCGGATGACCCAGTCCTGGATGCCGCGCAGTTCCTGGTTGGACAGCCCGCCGCCGGCGACGCGATACATGTACACCTCGCCGAGCGGACTCGTGATCGGCCCAAGACCGATCTCGATGTTGTCCGGCAGTTGATCGCGCACCTGGCTCAAGCGCTCCGCCACCTGTTGCCGCGCCCAGTAAATGTCGGTGCCATCCTCGAAGTCGACGACGATGCTCGCAAGCGCATACTTGGTGGTCGAGCGCAGCACGGTCTGGCGCTCGATGCCCTGCATCTCGAGCTCGACCGGAAACGTGATGCGCGACTCGACCTCGGCCGGCGCCATGCCCGGCGCCTTGGCGATCACCAATACTTGCGGGCTCGCGATATCGGGAAACGCGTCGATCGGCACCACGCGAAACGCCCACACGCCGAAGCCGGCGAGCGCCAGCGTCAGCAGCGCCAGCAGCAGCCGCTGCGCCAGTGAGAAACGAACCAGTGCGGCGATCATGGCGCACCCTCCAGAACAGATATGCCCGCGGCCAGACGCAGCGCCGCAAGCTCGCGCCACGCCTGCTCCGACAACTCGACGTAGCGCTCGCGCGCCCCGAAGTACGTGTCGTGTGCGTCGATCAAGGTGAGCACGTTCACCTCGCCGGCGGCGAAGGCGCGGCGGGTGAGGGCGTACATGCGGTCGGTCGGCGCCATCACCTGCTCGCGGTAGTGCAGCGCCTGATCGATGAGGTGTTGCAGGTGCGCGTGGCTTTGCGCGAGCTGCGCCGCGAGATCGCGCTCAACGCCAGCGAGCGCGGCGCGCGCCTGGTCCACCTCGGCCTCGGCGCGCGCGATGTCGCCGCGGTGTTGATTCCACAGCGGCACCTGCACGCTCACGCCGACCACGGTCGCGGTCTGCTCGCGCCCGGCATATATGTCACGCTCGCGCGCGATGCGCAGCTCAGGATCGTTGAAGCGGCGGGCGCGTGCGAGCGCGACCCCCTGCTCCGACGCCGCCACCGCGCCACGGCCGGCGAGCATGCCGGGGTGCTGCGCCAGGCGCGCGACGTATATCGACAGCTCGGCCGGTACCGCCGGCGGCGCCAGCGGGGTCGGCACCGGCACACCCGCGGGCAACGCGAGCTGGGCGCGAAAATGCGAGCGCGCCTCGGCCAGCTCGCCCTCGGCTGTATCGAGCGCTTGGCGCGCGGAAGCGTGAATGATGCCGAGGCGGAGTCGCTCGAGCGGCGTAAGATAGCGCACCAACCGGTCGCCGCCGGTTTTGTCTCTGTCTCCGCTCGCGAACCGCTCCGCCACCTGCAACCGCTCGCGCGCCAGCTCCCACTTCGCGGTCGCGGCTTGCAATTGATGGAACGTGCGCGCGACCTCGGCCTCGAGCTTGAGCCGGTCGTGCAGCCGCTTGGCCTCGGCCGCGTCGAGCTGCGCCTGCGCCTGGCGCGGCTCGGCGCCACGGCGCGCCAATGGCAGCGGCTGCACCAAGCCATACTGCGTCAGGTCGTAGCCGCTGGTATCGTTCTCGAGACTGATGCGATCGCCGACGTGCGCCTCGGCGCGCGGATTGGGCCAGGCACGCGTCTGCGCCAGCTCGCCGGCGCGCGCCGCGACCTCGGCCGCGGCCGCCCGCGCTTCCGGGGCGACCTCGAGCGCGCGGCCGATGGCGGCCTCCAGCGACCAGCGCGTCGATTCCTCAGCGCGAGCCGTTCCCAGCAACAGCGTGCAGCCGCACGCCGCAACAAATATTTTCAATAGCAATGACATGAATCCCCCGAGGGGCGCACGCGCGCCGCTCACAACCGACGAACGACAGGCACGGCCTGTCGCAACCTCACTAACGCTAGGGAGTTACGACGCGGGGGGGCGGAACAAGCGGCTGGCGTGGCCGGTGACGGAACGCGCGACGCGATCGTCGATCATGCGTTCGACACGCAGCGACGGCGGGACGATCTCGACGCGGTAAAGATACGCCTGCTGATGCAACGGATGGACCAGCGTGTCGCCGCTGTGGTCCATGTCGTTCGTGTGCTTGGCCGGCGGCGCCACATCGGTCACGGCGGCCTCGGCCGGCGGGTGAAAGTCGGCGTGCGCGACGTGCCACACACCGTTGACGAACAGCGCGACGATCAGCAACAACGCGACCGGGAGACGTGGGGCCATGCCAGCATCATGGCATAGGCGCGCATGCCAACCAAGCCGTTCAAATCGGCGTCTTTACCGAACGCCAACATAGCGCCGCTTAATATGCGCGTAAGGATCGCGCGCTACTGGAAATCGGTCACAGTTACTTAATAGTCGGCGGCCGCTCTGCCGGCGCTGCTTTCTAGCACCCCTACACCGCCCATTCAGGCTTGCGGTTTGCGGGACCCGGGCGAATACTACCGCCCCGATACAGCCGGGAGCGCCAATGAAAAGCAACATGGGGATCCTCGACCGGACGCTACGCGCCGCCGCGGCGCTGACGATCGCGGTGCTGTACGCCGGCGGTTTTATCAGCGGCACGCTCGCGATTGTGCTCGGCATCGTCGCCGCGGCGTTTTTGCTCACCAGCGCTATCGGCTGGTGCCCGGCATATGTCCCGCTCGGTTTGTCCACCCGTCGACGCTAAGCGCGGCGAACGATATCGACGCTTTGGTACACTGAACCGTGATCCGTCTGCAATCCGTCCAATGCCCGTACTGCGGCGAGTCGTTTGAGACCAACATCGACGCCTCGGCCGGGAGCCAGGAGTACATCGAGGACTGCCAAGTGTGTTGTCGTCCAATCGTGTTCGCCGTGGCCGCGGATGACGACTGCAATGTCATCCGCGTGGAGACGCGCCGTGACGACGACTAACGGCTATGTACCGATCTCGTGCGAGCAACACTCCGAGTTGGAATTGGCAGTGATGCATCGCCAACCGCTGCAAGCACGCTGGCACGACGGCAACGTGTGGCGCGACGGGGTGCTGACGCCGCTCGATCTGCAGACGCGCCACGGTGAGGAGTTTCTCATCTGCCAACTTGCGAACGGCGAACACCTCGACATCCGCCTCGATCACCTCACGCGTTTTACGCCGGCATGAAATGCCATCTCGGCGTGTGCCTGGCGTTTGCGCTTGTGTCGACGGCAGTGCCGGCTGGCGATCGCGCGTGTCCGTCGACCGGGGTCCAGCTGCAGGTGCTGGGTTCGGGCGGCGTTGAGCTTTCGCCGGAACGGGCCGGCAGCAGTTACCTAATCTGGGTCAATGGACGCGCGCGCCTGCTGGTCGACATCGGCCACGGCGCGGCGCGGCGCCTGGCCCAGAGCGGCGCGGACATTGGCGCCGTCGAGGCGCTGTTGCTGACGCACACGCACGCCGACCACACGGCGGACCTCGCGACCCTGGTGCAAGCGGCGGTGCTGGCACAACGCAACCGCGCGCTCCCGATCTATGGGCCGACCGGCAACCGCTTCGCGCCATCGGCGGTCACGTTCGTGCGCGCGCTGTTCGACAACACCCGCGGCGCCTGGCGCCATCTCGGCGACGTGCTGAGCCCGATGACGCGCGACGGCTTCAAACTTGAACCGCACGACGTGCGCGAGCGTTCGCGCACGTTGGCGGCGCGGCGCGAGGCGCCGGCGGCGCCGATCGAAATCGAGTTCGACGGCCTCAACGCCGCGGCGGTACCGGTGGTGCATGGCGTGTATCCGGCGCTCGCCTGGCGCGTGCGGGTGGCGGACAAAACCATCGTCTTCACGGGGGACATGAATGGCGAGGGCGACGGGTTCGCGCGCCTGGCGCGAGGCGCCGACATCCTGGTCGCTAGCCACGCGATTGCGGAAGGCACGGGAAAGGTCGAGCGGTTCTTGCACATGCCGCCGTCGGTGATCGGACAGCTCGCGGCGCGCGCGGGCGCGCGCCAGCTGGTGCTCGCCCATCGCGGCGCCGCCACGCTTGGACGCGAGGCCGAAACCACCGGCCACATACGCCAACACTACGCGGGCGCGCTCGGCTTCGCCGACGATCTCGCGTGCTACACGCCGTAACGGCGTACTAGCGCGCGATGTCCTTGCCGGCGATTACGCCGGTGATGAGTTCCGCCGCCGGCGACGCGATGTAGTGGCCCTGCGCGTAGTCGACGCCGTATTCCTTCAACAACCGCATGATCGCCGGCGTCTCGACAAACTCGGCGACGGTGCATTTGCCGAATGAATGCGCGATGTCGTTGATGGACGCGACGATGGCGCGATCGATCGGATCGTTGGCCATGCCTTGGACGAACTGGCCGTCGATCTTGATGAAATCGACCGGCAGATGTTTCAAGTGATTGAACGAGCTGAAACCGCTGCCGAAATCATCGAGCGCGAAGCGGCAACCGAGGCTGCGCATCTCGGTGATCAAGCGCTTGGCGCCGTCGAGATTGGCGATGGCGCTGGTTTCGGTGATCTCGAGGATCAGCGCCGCCGGATCGAGCCGGTATTGCTGCAACAGGCGCTTTAGCAGCGGCACCAGGTACTCGGCATCCAGCGTCTGGCCCGAGATATTGACGGTGAAGGTCGGCACGATCCCGCGTGTCTGCAACTCGGCCAATTTCTGCATCGCGCGCGTCAGCACCCAGGCATCGATCTGCGGCATCAACCCAAAGCGCTCGGCCGTCGGCAGAAACGCATTGGGACCGATCAGCTCGCCGCGCTTGTCGGTGAACCGCACCAGCACCTCGTAGTGCGTCGGCACGTTGGAGCAATCGGCGATCGCATTCGCCACCGGTTGCTGCAACGTACCCACCGGGATGATAGGTTGGAAATGCAGCGCGAACAGGTCGTGCTTCAACGCGTCCTGCAACCGCACCGACCAACCGAGCTCGAGATGCATCGCGACCTTAGCGTCGCTCTCCGGACGATAGACGTGCGTCTGATTGCGGCCGCGGCTCTTGGCGATGTGACACGCGATATCGGCGTTGGACAACACCTCGCCCGGCGACTGCGCGTTGCGGTCGATCATGGCCACGCCGATCGAACCGTTCACCTTGTATTGCCGCTCGCCGTACACGAAGCTCAGTTCCTCCAGCACTTCGCGAAACCCGTTAGCAACCTCCACCACCCGGCGCTCGTCGATGTTGCGCAGGATAATGGCGAACTCGTCGCCCCCGAGCCGCGCCAGCAAATCCGACTCGCGCAACCGCGCCTGCAGCTGGCCGGCGATCTCGCACAACAATTGATCGCCCGCCGCGTGGCCGGCGGTATCGTTGATGTACTTGAAGCGGTCGAGATCGATGTACAGCAGCGCACTCGATTCGCGGCTGCGTTTCAAGCGGCTGACCTCGGCGTCGAGCGCGCGCTCGAAGTGATTGCGGTTATACAGTTTGGTCAACGAGTCGTGATTCGCCTGCCACAGCAACTCCTTCTCCAGCAGCCGCCGCTCGGATACGTCGCGGAACGCGATTACCGAGCCTTCGAGCCGGCCCTCGATGCGCAGCGGGAACACGGTGCACTCGACCGGCACCGCGCGCCGCTGCCGGTGCCAGAACACACACGTGCGCGCTGACAGCTCGCCGCCGGAGGCATAGGCGTTTTGCAGGAAGCAGTTTTCGACCGGGTTCGGCGTGCCGTCCTCCAACGCGTAGTGGAACAGCGCGTAGGCCGGCCGGCCGATGACCTCGGCCTCGGTATAACCCAGGATCGCCTGCGCCGCCGGATTGATAAAGGTGATCTCGCCGGCGTTGTTGACCCCATACACGCCGTCGCCAACCGAACCCAGAATGCCGGCCAAGCGGCGGCGCTCGGTCTCGATCGCTTGCTTGGCACGGATTGCGCGGCTCATGGCGCCGATGCGCGCCAGGAACAATTCGTCGGCCTCGTTCTTGAACATGCATTCGATGGCGCCGGCGTCGAGCGAGCCGCGAATAATGTCTTCGTGATAGGTGCCGGTGAGGATCGCGGTGGTGATGCCCTCGGTGCGCGCGTCGGCGCGCAGCCGGTGGCACAGCGTGTCGCCGTTACCGCCGGGCATGAAGTAGTCGACGATGGCGATGTCGAACGGCCGCACGCACGCGAGCGCGAACGCCTCGTCGGCGTTGGCCGCGGTCTCGACGCGATATCCGTGGCGCATCAGCAAGCGGCTGTACGACGCGCGCACGGTGCGCGAGTCGTCGACAAACAACACACGGATGTCATGCTCGGTGATGGGCAACGGCGCCGGCGCGTCGCGCGCGACCGGCGCCAGCAACCGCCCCAGACAATCGCTGCATTCGGTGTAGTCGTCCCACAATAGCAATCCCGTGCGCGGCCGGCGCGCGACCCACGCGAAGATCTCCGGGCGCGGTGTCGGCGCGAGCAGCACCAGCGGCTGATCGGTGCGCGCGTCGTCGGCCAGCGCCTGCAATAGCGCCTCCGCGGCATCGCACGGCTGTGCCGGCAGACCGACGACGACCGCGGCCGCGCCGCGGCGCAGCTGTTCGAGACCGGTGCGATAACTGGTAGCGGTATGGACGACGAAGCCGCGCCGCGCGAGCTGGCGCCGCAGCGCGTGACGCAAGGTGGCGGACGGCTCCACCACCAGCACGTCCCCGGCGTTGTCAGTCGACTTGGGTGTCATGTTTGTTGTTTGCCCAACCGGTTGCACGCCGGCGGGATGCCAAAAAGGTGCATTTTGCGTGCCACGCGGCACGGCAACGGCGGGGCGGCCGTACTTGCTCTATATCCCGATTTTCTCAACGCGGGCGCTAGGACAAGCGGTATTGCAGGCCGAGCTGATGCAGGATGGTGGTGGCGATTTCCTCGACCGACATGGCGCTGGTGTCGATATACGGCATGCCGGTGGCGCGAAACAGCGCCTCGGCCTGCGCCACCTCGTACTCGCACTGCTTGCGCGAGGCGTAATGACCCTCGGCCTTGCGTTCGCGCCGGATCTGCTGCAGCCGGCCGGGATCTATAGTGAGGCCGAACAGCCGGGGCCGATGCGGTTCGAGCGTCGCCGGCAACCTGGGTTGCGCGAGATCGTCATCGAGCAACGGATAGTTGGCGGCGTAGGTGCCGAAGGTCAGCGCCAAGTACAAACACGTCGGCGTCTTGCCGCAGCGCGATACGCCGGTCACGATCACATCGGCGTGGTTGTAGTCCTGCGTGTGCAGGCCGTCGTCGGTGAGCAGCGCGTAGTTCACCGCGTTCATGCGCAGGTTGTACTTCGACTGATCGAGCGTGGCACGTGCGCGGCCGATGGTGTGCGACGAACGTTGATGCAGCTCGATTTCGAGCGGCGCGATAAACGTATCCACGAGGTCGAAAAAGACACACGGCGCCGCCGCCACCGCCTGGCGCATCTCGGCGTCGATCAGGGTACTGAACACGATCGGCCGACTGCCGCGCGCCGCGCCCATGTGCGTGATCTCCCCGGCCAGCTCGCGGGCTTTGTCCAGGGTATTGATGAAACGGCGGGTGTGCTTGGTGAACTGAATCCCGTTGAACTGGGTCAGCAGGCTCAATCCCAGCGTCTCAGCCGTGATGCCGGTGCGGTCGGACACGAACAGGACGTCACGCTCCATAGGGGCTATTCTGCCAGGATGACGGCTGCGCCGTCATTTTGACCCCCGGCCGCTATCGGCACATAGTAATGTCGGAGGTGGACCATGGCCGAATACGTGGTGAAGCTCGCCGAGGTCGGCATGCACGACGTCGCCCGCGTCGGCGGCAAGAACGCGTCGCTCGGCGAGATGCTGCGCCACCTCACGCGCGCCGGCGTGCGCGTGCCGGACGGGTTCGCGACCACCGCCGATGTCTATCGCGAGTTCCTGGCGCAAAATGACCTCAAGACGCGCATCGAGCAACGTTTGCGCGGCCTCGATATCGACGACACCCGCGCGCTCGCCGCTGCCGGGCGCGAGATCCGCGACTGGATGGTTGCGGCGCCGCTACCGGCGGCGTTGCAACAGGCCGTAACCGAGGCCTATGCCGAACTGGTCGCCGCCGATCGCGCCGCCACCTTCGCCGTGCGCTCGTCGGCCACGGCAGAGGACCTGCCCGAGGCCTCGTTCGCCGGCCAACAGGAAACCTTTCTACACGTGCGCGGCCTCGACAACGTGTTGGCGGCGCTGCGCTACGTGTATGCCTCGCTCTACAACGACCGCGCCATCGCCTATCGCGTGCATCAT
>JBKHXU010000114.1:0-4359 GCA_046565865.1 Gammaproteobacteria bacterium | reverse complement strand
GCACGGCTGCCGCCGGCCAGGAAGAGCCCGAGATGCGTAGCGATCATGTCGTCGTAGCGTGCGGTGTGCTCGAATGCCTTCACCGCCAGCCGAAAGCGTGTAGCCGCGGTGGTAGCGCCTTGGTTCGCCTTTATCTCATCGAGCACGGCGGCATAGTCGACGCTGTCCACCATCACCGTGACTGCGCCGTGGTTTTTGGCAGCGGCGCGTAAGAGCGTTGGGCCGCCGATGTCGATGTTCTCAATCGCTTCGTCGAGCGGACAATTCGGTTTCGCCACCGTCTGTTCGAACGGATAGAGATTCACCACCACGAGATCGATGGGCGGGATGTCGTGCTGCTTGAGCGCCTGCTGATGCGCGGCGAGATCGCGGCGCGCGAGCACGCCGGCGTGTATGCGCGGGTGCAGCGTCTTCACGCGCCCGTCGAGCATTTCGGGAAAGCCGGTATAGTCGCCGACCTCGACTACTTTGATACCGCTTTGCGCCAGCAGACGCGCGGTGCCGCCGGTGGAGACGATCTCGACGCCGCGCGCGGCGAGCGCGCGCGCGAACTCGACGATGCCGGTTTTATCGGAGACGCTGATCAGCGCGCGTTGGATGACGGACATGACCTCAAGATCGGACGGCCGGGGCGAGACGCGCCGGTAAGCGGCTACAGTCTACCGCGCTTAATTCAATTTGTACTGTTTCAGTTTCTTGCGCAGCGTATTGCGATTGATGCCGAGCAACTCGGCGGCGCGACACTGATTGCTCTTTACGTGGCGCATGACGATTTCGAGCAGCGGCCGTTCGACTTCGGAAATCACCATGTCGTATACGCCGGTGGTCTTTTCGCCGTTGAGGTCGCTGAAGTAGCGCTCCAGCGCGTTCTTGACCGAGCTCGATAACGGTACGCGCCGCTCCTTCATGCCGCCAACCCCACTGGTGCTTGTTGATCAAAGAACTCGCGCACCAGGTCGAGTTGTTCGGCCACGGTCTCGACGCGATTGACGCGGTTACGGAAGAATGCGCCGCCGACCAGACCTTTGCTGTACCAGGAGATGTGCTTGCGCGCGACGCGCACGCCGGTGGTTTCGCCGTAGAACGTGTAGAGATTGTTGAGGTGCGCCAGCAGGGTATCGCGCACCTCGCTCACCGGCGGCGGCGCCAGCCGCTGGCCGGTGGCCAGAAAATGGCTAATCTCCCGGAAGATCCACGGATTCCCTTGGGCGGCGCGGCCGATCATGAGCGCGTCGGCATTGGTGGCCGCGAGCACCGCCTTGGCCTTTTCTGGCGTGGTGATATCGCCGTTAGCGATGACGGGAATCCTCACAGCGGCCTTGATCGCCGCGATCGTTTCGTACTCCGCCTCGCCGGTGTAGAGATCGCTGCGCGTGCGCCCGTGCACCGCCAGCGCCTGCACGCCGAGACTTTCGGCCAGGCGCGCGATCGCCACGCCATTTTTGTGCGCGCGATCCCAACCGGTGCGAATTTTCAGCGTCACCGGCACCGGTACGGCGTTGACCACTGCTTCGAGGATCTTGCCGACCAGGGTTTCATGCTGCAGCAGCGCGGAGCCGGCCATGACGTTGCATACCTTCTTCGCCGGACAACCCATGTTGATATCGATGATTTGCGCGCCACGCTCGACGTTGAGGCGCGCGGCTTCCGCCATCATCGCCGGATCGGCGCCCGCGATCTGCACCGCGCGCGGTTCGTCTTCGCCGGTGTGATCGGCGCGACGCAACGTCTTCTCGCTGCCCCAGAGCAGCGAGTTCGAGGAGACCATTTCCGAGGCGGCCATGCCGGCGCCGAGTCGTTTGCACAACTGACGAAACGGCCGGTCGGTGACTCCGGCCATCGGCGCGAGAAACAGATTGCTCCTCAACTCAAAGGTTCCGATTCTCATGTCGGATTTTTCTCTACCCTGCTTTCGCGGCGGGGGCGGAATCATAACCAGAAACTTTACGCGGGGGGAAGAGGAGGCGACGCGAAAAATTTTTTTTCGGGTTGTTGTGCACGCGTGCTTGACACGGCACGCGCGCTGTAGCACCCGTGAAATTTTTCTATTAGCGAAAACTAAAACGCTCGTCGCGAAATAAAAAATGCGAATCTCTAAAACTTCGAAATCCCTTTTTCCTCCGGGAGCAGGCGAGCAGAGGGGATAGTAAATTCATGTGTTTACTCCTTCACCCTAACCCTCTCTCGGAGGGAGAAGCGAATATTAGAGGCTCCAACTGGAAAACGCGTTCCCGCCGTGCCAGCGCCGCTGGCTCGGAATGGCGCGGCGCATCACTTTGGTGGGGTTTCGCGAGGCGGTAGGAGCTGAATTTCGTAACCCACTGCCTTGCCGTCGGGATTGGTGAGATCGACGAGCGCCGGAACCGCGACATTCGGGTGCATCTTCGGTGTCGGCGCTTCCAAGTAGTCGCGCGGTTGAAAGATTCGGCGTGCCAGCACCCTTCCAGTGCTGTCAGTCAACGCGATTTCCATCCGCGGGTGCAACGTGGGCGCGTCAGTGCGGTTGACGAGCACGGCGCGAAGACGTAGCGCGTTGGCAAACCGCGGATGCGGTGCGATCGTGGTCGGGCCAAGTTCCGGCGCGACCCAGGGTTCGGCGGTATCAATGTCGCAGCCCAGCCAAAAACAATATTCCGCTACTAACGGTTGCAGCGCCGCGTGTCGCGCTACCTCGTTGCGGTAGAAGTACAGCCCTTGCCCCAGGAGTCCTGCGAGTAGTGCGATATTTATCGCGCTCCAGGCGAGGGGGTGTAAGCGGCGTCGCGGTCGGGCCCAGGGCAGTTCCGAAATCGTGGGAATCGCCGGATCATTGCCGTCATCGGCGCGTGCGCCGCGGTTTTTGCGTCGTGTACGCCGTTTGGCTTCAGTGGCGGCTGGCGTTTTGTCGGCCGGCGTTTCCGCAGCAGGGGCAAACCACAACAGGTGTTCGGGGCCGCTGAACACGGCCTGGCACTTGCCACAGCGCACCAGTCCGCCGCGCGCCGTCAGTTGGGCGCGCGTGATGCGAAACGGGGTACGACATTCCGGGCAGCGGGTGTACATCTACCGCTCGCGTTTGCGATGACCGACGAAGAGTACCCACTCGCCGCGCTCGCGTCGCTCGAATGCGAACGCCGCGTCGTACGCTGAGCGCACGTCGTTGGCTTGTTCGAGCAAGAGGCCGGTGAGCAGCAGTCGCCCCGCGGGTCGCACCAAGTCGCGCAACCGCGGCGCGAGATCGATCAGCGGTTGCGCCAAGATGTTGGCGATGACGATGTCGGCCTGGTGTTCGCGCGGCAACGTCTCCGGCGGTGTGATGGTTAAGCGCGTTGCCACCGCGTTGCGTTCAGCGTTCTCCCGGCTCACGCGCAATGCCTGCGGATCGATGTCGACGCCATGCGCCGCACGCGCGCCGAGTTTCAGCGCTGCAATCGCGAGAATGCCGGAACCGCAGCCGTAGTCGATGATGTCGCGCCCGCGCAGCTCCTGCTCCGCGAGCCACTCGAGACAAAGCCCGGTAGTCGGATGGTCGCCGGTGCCGAACGCGAGTCCGGGATCAAGCAGGATGTTCACCGCGGTCGGGTCCGGCGGTGCTAGCCAGCTCGGGCATATCCATAAATTGCGGCCGACCTTGAGCGGCCGGTACTGCGCCTTCCAGGCGCTGGCCCAATCGGCGTCGGGCAAAAGATCGATGCGCGGGGCCGGCGGCTCGGTCGCAAGTTGCGCGCGCACCTGGCGCACGATGGCGTCGACATCAGTCGATTCCGGATAGAGCGCAGTCACGTCGTTGCGTTGCCATAGCGCCGTTTCTTCGAGCGCGGTTTGTAGCCGCAGCTCGGCGTCGTCGCCTTTGACGCTGACCGACAACGCCCCGGTCGCCTCGAGCGCGTCCATGAGCGGCGCCACCTCGTCGGGCGCCGCGGCAAAACTGATTTGCAACCAAGGCATCGGAGTCAACGCGCGCCGCGCGCCGCGGCGTTACGGCGGGCGCCGCAGGCCGAGCTTTTTTTCGAGATAGTGGATGTTGACACCGCCGGCGCTGAAGTTGGTGTCGTTCATGATATCGAGATGCAACGGAATGTTGGTCTTGATGCCGTCCACCACCATTTCGGACAGCGCGATGCGCATGCGCGCGATGGCCATGGCGCGGTTATCGCCGTGTACGATCAGTTTGCCGATCATCGAATCGTAGTAAGGCGGCACGACGTAGTTGTTATACACGTGCGAATCGACGCGCACACCGGGCCCGCCCGGCGGGTGCCACTGGGTGATGCGCCCGGGCGAGGGGGTGAAAGTCTTGGCGTCCTCGGCGTTGATGCGGCACTCCAGCGCGTGCCCGCGCCAGGTGATGTCTCTCTGCCGATACGACAGCCTTTCGCC
>JBKHXU010000113.1:0-3599 GCA_046565865.1 Gammaproteobacteria bacterium | reverse complement strand
GCAACCGGGCGATGGTTGGCAGACGCGCGCGCAGCGGATATGTGTCGAGGCGTGCAAGCAGAGTCGGCGCTGGCATATGCCGACGCTCGAGGCACCGATGCCGGTCACAGCTGCACTAGCGATGGCGCACGAGACGACGAAACGAATCTGGTTTGCGCACCCTGAGGGCGGCGCCAAAGCGAGCGCGGCCGACATTGCGGCGACCGGCGTGGCGATGTTCGTGGGACCGGAAGGCGGGTTCACCGAAAGCGAGGCGGCGCAGGCGGATCGCGTCGGCGCGCTACGCGTCGATCTCGGGCCGCGGCTGTTGCGGATCGAAACGGCCGCGGTGGCGCTGCTCGCGATTGCTGGGCGATAGCGATTGACGCCTAACGATCGTCATTCCCGCGCAACCGGGAATGACGCATGCCGTGTCAGCTCGCGACCCGCGCCTGGAACAACGGCGCGACCACGACATGCAGGCACGCATGGGCCTTACGCAATGCCATCTCCGCCGCCACCGGCGTGTCGGCGCGCGCGTAGATGAAGCCGAGGTAGCTCGCGCCCTCGGGCAGCGGCACCAACTCGTAACCTTCGCGGACATAGATAATGACATCCTCGATGCCCGGCACGGCGCGCGCCGCGGCGATACCTTCGACGCGGCGCAGAATGCCGGCCTCGGGGATCGGGATCATAAGCACGCCGGCGCCGCCCTCGGCGTGCTCCAACGTCAGCGAGCGGCGCATCGCATGCGCCAGTACCAGCTCCTCGACACCGAACCCGGTGCCGATTTGCAACAGGCGCGCGCATAGGCCACCGATGGTGCGTGCGGCGACTTCCAGAATCCAGACGCCGCGATCGTTGATGCGGCACTCGGCGTGGATCGGCCCCTCGCGCAGGCCATAGGCGACGCACGCGGCGTGGATACAGGCGTGCAGCGCGTCGATGGTTTCGGGAGGCAGGCGCGAGGGCGTGATGTAATAGGTTTCTTCAAAGTAAGGTCCGTCGAGCGGATCCGGTTTGTCGAATACCGCGAGCAGTTCCAGACGACCGCCGTACAACATGCCCTCGACCGCGACCTCAAGGCCCGGAATGAATTGCTCGATCAGTAGAAACCGCCGCTCGGCTTCGATCGGTTCGGCGCCGACAATGCGCGCGACGCGCGCGCACGCGGCCGCGAGCGCCGCCGCATCGTCGGTCCGAATGACGCCGCGGCTCGCGCTGAGCGCGACCGGTTTGACGACGCAGGGATACGTAACCTCGGCCAGCTGTGGCGGCAACGGGGCGTTCAGATCAATGCGCCAATGCCGCGGCACCGGCACACCGGCCGAAGCAAGTCGCGCGCGGGCCAAGTCCTTGCGGCGCGCGATGCGTACCGCCTCCGGTGGATTGTGCGGCAGGCCGAGCGCTTCAGCGGCGCGCGCCGCGAGCTCGGTGGTGGAATCGTCGGTGGCGATGATGCCGGCGAACGGCCGCGTGGCCGCGGCATCGAGGATGCGCGCGAGCGCGCGTTCGGGGTCGTTGAAGTCGAGGTGCAGGCCGTCGGCGTAGGCGCCGACGATCGAATGCGCGCCTTGCGACGCGATCAGCACGTCGCAGCCGAGCCGCCGGGCGCCGTCAATGAACGCCGCAGTGCGATAGCTGGCGTGTGGGGCGACGACCAGCGCGCGCGGGCGCGTGCTGGTCGACGTGACACCCTCAGGCGCCGCAGCCGCCTCCGCCGCCGCCACAACCGCCGCAGCGGCCGCTGCCGCCGACCGACTGAAATACGTTGTTGAACACGAACGTACCGTGACTGAAGTCGATCTCGGCGCCGCGCAGATAATTCAGTGCGACTGGGTCGACGGCAACGCGAAAACCCTCCATCTCCATCACGCTGTCGGTAGCGCTCGTTTCCTCGGCGAAGGTCATGCCATAGCCCATGCCGCCGCAACCGCCGCCGGCGACAAAGATCCGGATCAGGTTCGTCCCGGCATCCGGGTCGGCGACCAGTTCGGCGAGTTTGGTGCTGGCCGCCGGCGTCAACCGCAAATCGGCTTCCATTAGCTGGGTCGGATAAGCAACTGCCGCAGTCATTGGTGTACCTCGTGAGTCGAGCTAGAATGGATTGATTAAGTTTAACACGCGTATCAAGCGGCGGAACCGAAATGCCACGTAAAGTCTATTGCCAAGTACTCCAACGCGAGGCCGACGGCCTCGAATTCATTCCACACCCCGGGCCGCTGGGGCAGCGCATCTATGACAACGTATCGGCCGAGGGCTGGCGCCAGTGGTTGCAGCGCCTCGCAACCATCATCAACGAAAATCGCTTGAGCACCGCCGATCCCGCGAGCCTACCGATCATCGAGGAACACATGCGCGGGTTTTTGTTCGGCGAAGGCGAGGCCGGCAGATTACCACCCGGCTTTCGCGCCGCAGGCGCGAAAAAATAACTCGAAGGACTTAGCTTCCGGCGTACAGGTCGACGAGACTGAAATACGCCTCGCGCCCGATGTCGCCAAAACTGATACCGGCACCGCTGTTTGTCACCCGGCGAATGGTCGCCGGCACGCGAAACTGTTTGCTCTCGCCGTTGACCGGAACCGAGAACCCCAGCTCGACATCTCCATTATAAGGGAGCAACTCCGGCTCGGCGTCGATGAAGGCGCCGGTCAAGGAAATGTTCTTGATGGAACAGACAACAGCTTGGTTGCGGTGGTTCAACACCACATCGACGCCGACCGGCATCCGCGGGCTTTCGCGACGTTCCGTTTTCATATTATTTGTTGTGTAGGGCACGCTTCGTTGGCATCCCCTGTTTACTTATGTGTACATCCCCGATACGCCAAACATACGCGGCGTCGCCCGGCATGTCTAGCGGTTGCTGGCCGGTAGTGCGGTTGTCACAGACCCGGTCGAGGTCGGTGTCTGTCGCAATCGTTCCACCAACCAAGGTAGCAGCGCACGAAGCTCATCACCGATTCGCCACGGCGCATTAATAATAGTTATGCCACAGCCGTTGAGCCGAAACGGTGCGTGGCGCGGGTGAAGCTCCAGTTCCGCCGTTATCACTTTGTCGATGCTCGCCGCGGCCAGCGCCCGCGCCATGCGCGGTAGCGGCGATTTGGCCTTGAGCGGATACCAAATGGCATAAACGCCACCCGCCCAGCGACGCAGCGCCTGCGTTACCGCGACACCAACCTCTTGCCACTCCGCGTCACGCTCATACGGCGGATCGATCAGCACCAAGCCGCGGCGTTCGGCCGGCGGCACCCAACCCTTGAGCGCCGCAAGCCCGTCCTGACAATGCACCGCGACGCGCGGTACGTGCGTGAATTCGCCTTTGAGCCGATCACACTCGTACGGATGCAGCTCGGCCAGCACCATGCGGTCTTGCGCCCGCATGAGCGTCTGCGCGATACGCGGCGAACCGGGATAGAAGCGCAGCCGACCGTTGGTGTTGAGCGCGCGCACGGCGTCGAGATATTTGGCCAACACCGGCGGCGCGTCGGTTGCGTTCCACAATCGGCCGATACCGTCGCGATATTCGCCTGTTTTGTGCGCGGCCTCGTGCGCCAGATCGTAACGGCCGCTTCCGGCGTGCGTGTCGAAGTAAACGTACGGCGACTCCTTGCGTGCGA
>JBKHXU010000112.1:0-2729 GCA_046565865.1 Gammaproteobacteria bacterium | reverse complement strand
CCACGCCACGCAACGCGGCGTCGCCTTGGTGACGGCAATGTTCATCATCGCCATCGTTGCCACGCTGGCCACGTTCTTGGCCGTCAGCCAACAAGTATGGTTGCGCCAGGCGCAGAATCTTTCCGATCTCGGGCAGGCGGACGGCATCGTGCGCGGCGCCATCGAGCTCGCGGGCATCGCCCTCGTGCTCGATGCCAAGAACACCAGCTTCGACGCGCTGGATGAGGAATGGGGTAAACCGGTTGTCTTGCCTGTTGAGGGCGGATTTGTCACCATCGAAGCGAAGGATGCGCAGAGCCAGTTCAATTTGAACAACCTCGTCACCGGCACGGCGGGCAACCGCGCGCTGAACCCGACCGAAATCGCGGTGTTCGAACAGTTGCTGGCTGAGCTCGGTCTCGATGCGAACCTTAAGGCCGCGCTGATCGACTGGTTGGACAGCGATTCCAACGTACAGCCCGGCGGCGGCGCCGAAGACCTGGACTACGTCACCCAGCCCACGCCCTACCGCACCGCCAACGGCCCGCTCGAAAGCGTCGATGAATTGAAGCGCGTTAAAGGTTTCACCCGCGAGGTGATCGACAAGTTAAGGCCGCACGTCATCGCCCTGCCCGTCGACCGCGGCGTTACGCCGATCAACGTCAACACCGCCGCGACCGCGACGGTCGCGGCCGTCATGCGCATGCCGACATCGGCGCTGGAGGCGGTCACGGGCAAGGACGGTGTCCGCCGATTCGCCACGGTACAGGAGTTCGACAAACTGTTCCCGGCCGCCAACACGCCGAACCGAGGCAGTCACAACGTGTTTACCAATTTCTTTATAGTGACGGCCCGGGCCAGCGTCGGTCGTATCACCCGCTCGATCGACGCCTTGGTCGAGCGCAACAACGGTAAAATTACGGTGCACTGGCAACAACCGACCCGATGGCAGATCGTTTCCGATGAGCCCGATGCTTAAGCGCCGCGGCATCCGTCACTTGACCCAGCTCACGCGCGCGCGCCTCGGCGCCGCGGGTCGCATCGAGCTGCGGCTGCCGCGCGGCTGGCCGGAAACGACGACCAGTGTTTATTGGCACGCGCGCAGCGCCGCCGGCGCGTTGCATTCGGGGCAAGCGGAATCCGTCGCGGAATTGCCGGAGCAGGCGCGCGGCTCGCGGGTGCATGTGTGGTCGCCACCGTCGGAAACCGTGCTCACGCGCGCGCAGTTGCCGACGCGTTCGCGCGCCAAAATACTGCAGGCCCTCCCGTACGCGCTCGAAGAACAGTTGGTGGAGGAACCGGACAAGCTGCATTTCGCCTACACGTTCGAGCCGGACGGCGCGCTCGCCGTCGCCATCACCGCGCGTGCGCGCATGACGGCATGGCTCGACACCTTGCAGCGCGCCGGCATCCGGCCGGCGAGCCTGTGTCCGGCGATGCTGGCGGTGCCGCTGCACGCCGACGGTTGGTCGGCGGCATGGATCGAACAGGAATTGTGGGTGCGCACCGGCGCCGCCAGCGGCTTTGCCGCACCGATTGCCGGCACCACGCCGCCGGGGCTGCTGCTGTCGGCATTGCGCGAAGCGCAGGCGGGCACGCGCGCGCCGGCGCGCCTCGTATTGTTCCGCCCGCCGCGCGGATTCGACGTCGATGCCTGGTCCAGCGCGCTCGGCGTTCCGGTCGAAACCGACAACACCGACATCTGGGACCCACGCATGGACAGCATCCCGGCGCTCAACCTGCTGCAAGGCGACTACGCTCCGGCCGGCCAGAGCAATCAGTTGCTGCGACCGCTGCGGCCCGCCGGCGTGATGCTTGCCATCTTGCTGCTCGGCTGGCTCGTCGCCGACACCGTCGAGTGGCTGCGGCTGCGCAGCAGTTACAAGAGCTACGTCAGCGAGATGAATCAAATTTTCACGCAAAGTTTTCCGGACGCCAAAACCGTGCTCGATCCGGCGGCGCAGATGCAGCGCAATATCGAGACGCTGCAATCGCGCGGCGGCGGACCGGCCGATTTGCTGCCGTTGTTGACGCGCGTCGCGCCGACGCTGCAGCAACAAGGTAAGGCGCGTTTGCAAAGTTTCAAATATGCCGACCGCAGCCTCACGGTCGACCTGGTGTTGCCGGACTACCAGGCGCTCGACACGCTGCGCAGCAACCTGCAAGCGTCGAACCTGGAGGTCGAAGTATTGACGGCGAATAGCCGCGCCAACGAGGTCGAAGGCCGCCTGCGTATCCAACCGAGCGGCCGTGGTAAAGGAACGCAGCGGTCATGAATACCGAGTGGGCGCAGCGCGGTTTGACGTGGTGGCGCGGACTGCAACCGCGCGAGCGGCTGATGGTCGGCGGCGGCGGCGCGGTGCTGGCGTTGTTTTTGTTCTACCTGCTGCTGTGGGCGCCGCTGCAGCGCGATCTGGCACGCCTGCGCGTCGAGGCGCCGAAGGCGGCGGAGCAACTCACCTGGATGCGCTCGCAGGCCGGTCGCATCAACCAACTGCGCGCCCAGGCGCCGACGCAACTCAAGGGAGGTGGCTTGCTGAGCTTTGTCGAGCAGTCGGCGACAACGTTCAATATCAAACAGAACATCAAGCGCGTCGAGCCGGAGGGCAGCAACGCGGTGCGGCTGGTGATCGACGGCGTGAGCTTCAACAACCTCGTGAGCTGGCTCGGCCATTTGCACAAACAAGGCGGCGTGCGGGTCGACAACGCCACGTTCGAGAGTCAGGCGACGCCGGGCATCGTGAACGCAC
>JBKHXU010000111.1:0-4751 GCA_046565865.1 Gammaproteobacteria bacterium | reverse complement strand
CGACCGCGAGCATCGAAGAACTGATCGCCGAACTTAAACAACGCCTGACCATTCTAATCGTCACGCACAACATGCAGCAGGCGGCACGCGTCTCGGACTATACTGCGTTCATGCACTTGGGCGAGCTGGTGGAGTTCGGGGACACCGATCTCATTTTTACCAACCCGACCCAAAAACGGACGGAAGACTACATTACCGGTCGTTACGGCTAACCGACCGCGCAGCGGTCGTCCCGAGCAGCGCGAGGGGTAAGCCGGAGACTTCGCGAACGCCCGGCCATGGAGGCCGGGCTGGGGTCTGTTGGGCCCATACGTATCGCCAGGGATGGCAGGTACTGAAACCAAGCTTTGCCTCAGCGGAATAAGATTTCTCGCTACGCTCGAAATGACAGGGGCTTTCTCGGAGACGTCAATGGAACCACTACATACCCACATCTCCCGCCAGTTCAACGCGGAGCTGGAAGATATCCGCTCTAAAGTGTTGCAGATGGGCGGGCTGGTCGAGCAGCAGATCGAGCAGGCGCTCACGGCGCTGGTGCGCGGCGACACCACGCTCGGCGAAGCCGTGATCATGGACGACACCAAGGTGAACAAGCTCGAAGTCACCATCGACGAGGAATGCAACCAGATCATTGCCCGGCGCCAGCCGACAGCGAGCGATCTGCGCCTGGTCGTGGCCGTCATCAAGACCATCACCGATCTCGAACGCATCGGCGACGAGGCCGAGAAGATCGCGCGCATGGCGGTGCAGCTCGCGGCCGAGGAGCGACCGAAGAACAACTACGCCGAGATCCAGACGCTCGGCAATCACGTGCGGCAGATGGTGCACGACGCGCTCGACGCGTTCGCGCGCGTCGACATCGAGGCGGCGGTGCGCGTGGCGCGCGAGGACCGCAAGATCGACCAGAAATACGATGGCGTGCTGCGCCAGATCATCACCTACATGATGGAAGACCCGCGCACCATCTCGCGCATGTTGTCCGTCATCTGGACCGCGCGCGCGCTGGAGCGCATCGGCGACCATGCGCGCAACATCTGCGAATACATCATCTATTTCGTCAAAGGCAAGGATGTGCGGCACACGAGCCTGGAGCAGGTCGAAAAAGAGATCCTTGGCCGTGGTGTCAAACGCTGAATCGTACGAAGAGGTTAATGTGGCAACCGTTGAAGCAACGCAAGAGAATTTCGAGTCGCTCATTACCGGCAACAAGATGGTGATGGTCGACTTCTGGGCGCCATGGTGCGGCCCGTGCCGCCAATTTGCGCCGGTGTTCGAGGCGACGGCGGCGAAACACCCGGACGTGACGTTCGTGAAGGTCAACACCGAAGAGCAACAGACGCTCGCGGGCAGCTTCGGCATCCGTTCGATCCCGACGCTCATGATCTTCCGCGAACAAATCATCATCTACGCCCAGCCTGGCTCGTTGCCGCAACAAGCATTGGAACAATTGTTGGAAAAGGCGCGCGCGCTCGACATGGACGAGGTTCGGCGCCAGATCGCGCAAGACGCGGCGAAAGATCCGAAGACGCACACGCCCTAACAAACCAGCGCCTGGCCGGCTGGTCTACGATTTAGAGATGGGTCGCCAAACCCTACGCCGTCATGACCACCGCCGAGATAAAACCGACCGAACCGTTCCGGCAACCGGAGTTGTACCTCAACCGCGAGCTATCGCTGCTCGCGTTCAACCGGCGCGTGCTGGAACAGGCGAAGGACGCCAAGACGCCGCTGCTCGAGCGCCTGCGTTTCCTCTGCATCGCCAGCACCAACCTCGATGAATTTTTCGAAATCCGCGTTGCACGGCTGCAGGAAGAGGTCGTGTCCGGCTCGGTGCAGGCCGGCCCGGATAACTTAAGCGCCGCGGAAAACTTAAAGCGCATCAGCGAAGAGGCGCACAAGCTGGTCGAGGAACAGTACCGTGTGCTGAACGAGGTGTTGATCCCGGTGCTCGATCGCGAGCGCATCCGCTTCGTGCGCCGCACCGAGTGGAATGCGCAGCAAGAGGCGTGGGTGCGCAATTACTTCGAACACGAGCTGCTGCCGGTATTGAGCCCATTGGCGCTCGACCCGGCGCATCCGTTCCCGCAAATCCTGAACAAAAGCTTGAACTTCATCGTCTCGCTCAAGGGCAGCGATTCGTTCGGCCGCCGCGGCGGTATCGCGGTGGTGCAGGCGCCGCGCGCGCTGCCGCGCTTGATCCCGCTGCCGGCCGAGACCGGCAGCGGGCCGCACGACTATGTATTCCTGTCGTCGATCATTCACACGCATGTGAACGATCTCTTCCCCGGCATGGAAGTCACCGGCTGTTATCAATTCCGCGTCACGCGCAACTCGGAACTGTTCGTGGACGAGGAAGAAGTGGGCGACCTGCTGCGCGCCGTCGAAGGCGAGTTGCCGTCGCGCCGCTACGGCGACACCGTGCGCCTCGAAGTCGCGGACAACAGCCCGCCGGAGATGACGGAATACCTGCGCAACCGTTTCAATCTCACGCCCGACGACGTGTACCTGGTCAATGGCCCGGTGAACCTCAATCGCCTGATCGCGATCCCCGACCTCGTCGACCGCCCCGATTTGAAATACCCCGCGTTCGTGCCGCAGCTGCCGCCGCGGCTCGCGCGCAGCCACGACATCTTCGCCGTCATTCGCCAGGGGGATGTGCTGCTGCACCACCCGTTCGAATCGTTCGCGCCGGTGGTCGATTTCGTGCGCCAGGCGGCGGGCGATCCGAGCGTGCTCGCCATCAAACAGACGCTGTACCGCGCCGGCGCCAAATCCGCCATCGTCGATGCCCTCGTGGACGCGGCGCGCGCCGGCAAAGAAGTCACCGTCGTCATCGAGCTGCGCGCGCGTTTCGACGAGGAAGCGAACATCAATCTCGCCTCGCGCCTGCAACAGGCCGGCGCGCACGTGGTCTACGGCGTCGTCGGTTACAAGACGCACGCCAAGCTGATCCTGGTCGTGCGCCGCGAGGCCGGGCACCTGCGCCATTACGTGCATCTCGGCACCGGCAACTACCACGACCGCACCGCGCGTCTGTATACCGATTACGGCCTGTTCACCTGCGACAACGCCATCGGCGAGGACGTGCACAAGGTGTTCCTGCAGCTCACCAGCATCGGCCGCGTCGGCAAACTGAAGAAATTATTGCAGTCGCCGTTCTCGCTGCACCAGGAACTGCTGCACAAGATCGAGCGCGAGGTGAACCACGCGCGCAACGGCAAACCGGCGAAACTCATGGGCAAGATGAACGCGCTGGTCGAGCCACAGATCATTCAGGCGCTGTACGCCGCATCCCAAGCCGGCGTCGAAATCCATCTCATCGTGCGCGGCATTTGCTGCCTTCGGCCCGGCATACCCGGCGTCTCCGATCGCATCCACGTGCGCTCGATCGTCGGCCGCTTCCTCGAACACACGCGCGTGTACTGGTTCCACAACGACGGCAAAGAAGAGGTCTACTGCGCCAGCGCCGACTGGATGGACCGCAATTTCTTCCGCCGCGTCGAGATCGCATTCCCGATCGAGGACAAGGCGCTGAAGACACGCGTGATTAAGGAATCACTTACCTATTACCTGGCAGACAACACGCAGGCGTGGGAATTACTGGCGGATGGAAGTTATCGGCGCCTGACGCCGGAGAATGCGCCGGCGGAATCGGCACAAGAGACGTTGTTGAAGACGTTGGCGGAGACGGCGTAGATTTTAGCCTTGCTGTTAGGATATCGCGTTCGAAATTACTTCGAAAATTTAGAATACATCTGTTGTACTAGAACTGCTTTTCCAAGCCAGCCTGCTTCAGCGTTTCGTTTGCCGTATGGCGCGACTTGATATTGCCGTCCACCGTGAAGTAACGCTTGCTAATGGGGCTAAACCACGTTTCGTGGTCACCCTTTCCTTGTCTTTCTTTGTAGCACCCGGCAGCAGTGAGTATCTTTTTAAGCTGCGGAGTGTAACCGGGCATTAAGCGGCTTTGTTGGGTTTAAGTTGGATATGTTTCTGAGCCAGAAGCTCGATAGGAATTTCGCCCCGGTGATCGGAAACCACGCCATTGAGTTCTAGAAGCTCCGGGACAATTAGGTTCAGCTTCTCAATAAGGCGTTCGACTGTGTCAGCTTCCGTAGCCAGACCGGGAACGTCTTCGCTCGTAGCGACCCATACTTTTGCTTCAGCGTCCCAAATAGCTCGGACGGTAAAAGTGCGCATGGCGTTTACTTCCCCGTTTGGCGTCCTGATCGGACAAGAATAGCACAGCAGAGTGCACTTTTAGCACCACGTTGCTCATGGCGGCGTCACTATTGGTCCCCTATTTGTTTAGGAGGAATCCCGATCGTACCCCGCCATACCAAGCCTACTCGTACTCCAACCGATACCTCGCCCCCCGCAAATACTTCGCCTCCTGCCCCAAATCCGCCGCCGTCAACGCATGCGCCCGCAACCAACCCCGCGGGAACTTAATCATGAGCGTGCGTTTACGCGCACTCACACGTAACTCCGGCAACTCCTCCGCGATACGCGAACGATGCAACAGCACCGCCAGCCGCAGCAACACGCACGCCCGTCGCGCCTGGCGGCCCCACGGTTTGGGTAAAGCCGCGAACGCCTCGACGTCAAAATGCCGGCGGTGTCCGCGGATCAGCGCCGCGAGGATGCGCTGCTCGAAATAGGAAAAGCCGGGTAGCTCCGAATGCTCGACCAGGTAAGCACCGTGCTTGTGATACTTCGTATGCGCGATGGCGAGGCCGATCTCGTGCAAG
>JBKHXU010000110.1:0-1634 GCA_046565865.1 Gammaproteobacteria bacterium | reverse complement strand
CTTCGATCAAGAGATGACCGCGCGCGAGCAGGCACGCGAGCGCCAGTCGGATCTGATGATCCTTGCCGACGATGACGCTGCGCACGGCGTCGAACACGGCCGCCAGTTGGCCGTGCGGCTCGGCAGTCGTAATAGGTAAGGGTTGCATCGCGAAGTCCCCGGTACGTCTTAGCATTGTAGCCAACGCCCGCCGCCGCGGGCGGCCGCGCGCGACCCCATGCTATGATCCGCCGCCTCTATTTAAGGCTCCTCATGATTCACCCCGATAGTTTCGATGTCATTGTCATCGGCGGCGGCCACGCGGGCACCGAGGCCGCGGCCGCGTGCGCGCGCATGGGTGCTGCGACCCTGCTGCTGACGCAGAGCATCGAGACCATCGGCCAGATGTCGTGCAACCCTGCCATCGGCGGCATCGGCAAGGGGCATTTGGTGAAGGAGATCGATGCCCTCGGCGGCGTCATGGCGCGCGCGACCGATCGTGCCGGTATTCAGTTCCGGGTGTTGAACGCGCGCAAAGGCCCCGCGGTGCGCGCGACGCGCGCGCAGGCCGATCGGGCACTTTATAAAGTGGCGGTGCGCGCGCTGCTGGATGCGCTGCCCAACCTCACGCTGTTTCAACAGTCGGTCGACGACATCTTGGTCGACGGCGATCGCGTGACCGGTGTCACGACGCAGATGGGCGTTACGTTTCGCGCGCGCGCCGTGGTGCTTACCACCGGCACGTTCTTGGGCGGTCGCATCCATATCGGCTTGTCGAACTATCAAGGCGGCCGCGCCGGCGATCCGCCGGCCAACGCGCTCGCCGCGCGCCTACGCGAGCTGAAGCTGCCGGTCGGACGCCTCAAGACCGGTACGCCGCCGCGACTCGACGGGCGCACGCTCGATTATTCTGTTATGACGCCGCAGCCTGGCGATGAACCGACGCCGGTGTTTTCGTTCCTTGGGCGTCGTGACGAACACCCGCAACAAGTCGCGTGCCACATCACGCACACCAATGCGCGCACGCACGACATCATTCGCGCCGGACTCGATCGCTCGCCGATGTACACCGGCGTGATCGAGGGCGTGGGTCCGCGTTACTGTCCCTCGGTCGAGGACAAGATCGTCCGCTTCGCCGACAAGACCTCGCACCAGATTTTCGTCGAGCCCGAGGGGCTGCAGACGCACGAGGTGTATCCGAACGGCATCTCCACCAGCCTGCCGTTCGACGTGCAGCACGACCTCGTGCGCTCGATCCGCGGCTTCGAGCGCGCCGTCATCACGCGCCCGGGTTATGCCATCGAATACGACTATTTTGATCCGCGCGCGCTGAAACCCACGCTGGAAACCAAAGCCATCGCGGGCCTTTATTTCGCAGGTCAAATCAACGGCACCACCGGCTACGAAGAGGCGGCGGCGCAGGGTCTGCTCGCCGGCATCAACGCCGCGCGCCGCGTGCAGGAGCGCGAGGCGTGGTGGCCGCGGCGCGATCAGGCGTACTTGGGCGTGCTCATCGACGATCTCATCACGCGCGGCGTGACCGAGCCGTATCGCATGTTCACCTCGCGCGCCGAATATCGCTTGAGCCTGCGCGAGGACAATGCCGACATGCGCCTGACCGAGATCGGCCGCGACCTCGGCCTCGTCGACGATGA
>JBKHXU010000109.1:0-16611 GCA_046565865.1 Gammaproteobacteria bacterium | reverse complement strand
GGCTGGCGCTCGGCGCCGGTTACAAACAGAACGATACGCTGAGCTTCGACGTCTCCTATGTCTATATCAAGGTGGATGACGCGGCAATCAACAAGACCGCGGGCGCGCCCGGTAGCGAAAACTTTTTGCGCGGGAGTCTGGTCGGCACCTACGAAGCAAATACCCAGATTCTCGGCGCCCAGCTCAACTGGAAGTTCTGAGCATGGAATTGACCGAGCTGTCGACCCTAACCGACGTATTCCTCAAGCGCATCGAGGCTACACCCGACGCGCCCGCGTATCGTCAGTTCGACGGCAGTCAGTGGATCGAGCGCACGTGGGGCGAGATCGGGCGCGAGGTCGGGCGCTGGCAGGCGGCGTTCGAGCGCGAGGGGTTAAAGCCGGGCGAGCGCGTTGCGATTTGCATGCGCAACCGCATCGAGTGGGTGTTGTTCGATCAGGCGGCGCTGGGATTGGGTTTGGTCACGGTGCCGCTCTACTTCGACGACCGCCCGGACAACATGGCGTGGTGCGTGAACGATGCCGGGGCGCGTATGTTGTTTTTGGAAACCGCATCGCAGTGGCCGGCGATGCGCGCCATCGCCGCCGGTGTGCAGCGGGTCGTGTGCCTCGATGCACCGCCGGCCGACGACGCGAAAGTGACGCCATTGAAACAATGGTTGCCGACGGGCACGTACGCGCCGCGACGGCTCGCGGCCCCCGCCACCGATTTGGCGACGCTCGTTTACACCTCGGGCACGACCGGCCGGCCGAAGGGCGTGATGCTGTCGCATCGCAATATCCTCAGCAACGTGCTGGCGGCGGCCAAGGCCATTCCCGCGGACGCGTCGGATCGGTTTCTGTCGTTTCTGCCGTTGTCGCACATGTTCGAGCGCACCTGCGGTTACTACTACGCCGTTTGGAGCGGATCGCAGACGGTGTATGCGCGCGCCATTACCACGCTCGCCGATGACATCAAGGCCGAGCGGCCGACGATCCTGATTGCGGTGCCGCGCATCTTCGAGCGCATCTGGAGCCGCATGCAGGAACAGATGCCGCCGGGTTCGCCTAAGCGGCGCTTGTTCGAGAAGGCGGTCGACGTCGGCTGGAAGCGCTTTAAGGGCGAGGCCGCGGTCGGCGAACGGCTGCTGTGGCCGATCTTATCGTTGTTGGTGGCGAAGAAACTTAAGCGCCGCCTCGGTGGGCGTATTCGTTTGATCATCGTCGGCGGCGCCGCATTGGCGCCGGACCTCGCGCGCGTGTTTGTCGGGCTCGGCTTGCCCATTATTCAAGGATACGGGTTGACCGAGACCTCGCCCGTGCTCTCCGCCAATCGCGAGGCCGACAACGACCCGGCTTCCATCGGCCGGCCGCTCGAAGGTGTAGAGATGCGTTGCGACGCCAACGGCGAGATCCTCGCGCGCGGACCCAATGTGATGCTCGGCTACTGGAACAATCCGACGGCGACCGCAGCCATGATCGACAAGGACGGCTGGCTGCACAGCGGCGACCTCGGCCGCGTGCGCGACGGACGCTTCTATATTACCGGTCGGGTGAAGGACATCATCGTGCTCAGCAATGGCGAAAAGGTGCCGCCGACCGACGCCGAGCAGGCGATCGCGATGGACACCGCGTTCGAGCACGTGATGGTGGTGGGCGAAGGTCGGCCCAAGCTCGGCATGCTGGTCGCAAGCCCGATTACCGACGAGCGCGAACTCGTCGCCCGCGCCAACCGGCAGCTGCGCGCGTTTCCCGGCTACGCCAAGATCTGCCACGTCGCGCGCGTGCCCGGGCCGTGGAATGTGGAAAATGGACTGCTGACGCCGACGCTGAAGCTCAAACGCAAGGAGATCGAGCGCCGCTTCGCCGCCGAGATCGAAGCGATGTACCAGCGGCCGGCGATGAAGGTCGAGGCGTAGGAGTTTTGCTTTTTTGTCGTTCGCCGCTTAGTAGGGACGACGGCACAGCGTCAGGCCTGCTCGAACTGGGCTTGATACTGTGTCAGTTGTTCCGCCGTCAGCAAAAACACGCTTTCATCCCCCGTGCTGGTCGTGAGCCACGTAAACGGCACGAGCGGATACGCCGCCTGCAGCGCCTCCGCGCTATTACCGGTCTCGACCAACAGAATCCCATGCGGCGCCAGCCGCGCCGCGGCCCCGGCCAGTAGCCGCCGCACCAACGCGAGCCCGTCGTCGCCGCTGACCAATGCCAGCGACGGTTCGTGGCGATACTCCTCCGGCAGCGTCGCGATCTCGTCTGGGTGTACGTACGGCGGATTCGAGAGGATCACGTCGTAGCGGGCCGCGGGTACGCCCTCATAGCAGTCGGCCCGATACAGCGTCACGCGCGCATCGAGCGCGTGTTGCGCGACGTTGTGGGCGGCGACCGCCAGCGCCTCGGGCGAGATATCGGTGCCGACGACGGCGGCTTCGGGAAACGCGTGGGCCGCGGCGATGGCGATGCAGCCGCTGCCGGTGCAGACATCGAGCACGCGGCGCACGCGCGACGAATCGATCCACGGCTGAAATCGTTCGAGCACGAACTCGCCCAAGTGCGAGCGCGGCACGATTACGCGTTCGTCGACGTAGTAGCGCCGGCCCGCGAACCACGCCTCGTTGATGAGATATGCGAGCGGCTTGCGCGACTCGATGCGGCGGCGCGCGACGTCCAGCATGCGCGCGCGCGTTGCCGGCGCCAGCGTATCTTCCAGGTGATCGTCGAGCGCCTCGGGCATCAACTCCAACACGTGGCACGCGAGCCACGCGGCTTCGTCCAGCGCATTGTCGGTGCCGTGCCCGAAGTAAAGTGCCGCTCCGTCGAAGCGTTCGGCGATCCAGCCGATCAGGTCCGCCAGCGTCTGCGGCGCGGCGCCGGCGTCGAACTGACTCGCGGCGGCGGGTGGGCGCGCCTGCATTTATTTCTTGCCGAGTTTGGCGATATCGGCGCGCACGGTCTCGGCCGAACGCCGAAACTCGTCGGCCTCGGCGGCCTCGAGCGGCAGCTCGATGACGCGTTCCATGCCGTGCGCCCCAAACACGACCGGTACGCCCATGCAGATGTCCTTGAGCCCATACTCGCCATCGAGCAGCGCGACCGCGGGCAGGATGTGCCGGCGGTCGTGGCTGATGGCGTCGACCATGCTGGCGATGGCGGCGGCCGGCGCGTCGTAGGCGCTCGCGGTTTTGCGCAGGCTCAAGATTTCAGCGCCGCCCTCGCGCGTGCGCTTGACGATCCGCTCGATGCGGTCCGGCGGCAGGAAGTGCGCAATCGGGATGCCGCTGATGGTGGTGAAGCGCGTCATCGGCACCATCGTGTCGCCGTGGCCGCCCAACACCATCGCCGAGATGTCCTTCACCGAAAATCCGGTTTCGAGCGCGATGAAACTCGCCATGCGCGCCGAGTCGAGCACGCCGGCCATGCCGAATACGCGGTGACGTGGAAAGCCGGAGCGACGCCAGGCGGCGTAGGTGAGCACGTCGACGGGGTTGGTGACAACGAGCAGCATCGCGCTCGGCGCGTGCTTCAGCACGGCGTCGACGATGCCGTTCAGCACTGCGACGTTGGTGTCGAGCACGTCGGAGCGCGACATGCCGGGTTTGCGCGGCACGCCGGCGGTAACGATCACGAGCCCGGCGCCGGCGACGGCGGCCAGGTCGTTGGAGCCGGTGAGCTTGGTATCGAAGTCGAAGATCGGCGCCGACTCCTGGATATCGAGTGCGGTGCCTTGCGGTACGCCTTCCTTAATATCGATCAGCGTCACTTCGCGGCACAGCTCGGCCTTGGCCAAGTTATGCGCGGTCGATTCGCCCACGCGTCCCGCTCCGACGATAGCGATTTTGTGCATGCTTCCTTGTCTCCGGGTGTTGCGTTCGACGGCGGCGCCGCCGCTCGATGGGATTAGGCGCGCCCGCCGATGTCAGGTTCCGTATTTAGCGTAATGCGCGGGGTACGCGCCGCGCGCGACACCGCTCGCAATCGCCGCCTGCGCCACCGCCGGCGGCACCACCGCCAGCAGCCGCGGGTCGAGCGGTTTCGGCACGATGTAGTCCGGACCGAATTCAAGATGGTCCAAATGATAAACGCGCAGCACCTCGGCCGGCACCGGCTCGCGCGCCAGCCGCGCCAGCGCGCGCGTGGCGGCGATGCACATGCCGCGGTCGATGCGGCGCGCGCGCACGTCGAGCGCGCCGCGAAAAATAAACGGAAAGCCTAGAACATTGTTGATCTGGTTTGGATAGTCGGAGCGGCCGGTGGCGATAACGAGGTCTTTGCGCGTGGTGTGCGCGATCTCCGGCACAATCTCCGGATCGGGGTTGGCAAGCGCGAACACGATTGGCCGCGCCGCCATGCTCTGCAGCATCTCCGGCGTCAGCAGATCGGCGGCCGAGACACCGATAAAGACATTCGCGCCGCGCAATGCATCGGCGAGCGTGCGATACGGCGTCTTGCGCGCGAACTCCCTTTTATAACTGGAGAGATCCGTGCGTTCGGTATGGACCACGCCTTTGCTGTCGACCAACAGCATCTGTTCGTGCCGCGCGCCAAGCTCGGTCAGCAGGCGCATCGAGGTGATGCCGGCGGCGCCGGCGCCGAGGCAGACAATCTGCGCATCCTGCAAGCGTTTGCCCTGTAATTCCAGCGCGTTCAGCAGGCCGGCGGCGACCACGACGGCGGTGCCGTGCTGGTCGTCATGGAACACCGGGATGTCGAGCCGCTCCACCAGCGCCTGCTCGATCGCGAAGCACTCGGGCGCGGCGATGTCTTCGAGATTGATGCCGCCGAATGTGGGCGCGATCGCCGTGACGGCGTCGATGAACGCCTGCGACGTCGCCGCGTTCACCTCGATATCGAACACATCGATATCGGCGAAGTGCTTGAACAGCACCGCCTTGCCTTCGAGCACCGGCTTCGACGCCAGCGCCCCGACTTTGCCTAAGCCAAGTACCGCGCTGCCGTTGCTGATCACAGCGACCAGATTGCCCTTGCTGGTATAGCGATACGCGTTCTCCGGATCGCGCGCGATGGCGCGCACCGGCTCGGCCACACCCGGCGAATACGCGAGCGCGAGCTCGTGCGGCGTGGTGCAGGGCTTACTCGGGATCACGCGCAATTTACCCGGGATCGGCAGCTCGTGATAATCGAGGGCGGCTTGGCGAAACTTTGAATTCATCGTGCTCGTCGCTATTGGATGGTTTTGATCTTCTCGCCCGGCGTCGGCTCGCCGGCCGGGTACTTGTCGTTGATCAGGCGCAATGTCGACTCGGCATAGGCGCTAAGCGGCGAACGCGTCGCGAGCTTGGCGAAGGTGTCGCCGGCGCCGGCCTTGATCAGGCGTAGCCGCAATCCCTCGGCCAGGCGTTTTTCCTCGGGCTTCAGCGGATGCAGGTTGCGGGCGGTCGCCAGAAACTCGGGATCGTATTTCGCGAGGCCGGCGTCGGCCTTGGCAGCGCCCAGCAGAACGAACGCCCGATTGTCTTGATATAGCACGGCGACACGCGTGTCCCGGACGCCAAACGGCGTTTTCATGCGCGCGATCCCGGTGTACGACGGCGCGTCGGTGCCGCTCACGGGGCCGGCATTTTTGAGATCGACCTTAAGCCGCGTCTGCACGTACTCCGCCGGCGACACGCGCTTGTTCAGGTCCTCGGCGCGCAACTGCACCAGGGCGTCGCGATTCGGCGCGTACGCAGTGACCGCTTGCGGCGCGTTTTCGAGGCGCCAGCCCTTGGGGAACGTCAGCGCGAAGTTCATATCGCGGTGGTAAAAGTTCGACCCGTGGCGCACGCCGTGTTTGGCGCTGTCGCCGTACACCAGCCCGTCGGTGTGCGCCAGATATTCGTCGCGTCCGCTGCGTGGGGATGTCGTGCTTCTGTGTTGCTGCGCCTCGGCGACAACTTCCTGCAGGCGTTTATCGGCGCTCGGATGCGTCGCGAACACGCCGTGATAGCGGCGCGGTTCGCGCCCCTCGGCCTTGGCCCGTTCCTTGTCGAACTCCTCCTGATTCTTTAAGACCTCAATGACGCCGATCATCGCCTGCGGATCGTAGCCGGTGCGCGCAAGGTACTCGGCGCCCAGCCGGTCGGACTCAAGCTCATGTTCCCGTCCGTAGCCGCTAAGCAACGCATTGCCCAACACCCCGAAGAGGTCCTGGCCGATGCGATTCTGGATAAGTATTGCAGCGGCGACATTGGCCGCGGTCGCGGCGCTGTACTGACGCACGCTGTGGCGCGCGGTGACGTGACCGATCTCGTGTCCCAGCACCGCCGCGAGTTCCGCCTCGCTGTTGAGATAGGCGAGGATGCCGCGCGTGATGTAGATGTAACCGCCGGGTAGGGCGAAGGCGTTGACGTCCGGGCTGTCGAGCACGGTGAACCGATAGACCAGACCGGCGCGGTGGCTTTGTGTCGCCAGGCGTTCGCCGACTTGCTGCACATAGGCCTGCAGCTTGGGATCGTCGTACACCCCGAACTGCGCGCGGATTTTGGGATCGTTGGCGCGGCCAAGATCAATCTCCTGGTCCTCGCTCAACAGCACGAAGTTGCGACCGCCGGTAACCGGGTTGGTGGCGCAGCCCGCGAGGGCGATGAGCCCGAGTATGAACGTCGCGCGGCGTCGGACCGCAGATCGGGGAAACATTGGCAGTTACCGCAGTATCTCGAGCATCGCCGGGTGGGCGATGCGTAGGCGCAAGCCGTTTTTATACTCCGTTACCCAACCCCTCGCTACTAGCGCCTGGCCAGGTTGCGGCCGGGCGCTGCTTGGAAAATCGCGCCACGCGTTTAGCGGAATGACCACGCTAACGCGCGGGGCGAGATCGAGATAGACGGTGTGCGCGCCGCGGCCAATGCGCTGCACCCTTCCCTCGACCAGGCGAAACCCGGTGTCGTCGCGGCCAAGCCGTGCCGCCGGTATCGGCCGGTACTGCGCCTCGGCCCATACGCCACGCTCGGCGGCGCGGGCGGTGCGCTCGGCGGCGCAATATTCCTCGGCGCGCGCGGTATTGGGCGGGATGGCGACACACCAAGCGAGGCCTTCGGTTAGGAGGCGTGCCTGTACGTCGGTGCCGTCGGCGAGCGTGAGATACGCGAGTATGCGTCCGTGGCGGTCGCTGGTCTCGCGGTCGAACGCGAGTGTGACTGACCGGTCTTCGGTGAGCTGCGCCATGCGCGCGCGCGCCGCGCGCGCGAGCGGCTGGTCGGGGCGACCGTCGACGCCGATCTCGGGGGCGTTGATGCCGATGAGACGGACCTGGCGGCCGTCGGTGAGGATGACGCTATCGCCATCGATGACATGCCGCACCGTTGCGTTCTGCGCCGACGCGAGCGTCGCCCATGCGCAAAGCGCGAGACAGACGACGCGTGCGATCCCGATAGGACCGCACACCGGCCGGCGAGACACGGGTACTGCGCCAGCGGACCGCTGACTCAGGATGCTTTCTTGGCGTACTTCTGACGGAATTTTTCGACCCGGCCCTCGGTGTCCATGATCTTCTGCTTGCCGGTATAGAACGGATGGCACGCGGCGCAGACTTCGACGTGCAGGTCATGACCCAACGTCGAGCGCGTCTGGAAGGTATTGCCACAGGCGCAGGTGACGGTGATGGCTTTGTAGTCGGGATGAATACCGGATTTCATAGTGACCTCGTGGACCGCTGCGAGCGGCGGGGCCCGCCGTGGGCCCAAAAAAGAGCGGCGTAGTCTAGGGTATAAGCGTGTACGTGTGCAAGGCAGTGGGCAGCATGACGCTCCCGCCGCCGCGCGGGATCGTCACTTTTAGCGATGCCCGGGCGGTATTGCCCGAGGCGTCGGTGGCGCTGTAGGTCACCGTGTAGCGCAGCGGCCGGACGGCGGCACCGCCCTGTGACCAACGTATGGTCTGATCCGCGGCGGCCTCGTCGGGCACGAAGGATTCCATCGCCAGCCGCGGGGCGGGGTCGAAATCGTCGTCCGCGCTCGCCAACACCCGCACGCGCGCGGTTTCGCCGGTGGCCGCGGGGGTAGTTTCCTCTAGTTTCAGTGTTAGCCGCGGGGGCGTGGCGTCCAGCGGCTCCAGCCAGCCGACCCTGTCTAGGTCGGGGATCGTATAGCGACCCACCAGAAACTCTCGATCGGGGTTCGGCAGAGCAACGCTGAACCCCTTTGCGACCTGGCCCGGCGCCAGCCCCCGGTTTCCGAGCGCATGCCATTCCAGCCAATAGCGGTCGGTGCCGGGCGGCCGGTGCGCGTATACCCGCCAGCCGGGCGGCGTGCGCACCAAGTCGAGCGGCAATTCGGGGGCGGCATTACCGTTAGCGGGCTCGCCGTGCGGCGCGTCGACCGGCACGGTCCCGAGCAGCGGCATGGCGATGTTATCAGCCGGCCGGCAATCGCAGCCAAGCACGACCCGGCGCAAGTCGGAGCGCCCGCGGTTTTCGATTTGGTAGTGATAGATCACGTGCCCGGCCGCGTGTTCGGCGTGTACGCGGACGCGCACGTCGGGCGAGGCGGCGCCGGCGGCGCCGAACCACCATGCTGCGACAAGCGGGGCGATCCGGCTAGCGCTCACCAAAACAAGGTCTCCGGTGGGATGTCGGGCATCTATATCTGACCGGGTGGCGCGCCGGAAGTGCGGTGGCGGTTCACGGGCGGAAATCTTCCTCCGTTTTCCTAGCAGGATATCTGGGGAGATCCCTCGCTACGCTAGGGACGACCGCGGCGCGCTCGCCTTACCGTTTCATGGAGTCGAAAAACTCGGCGTTGTTCTTGGTTGCCCGCAGTTTTTCCAGAAGAACCTCGGAGGCCTCGAGCTCGTCCATCTGATGCAGCAGTTTGCGCAGAATCCAGATTTTCTGCAGCTCGGTCGGGTCGAGCAGCAGTTCTTCGCGACGGGTACCGGAACGGTTGATGTTGATGGAGGGGTAGCTGCGTTTCTCGGCCAGGCGCCGGTCGAGATGGATTTCCATGTTGCCGGTGCCTTTGAATTCCTCGTAGATCACATCGTCCATCTTCGAACCGGTGTCGATCAAGGCGGTCGCGATGATGGTCAAGCTGCCGCCTTCCTCGATGTTGCGCGCGGCGCCGAAGAATCGCTTCGGTCGCTGCAGCGCGTTGGCGTCGACACCGCCGGTCAGCACCTTGCCCGAGGCAGGTACGACCGTGTTGTACGCGCGCGCGAGACGGGTGATGGAGTCGAGCAGGATCACGACGTCCTTCTTGTGCTCGACCAGGCGCTTGGCCTTCTCGATCACCATCTCGGCCACCTGCACGTGGCGGCTGGCGGGCTCGTCGAACGTCGACGAGATCACCTCACCGCGCACCGAACGCTGCATTTCCGTCACTTCCTCCGGGCGCTCGTCGATGAGCAGCACCATGAGCACGACCTCGGGATGATTCGCCGTGATCGAGTGCGCGATGTTTTGCAGCATTACCGTTTTACCGGCCTTGGGCGGCGACACCACCAGGCCGCGCTGGCCCTTGCCGATCGGCGCCACGAGATCGATGACGCGCGAGGTGAGGTTTTCGGTGGAGGCGTTGTCGCGTTCGAGCTTCATCCGCTCGTTGGGATGGAGCGGCGTTAAGTTCTCGAACAGGATTTTGTGCTTCGCTTCTTCCGGCGACTGAAAATTGATCTCTTCAACTTTCAGCAGCGCGAAGTAGCGCTCGGATTCTTTCGGGGGCCGGATGTTGCCCTTGACCGTGTCGCCGGTGCGGAGGTTGAAGCGGCGGATCTGCGACGGCGAGACGTAAATGTCATCCGGGCCGGCGAGATACGAGCTGTCGCCCGAGCGCAGGAAGCCGAATCCGTCTTGCAGGATTTCAACCACACCTTCGCCGACGATGTCCTCGCCCTTGCGTGCTTGGGCTTTGAGGATGGCGAAGATCAGATCCTGCTTGCGCAGGCGGCTGCCGCCTTCGAGGTCGAGGGCGTTGGCCATCTCGGCCAGTTCGGTGGCCGGCTTCTTTTTAAGCTCGGAGAGATTCATCAGGGTAGGGGTCATATCGGGTCCACGCTTTCAGAGCGCTTAGGCCCTGAACTCACTCAGGGCTCGCGCCCGGATGGGAGGTTGGTAATTAACGAAAGGGAGTAGGAAATTTGTATAAGCGAGCGATGCCGCTGATACGATTTAACATTAACACCGGTTTTTCGACTCGTCCAGTAGAAACACCCCGCGTCGCGGCACTACAGATTTCCATCGAGGAACGCCGACAACTGCGACTTCGATACCGCACCCACCTTGGTCGCCTCGACGTTGCCGTTTTTGAACAACATCAGCGTCGGAATGCCGCGGATGCCGTATTTCGGCGGCGTCGCCGGGTTTTCGTCGATGTTGAGCTTGGCCACCTTCACCCGGCCTTGATACTCCTTGGCGATCTCTTCCAGCACCGGCGCGATCATTTTGCACGGGCCGCACCATTCGGCCCAATAATCCACGAGCACGGGTCCCGTGTTCTTCAAGACCTCCGATTCAAAGCTGTCGTCCGTTACGCTGACAATACCCTGACTCATCGGCTGTGCCTCCGGTTTAGCTGAATTGGGGATCGGCCGAGCGGCCGCGAGGTGGAATAGTTATCGTAGGTAGCCCTGATATTTGAGCGAAATAGGCGGTCCAATGCAAGAGCCGCCGCTACGTTCGGGCCGCTTGGCTGTTACGCGCGTGCCAACGCTGTTATCCTCTCGCGCGAATTTTATGAGTGAACACCACCTTACCGAGCGCTCCTTCGCCAGTCTAAGCCTTCCCGATGCACTGCTCGCCGGCGTGCGTCAGGCCGGATTCGAATATTGCACGCCGATCCAAGCGGAGACACTGCCGGTGGCGCTCGCCGGTCAGGATGTTGCCGGCCAGGCTCAGACCGGCACCGGCAAAACCGCGGCGTTTTTATTGGCGGCCTTCTCGCATCTGCTGTCGCATCCGCCTGGGCCGGAGCGCCGCGCGACGCAACCGCGGGCGTTAGTGCTCGCGCCGACGCGCGAACTCGCCGTGCAAATTCATAAAGATGCCGAGGTACTCGGCGCCACGACCGGGTTTCGTCTCGGCCTGGTCTTCGGCGGCACCGGCTACGACTCGCAGCGCAAGATGCTGGAGGCGGGCGTCGACGTGCTCATCGGCACCCCCGGGCGCATCATCGACTACTTCAAGCAACATGTGTTCGACCTCAACGCGATCCAGGTAATGGTGTTGGACGAAGCCGATCGCATGTTCGATCTCGGCTTCATCAAGGACATCCGCTTTCTGCTGCGGCGCATGCCGGAACCCACCAAGCGCCTCAACATGCTGTTCTCGGCCACGTTGTCGCATCGGGTGATGGAGCTCGCCTACGAGCACATGAACAACCCGCAGATCGTGCGCATCGAACCGGACAAGCGCACCGCCGACAACGTCGAGCAGGTGCTGTACCACACGGCGATGGACGAAAAGATTCCGCTGCTCGTCGGTTTATTGCGCCACATGGACCCGACGCGCAGCTTGGTGTTCGTAAACACGAAAGATATGGCCGAGCGTCTCGAGGCCTGGCTCAAGGCCAACGGCTTCTCGGCCGCGGTGCTCTCCGGCGACGTGCCGCAGAACATCCGCCTGCGCCTGCTCGGCGACTTCACCGAAGGGCGGTTGCCGATCCTGGTCGCGACTGACGTTGCCGCGCGCGGGCTGCACATCCCCGACGTGTCGCACGTCTTCAATTTCGATCTGCCGCAAAACGCCGAGGACTACGTGCACCGCATCGGCCGCACCGCGCGCGCCGGCAAGAGCGGCGACGCCGTGAGTTTCGCCTGCGAGCGCTACGTGTTCTCGCTGCCGGAGATCGAGGCCTACATCGGGCACAAGATCCCGACTCAGACGGTCACGCCGGAGCTATTGGCGACGCTGTCGCCGCCGACCGGCGAGCACCGGCGCGAGCGCACCGACCGGCCGCGCCACGGCCGCGGTGGCCCGGATCATCGGCGCGAACGCCACGGCGGCGAGCGGCCCCCGCGTCAGCGTGCGCAGGCTGCGCCCCCACCGCCCGCGCGGCCGCGCCCCGAGCCCGCGTCGCTGCCGGCGCCGACGATCGAGCCACCGGATGCGCCGCTCGCGCCGCGCGCGCGTAAACCATTCGCGCGACGCGCGGTCGAAAAGCCCGCGGTCGGTTGATTCGCGTTTTGCGTACCCTTCACCAGCCCGCCATCGCACGAGGGCGAGGCGGAGGTGTCGCCGACACCTAACGTGTCTTGCGCCGCCGCGCGCCCACACACGGAAGTGTGGGCTGGGGCTCTCGCAGCCGAACTGTCGCGCCAGGGACGGCCGGTATCGATCGTAACGAGGAGACCACCATGGCCAAGATCATCGCGTCTGATGGCGCTGAGACCACCGACTTTCCCGGCATCCGCGCGCGCCTGGCGCGCCTTGGCATCACTCTGAACGCCTGGCCCGCACCGGGCGGCGAGCGAGCACAGGTATTGCTCGCGCAGCAGGCGTTGAACGACGCCGAAAAAGAAGAGCTGCTTGAGCTCGTGCAGAACCGCTTCGAGGAGCTCAAGCGCGCCAAGGGCTACAGCACGCGCGACATGATCGTGATCCACGAGGACATCCCCGGGATCGAGGCCATGCTCGCCAAGTTTGACAAGATCCACTATCACACCGACGACGAGGTACGTTACATCCTCGCCGGTCGTGGCTACTTCGGCTTCGTTGAGCCGGATGGGAACCAGTTTCTGCTCGAGGTCAGCGCTGGCGACTACATTAACGTACCGGCCAACACCGAGCACTGGTTCGAGATGAGGGATTCAAAGCGCATCAAGGCCGTGCGCTACTTCATCGATACCGCCGGCTGGGCGCCGGTCTATACGCAGCGCGCGATGGCGTTCGGTTAGGCCGCGCGCATGGCGCGCTCTCTTGACGATCTCCCGCCGCGCGCGGCGCTGGCGGAGATCGCCCGCGACTTTCACGCGCGCGGCTTCATGCTCGGCACCGCCGGCAATCTCTCGGCACGTGCCGACGCCGAGCACTTCTGGATCACCGCCAGCGGCATGCCGAAGGGCCGGCTCGACGTGGATGATTTTCTGTTGGTGCGCGCGCGCGACGGCGCGGTGATGGAATCGGCGCGCCCGGGACTCAAGCCGTCGGCCGAGACTGCGATCCACGCCGCGTTGTATGCGCGATTCGCCGACGCCGGCGCCGTGCTGCACGGTCACAGCGTCAACGCCTGCCGCGCCACCGATCGCGCCAAGCGCGACGCCAAGAGTTTGCGCCTGCCGCCGCTCGAAATGGTGAAGGGTTTCGACGTGTGGGAACAGAACCCGCGCGTCGATCTGCCGCTGTTCGCCAATCACCTCGACGTTGCCCGGGTTGCGCGCGACATCACCGCGCGCTTCCGCAAACAGACGCCGCCGCTTACGGCGCTACTTGTGCGCGGTCATGGACCCACGGTGTGGGGACGCGGACTGCAGGAAGCGTATAACCGCTTCGAAGTGCTGGAATTTCTTTTTAGCTACCTCGCGCGCCGCTGACCGTCTCTGCAATCAGAAGGGAGTATAGGGTGGGCGCCCGGGGGTTAGTGTGGGGGGTTTCTGATATTGTGAGGCCATGAACTCGTGGACCCACCGTCTCCCGTGGCCGCGTGTCTGGCGCATTGCCGGGCTGCTGGCTCTCGCGTGTTATCCGTTGTTTCTTCCCGGCAAGGCGACCGAGACGCCGTCGCGCCAAGTGTTGCTGCTCGAGGTCAAGGGCGCGATCGGGCCGGCGACCGCCGACTTCGTGCATCGCGGCCTGGAGCGCGCCAAGCAACAGCAGGCGCCGCTTGTGGTGCTGCGCATGGATACCCCGGGCGGTCTCGACAGCGCGATGCGCGAGATCATCAAGGACATCATCGCCTCGCCCGTCCCGGTCGCGACTTATGTCGCGCCCTCGGGCGCGCGCGCCGCGAGCGCCGGCACGTATATTCTCTACGCCAGCCACATCGCCGCGATGGCGCCGGCGACCAATCTCGGCGCCGCCACCCCGGTGCGCATCGGCGGCCCCGGCCCCGGCGGTGATGAACGACCGGGCGACGACAAGGGCAAGGAAAAAGACAAGGACAAAAACAAAAAGGCCAAGGACGAGCGCCCAGCCGACGATGCCATGGGGCGCAAGACGCTGAACGACGCCATCGCCTACATCCGCGGTCTGGCGCAGATGCGCGGGCGCAACGCCGAGTGGGCCGAGAAGGCGGTGCGCGACGCCGCCTCGCTGCACGCGGACGCGGCGGTGCGCGAGCGCGTCGCCGATTTCATCGCCGCCGACGTCGATGATCTTTTGAAAAAGGCCAACGGCCGTAAGGTGCAGCTTCAGGGCAAGGACGTGCGCCTCGCGACCGCCGGCATCGCGGTCGAGAACTTCGAGGCCGACTGGCGCACGAAATTGCTCGCCGTCATCACCGACCCCAACATCGCCTACATCCTGATGATGCTCGGTATCTACGGTCTCTTCTTCGAGCTGTGGAACCCGGGTTATGTGCTGCCCGGCGTTATTGGCGGCATTTGTCTGTTGCTCGCGCTTTACGCGTTTCAGGTGCTGCCGATCAACTATGCCGGTGTGGGGCTGATCCTGCTCGGCATCGCGTTCATGGTCGCCGAGGTGTTCATGCCGAGCTTCGGCGCTCTTGGCATCGGCGGCGTGGTGGCCATGGTCGTAGGCTCTGTGATCCTGCTCGACGCCGATGCCGAAGGCTACGGTATCGCCTGGGAGCTCATCGCCGCGGTTGCGTTGACGTCGGCGGCGGTCTTCATAGGTGTCGCCGCGATGGCGTTGCAGGTGCGGCGGCGTCCGCCGGTATCGGGTGTCGAAGCGATGATTGGCACTGTGGGCGAGGCAATCGAGGCGTTCAGCCGGCGCGGGCGGGTACGCGCGCATGGCGAGGAGTGGCAGGCGGTCGCGACCCGGCCGGTGCTGCAAGGGCAGCGGGTGCGCATCGTCGCCGTCGACGGGCTGGTGTTGAAGGTTGAGCCGACTGACGAGTGAGGCGACCCCAAGCGGGTGGTTAACGTTTACAAAAGGAGATCACGTATGGGCATTGTCGGTCCTGGTTTTATCGCGGTCGTCATCATCGTTCTACTGGTATCCTCGTTCCGCGTATTTCGCGAGTACGAGCGCGGCGTCGTGTTCTTCCTCGGGAAGTTCCACAAGGTGAAAGGCGCGGGGCTGCGTCTCATCGTGCCGGGCGTGCAGCAGGCGGTCAAAGTGGATCTGCGCACAATCGTCATGGACGTGCCGCCGCAGGACGTCATTTCGCGCGACAACGTTTCAGTAAAGGTCAACGCGGTGATCTATTTTCGCGTCATCGATCCGCAGCGCGCCATCATCCAGGTCGAGGATTTTTATTCCGCCACCAGCCAGTTGGCGCAGACGACGTTGCGTAGCGTGCTCGGTAAGCACGAGCTGGACGAGATGCTGGCCGAGCGCGACAAGCTCAACACCGATATTCAGAAGATCCTGGACACCTCCACCGACGCCTGGGGCATCAAGGTGTCGAGCGTCGAGATCAAGCATGTCGACATCGATCCGACCATGGTGCGCGCCATCGCGCAGCAGGCCGAGGCCGAACGCACGCGGCGCGCCAAGGTAATTCACGCCGAGGGCGAGTTCCAGGCGGCGGAAAAACTGGTGCAGGCGGCCGACCTCATCAGCAAAAGCCCGCAGGCGTTGCAGCTGCGCTACTTGCAGACGCTGTCCGGCATCGCCAACGAGCGCAGCTCAACCATCGTGTTTCCGCTGCCGATGGATCTGCTCGGGCCGTTCCTCGATATGGCGAAGCGGCGGGAAGGGGGGGCGTAGCAGGCTTAGCGGTCGGCTTCGTTGGTTTTCCGACACGGCAACGGCCGGCGCGGTGGGCTTCGTTTGTTTAGCTACAGGGTAACGTCCCTGTCGCCCACCCAGCTCGGCGTCCTGCCGTTGCCGATGGGTTTGCTGGGGCCGTTCCTCGACCAATCAGTGCACGCGCCAAGCGTCAATGGACACGGCGCCCGACGTGAGACCGAATTGTAGGGTTTGCCTGAATCCTTCGCTGTTCGGCGCATCGTTGCTCGTTTGCGCAATCAGTAGCGGCGCACCCGTCGCCAGCATGACAGGTCTCCAACCGTCGGGCGTGCGGACAACGGCAGGTTCGTCCACCAGTTGCAGCAGCGGTTGCCACCGATTCGCTTGGGGATAGTAACGGACAGCAATGCGGCAGAGAACGGTCGCGCTGTTTTGATCTCCGCTGTACAGTTCGACAATGCGCTCGGGCGGTCGCACCTTGGCAGCGACCGAATTGCCGCTCTGAACTATCCATCCGGACTGCGGTTTGCCAGCGAGCGGAGACGCGATCAAACCGCTCTTGAGTTTAATCTCGATCGCCGCCGCATCGGCGCGGGTGTCTGGACTTAGTCGCGCCAAGACCACGTCGGCCAGGCAGCCCGCCGACCACAGCGGCGCTACGACGAGGGCGATCGCGACGACCAGGTAATTGCGAATAGTCGACATTGATACTGAGACTAGTGCGCACACCGACCCTTGTCTATTGCATGCGAATAGCGATCGTGGCCATTTTATGGCTGTTCGCGCAAGCAAGCGCCTCCGCCAACGACGATCTGCGTCTGCGCGATGGCACCGAGCTTGCCATCGAACGCCATCCCGCCTCCGGACCCGATCTGATTTTGTATCTGC
>JBKHXU010000108.1:0-13628 GCA_046565865.1 Gammaproteobacteria bacterium | reverse complement strand
ATGTCGAAAAATTCCCGCCGGAGACCGCGTACGTCGGTCTGTGGCGGCATCGCAATCAGGATGGCACCGTCATCGACGTCGAGATGTTTGTGTACGAGGTGTTGTTCCGCGGCCGCTGGGCGCGTCTGGTGCTGGCTAACGACATCACCGAACGCAAGCGCATGGAAGAGGAAATTCGCTTGATTGAGACGGTGACGCGCGCCATCAACGATGCCGTCGACCTCGACGCGGCGCTGCACGCGACGCTCGCGCAATTGGGCCGTGCGACCGGTTGGTTGCTGGGCGAGGCCTGGATTCCGACCGAGGGCGGCGACGACGCGTTGCGCTTGAGCCCGGCATTCTATGCCGGTGGCGCGGGCTTCGAGCCCTACATCGAGGCCAGCAGGCGCTGGCGCGTTCGCCGTGGGATGGGTCTGATCGGTCAGGCATGGCAGAGCCGTCAACCGGCGTGGATCACCGACATCACCGCCGATCCGCGCTTCAAGCGGGTCGCAGCGGCACAGCAGGTCGGTATCCGTTCCGCCGTCGCGTTCCCGGTGTACGCCGGCGAACGCCCGCTGGCGGTGTTGGCGTTCTACATGCGCGAGGTGCGGCGCGAGGACGACCGCCTGGTCAAGCTGGTCTCGACCGTCGCCACCCAGGTCGGCCTCGCCATTCAGCGCAAGCAGGCGGAAGAGGCGCTGCGCGAAAGCGAGGAGCGGTTCCGGCTGCTGGTGGAGGGCACGCGCGACTACGGCATCTTCATGCTCGACCCGGAGGGCCGGGTCGCAAGCTGGAACGCCGGTGTCGAGCGTTTGAAGGGTTATAGCGCCGCCGACGTCATCGGGCGCCATTTCAGCTGCTTCTATACCGACGAAGATGTGAAAAGCGGCGTACCGCACCGCAGCCTGGCGCGGGCGCTCGCCGACGGCGTGCACGAGATCGAGGGCTGGCGCGTGCGCAAGGACGGCAGCCGCTTCTGGGCCAGCGTGGTGCTCACGGTATTGCGCGACGCGAGCGGCGGCGTGCGCGGTTTCGTCAAGCTCACGCGCGATGTCACGGAACGGCGCATCGCCGAACAGCGGCTGCGCGAGAGCGAGGCACGGCTGGCGCGGGCGCAGGAGTTCTCGCTGCTGATGGTGGCGCACGCCGATCTCGACGGATGCTGGCTCAAGGTGCCGCAGACGTTGTGCGCGCTGCTCGGCTACGCCGAGAAGGAGCTGCTCGCGGCGCCGATCAAGGTGGTCAGCCAGGCCGACGACTTCGACGCCGAGTGGGCGCTGTGCCAGCGCCTCATCCGCGGCGAGGCCAAGTCGTTCGATCTCGAAAAGCGTTTCCTGCGGCGCGATGGCAAGGTGATCTGGGTCTACCAGAATACCTCGATCGTGCTCGACGCCCAGGATCGCCCGGTGCATTTCTTGACCTTCCTGCGCGACATCACCAGCCGCAAGGAGGCCGAGGATCAGTTGCGCAAGAGCCAGATGCAGTTGCTGGAGGCGCAGCGGCTGGCGCACATGGGCAGCTGGGAATGGGACATCGGCAGCGGTGCGGTGCAGTGGTCCGACGAGTTGTATCGCATTTATAACCTGCCGCCCGGAAGCAGCATCAATTACGAGCGGTATCTCGACATGCTGCATCCGGAGGATCGGGCGGGCGTCATCGCCGCGATCGAGGCCGCGGTCGCCAACATCGCGCCGTTCAGTTTCGAGGAGCGCATCCTGCGCGCCGGCGACGGCGCGCTGCGCTACCTGCACAGTCAGGGCGCGGTCATCGCCAACGAGCGCGGCGAGGCCGAGCGCGTGGTTGGTGTCTGTCTCGACATCACCGAGCGGAAGTACGCCGAGGAGCGATTGCGCGAGTACGCCTCGCGCCTCGCCGGGCTGTCGACGCGCCTGCTCGATGCGCAAGAAAGCGAACGCCGGCGCATCGCGCGCGAGCTGCACGATCAGATCGGGCAGGATCTGTCGGTCATCAAGATCAACTTGCTGTCGTTGCAACGTCTGCCCGGCGGCGCCGTCGGCGCTCAGCTCGATGAAACCATCCGCATCGTCGAAAGCGTGCTCGGCACCGCGCGCAATTTGTCGCTCGAGTTGCGGCCGTCCATGCTGGACGACCTCGGTCTGCCGGCGGCGCTGCGCTGGTACCTGGATCGCCAGGCGCAGCGTGCCGGCTTCAGCGTGCAACTCCTGGCCGATCCCATCGAACCGCGCATTGCGCCGACGATCGAGACCACATGTTTCCGCGTGACGCAGGAGGCGGTCACCAACATCATGCGCCACGCGCAGGCGCAACGCGTCGTCGTCGAGTTGCGCCGCGACAGTGGCGCGCTGGTGCTGCGCATCAGCGACGACGGCAAAGGGTTCGATGTGAACGCGGCGCGCGCGCGCGCCGTCGGCGGCGGCAGTTTCGGGGTGCTCGGCATGGAAGAGCGCACGCTTCTCGCGGGGGGCACGCTTGAGATATCCTCCGCGCCAGGTCGTGGGACCGACATCGTTGCGCAATTCCCACTTAAAGGGGCAGGTTAATGACAACAGCAGCAGCAACAGCAATAAAAGTTGTACTGGCCGATGACCACAGTTTGTTCCGCGCGGGCGTCACCGCGCTGCTCAAGGGCATCGAAGGGGTTGAAGTCGTGGGTGAAGCCGATAACGGCCGCGCGGCGCTGGAGCTGGTGCGTGCGCGCGATCCCAATGTTGTGCTCATGGACATCGCCATGCCCGAGATGAGCGGGCTCGAGACCGCAGCGCGCGTGTCCAAGGAGTTTCCCAACGTCAAAGTCATCATGTTGTCGATGCACGCCGGCGAGGAGTACGTGATGCAGGCGCTGCGCGCCGGCGCCGCGGGCTATCTGCTGAAGGACGCGGCGACCTCGGAGCTGGAACTCGCCGTGCGCGCCGTCGCGCGCGGCGAGACGTACCTGACACCGACGATATCCAAGCGCGTGATCGACGATTACCTCATGCGCACCACGGGTACCAGCAACCCGCTCGATCAGCTGACGCGCCGCCAGCGCGAGATCTTGCAGCTGATCGCCAAGGGATACACCTCCAAAGAAATGGCGCAGATGCTGAACTTGAGCCCCAAGACCATCGAGACCCACCGCACACAGCTGATGAAGCAGCTTGATATCCACGATGTGGCCGGGCTCGTGCGCTATGCGATTCGCGTGGGCCTGGTGACCCTGGACGCATAGTGCCTTTTGCCGGCAGCTACGGACGTATACCGCATATAGGGTGAAACCCTGGGGCGACTGCGCGTAGGTCTGATAGGCCGGCGAACGCCGGCTTGCTACGTTCTGAACATGGACGGTGACAATTACTACCGCGAGGGCGAGAAGTGGCGCGAGGCCATGCATAGGGGGCGCAAGAGCAAGTCGGTGCGCCATGCGTGTCCTCGTCGTCGATGACAGCCCGCAGTTCGCCGCGGCGATAACGCGCTATCTGTCGGCGGTGTTGCAGTTGGAGGTTGTGGGCCATGCCCGCTCGGGCTTGGAGGCCATCGAGCAAGTGGCGCGGCTGCATCCCGACGTTGTCCTGATGGATTGGATGATGCCGGAGATGGACGGTTTGGAGGCGACGCGTCGCATCAAGCGCGGTCCGCATCCGCCGCAGGTCATCATCGTCACCCTTAACGACGGCAGCGAATACCGCCACCAGGCGCACCTGGCCGGTGCCGATGGGTTCGTGAGCAAGAGCGATCTCGGGTCGGCGTTGTCGTCACTGTTATTGCATTAGGAAGGGTCTGACTAATGGAGTCGTGTCATGCCCGCGAAAGCGGGAATCCATAACACGGCGGAAAGACTGGATGCCTGCTTCCGTGGGCATGACGGCTAGCGGATTAAACAGAACCTCCTTAGTTTTCGTCGTTTCGCATCACCGGGAGATCGCCATGACCGTCTGCATCCATGCTGGATACCGTATGCCGGTATCCGTTGCGTCGGGTCGCGGCGTTTAGACCACCTCGCGTCGCTCGCATGACCCGTTTCGCGATTCTTGTCCGCTCGCTCTGCTGGTTCGCGTGTTGCGGCGCATGCGTGCCGCTCTATGCGTTCGACGTGCGCCGCTTGACGATCGAGGAATTGATGGAACTCCACGTCTATTCCGCGGCGCGCCGCGACGAGTCGGTGCGCGCCTCGTCCGCGGCGGTATACGTGCTGACCGGCGAGGACATCCGCCGCGCGCGGGTGACGAGCGTGCCGGAAGCGCTGCGCCTGGTGCCGGGGGTGCAGGTGGCGCGCGTCGACGCCAACAAGTGGGCGGTGAGCATACGCGGCTTCAACAGCCGTGCCGCCAACAAGTTGCTGGTGTTGGTCGACGGCCGATCGATTTACGACCCGCTGTTTTCCGGCGTGCTGTGGGAATCGCGCGATATCGCGTTGGAGAATATCGATCGTATCGAGGTCATCCGCGGGCCCGGCGGGGCGCTATGGGGCGCCAACGCCGTCAACGGTGTGATCGATATCATCACCAAGCATACACGCGACACACTCGGCGGTTTCGCCTATGTCGGCGGCGGTACCGAGGAGCGCGCCTTCGCCGGGGCGCGCTACGGCTGGCAGGGGAGCGAGCGTCAGTCGGCACGCATTTTTGCGCGCGCCGCCCGTCGCGACGAGGGTTATGCGCCGTTCGGCACCGCCGCCGACGACTGGCGCATGAAGCGTGTGGAATACCGTTGGGACTACGAACCCGGCGGCGGGAATGACTTCATGATCTCGGGCGATGTGTTCGAGGCGGACGCCGGCCAGTATTTTCCGCCGGGCAACCCCACGGCGCTTCCCGGGGCGACCGACGCCGAACATCGCGGCGGCAACGTGCACGCCAGTTGGCGCCGGCGTCTGGGCACGGCCGGCATGCTGCAAACGCGCGCCTACTACGAGCGTTTCGGTTTCGACAACCCAAACTTGCTGGGCGAGCGGCGCAACATCTACCACCTCGAGTTTCAGCACGATTTGCCGCCGACCCCTATCCACCGTCTGGTGTGGGGCGGCAACTATCGCGTCACCGACGACGAGATCGACAACGGGCCGATCCTCGGCTTCGATCCGGATGAGCGCACCGATCGGGTCGTCGGTGCGTTCGTGCAGGACACGATCGCGCTCGCGCCGAAGCTGGACCTCACGCTTGGCACGAAGGTAGAGCACAACGATTACACCGGCACGGAGTGGCAGCCGAACGCGCGCCTGCTGTATCTCGCGAGCGCCGAGCGCGCGTGGTGGGGCGCGGTGTCGCGCGCGGTGCGCACGCCGTCACGGCTCGACGCCGACTTGGTGTTCAACGGCGTGCGCCTCGGCGAAAACTTCGACGTCGAGCGTCTCACTGCGTACGAATTGGGCCATCGCTGGCAGCCGCGCACCGACTGGTCGCTCGACACCGCGCTCTTCTACAACGTGTACGACGATCTGCAAACCGTCGAGGACGACCCGTCGACGGCGGCGACCGATCTGCGCTTTGGCAACGGCATGCGCGGACATGCTTACGGTATCGAGTTCGACAATCGCTGGGATCTGCGCCCCGAATTGCGCATGAGTATTTCGTATGCATATCTGCGCTTGAACCTCGAGGTCGAGTCCGACCCCGGCATCCAGACCGTGCCGGCGGTCGCCGAGGGCGCGGCGCCGCGCCACACGCTCGCTTGGCGCACGGAATGGGACGTCGGGTCCGACATCGAGCTCGATGCCACGCTGCGCTATGTCGATGCGTTGCCGACGGCGCCGGCTACGACCTCGCCGGTGCCGGCGTATGTCACGTTCGATCTCGGCCTCGGCTGGCGCCTTGCGCGCGGTCTCGATATGAGCTTGGTAGGCCAGAATCTGCTCGATTCGCAGCACCCCGAGCAGCCGACCGGTCCGATGGCCAGCGTCACCGAAGTGCAGCGGGGCGCTTTTGCCCGCCTCAACTGGCGATTTTGAAGGTTGCGCGACAGTGGCAACCGGGCGCCAACTCATCGCCGCAGTAGCGTTGAAATTCCTGACCGGTGTCGCGGTCACTGGCGCCGCGGCGCTGCCGCAGATCGGTCACGGCCAATCGCCGACGCTCGAGGCGCAGGTGAAGGCGACGTACGTATACAACTTCGTTCAGTTCGTGGAATGGCCGCCGGCGGCGCGGGACGACGGCGAAGCGTTTCATTTATGCGTGCTCGGCAACGGTCGCTTGGGTGCCGCGCTCGACGGGTTCGGCGGCGAACGGGTCGACGGCCGTGTGATTCGAGTGGTGCGGCTGACGACCGTCGACGACGCCGCGCGCAGCCACTGCCGGCTCGTGTTCCTGTCGCGCTCTGCCGGCGACAGCGCCGAGCTGTTGGCGCGCGTGCCGAGCCAGGGGGTGCTGACCGTGGGCGAGGCGCCGAACTTCACCGGCGCCGGCGGCATGATCGGTTTATACGAGGTACGCGGGCGCGTGCATTTCAGCATCAACAACCGCGCCGCGCGCCGCGCCGGCCTCATCGTCAGTTCGCGGCTGTTGCAGCTCGCGCGGGAGCGGTGATGAGCGCGCTGCCTTGGCCAAAACCGCTGCGCGACATCGCCATCCGCTGGAAACTCGCGCTTCTCATCGTCACGATCTCGGGCGTCACCTTCCTGCTCGCGAGCGCGGCGCTGCTCGTCGATACGCGCGCCACCTTCAGAACCAGCGCGGTGCAGGAGCTGTCGGTGTTGGCGGAGGCCGTCGGCGCCAACAGCGCCGCGGCGCTTATGTTCGATGATCGGCGCGCGCTGGCCGAAACGCTGGCGGCGGTGCGCACCAACGAGGCCGTGCTCGGGGCCGCGCTGTACGACGCGCGCGCGCGCCGGGTCGCGGAATATACGCGCGCCGATGTCGATATCAAACTGCCGCCGGCGGTGCTCGGCGATACCTCCGGCTTCCTGCGCGATCGCGTGTGGGTGGCGCAAGCCATCGTCTGGCGCGAACGGCCGATCGGCCAGATCTACATCGTCGCCGCTACCGATCGTTGGAACCAAGCGTTGACGCGCTTCCTGTGGGTGCTCGGCGTGTTGTTCGTGTGCGTGCTCGGCACGAGCCTGGTGTTGTCGCTGCGGTTGCAGGCGTTGGTCACGCGCCCGCTCGCGCGGTTGCTCGATCTCAGCCGGCGCGTGGCGCAGACGCGCGACTACAGCGCGCGCGCGGTTAAGGAGGGCGACGACGAGCTGGGGGCGCTGGTCGACGGTTTCAATCACATGCTGGGGCAGATCGAACAGCGCCGACGCGACATCGAGCGCGCGCAGGCGGAGTTGAATCAACGCGTGCACGAACTCGCCGCTGAGGTCGCCGAGCGCGAGCGCACCGAGGCCGAACTGCGCAAGAGCCGCCAGACGCTCGCCGATTTTGTCGACAACGCCAGCGTCGGCCTGCACTGGCTTGACGCCGACGGCGTGATTATCTGGGCCAACCGCTTCGAGCTGGCGCTGCTCGGCTACACGCGCGAGGAGTACATCGGCCAACCGGTGTCGGCGTTTCATGCCGATGCCGAAACATCCGCCGCGCTCCTGGCGCGTGTCGAGCGCCGCGAACCGCTAACCAATCTCGAGGCCCGGCTGCGTTGCAAGGACGGGGCGACGCGGTTCGTGCTGATCGACGCCAATCCGTACTTCGAAAACGGCGTGTTTGTGCACACGCGCGTGTTTACCCGCGATATCACCGAGCGCAAACGGGCGGAGGAGGCGTTGCGCTTGAGCGAGCTGCGCGAGCGCAGCCGCGCCGCCGAGCTCGACATCGTCGTCGAGGCGGTGCCGGCGGCGGTGTTCATCACCTACGATACCGACGCGCGCTACGTCGCGACCAACCGTGCCGGGCGTGAGTTGCTGCGTTTAGGCCCGGGCGACAACGCGTCCAAGAGCGCGCCTGCGGGTGAGGCGCCCGCAAACTTCGAGGTGCTGCACGAGGGCCGGCGGCTGGCGCCGCACGAGCTGCCGGTCCAGCGCGCAGCGCGCGAGGGCGTCACGATCGAAAATTTCGAAGAGGAAATTGTTTACGCCGACGGCACCCGGCGTTACCTGCTTGGCAACGCCGTACCGCTGCTGACCGACGACGGCCGGCCGCGCGGCGCAGTGGCGGCGTTCGTGGACATCACCGCCCGCAAGCGCGCCGAGGAACAGTTTCGGCTCGCGGTGGAATCGGCCCCCAACGGCATGCTCGTGGTGGACGCGCGCGGAACCATCGTCCTTATCAATCGTCAACTGGAAAGCATGTTCGGCTACGCGCGTGACGAGCTGATCGGGCAACCGATCGAGAAGTTAATCCCGGAGCAGGTGCGCGCCATGCACCCGCGGATGTTGGCGGGTTTTTTCCACGACCCGAAGGCGCGCCCGATGGGCGGTGGCCGCGACCTCTACGGTCGCCACAAGGATGGGCGGCCGGTCGCGGTCGAGATCGGGCTCAATCCGTTCGTCACGCCGGACGGCATGTACTGCCTCGCGTCGATCATCGACATTACCGCGCGCAAGCGCGCGGAACAGGACCTGAAGCGCTTCAACGAAGAACTGCAGCGCAGCAACCGCGAGCTCGGTCAATTCGCCTACGTCGCCTCGCACGATTTACAGGAGCCGCTGCGCGCGGTGTCGGGCTGCGTGCAGCTGCTGGCGCAGCGCTATCAAGGCAAGCTCGATGCACGCGCCGACGATCTTATCGGCCATGCCGTCGGCGGCGCCAGCCGCATGCAGACGCTGATCAACGATCTGCTGGTGTACTCGCGCGTCGGCACCCGCGGGCGCGCGTTCGAGTCGTGCGACTGTGGGGAGCTGCTTAGGGAGGCGCTGGCCAATCTCGAGGTCACGCTGCGCGAGACCGAGGCGGAGGTCACACACGACCCGCTGCCGACCGTCGCCGGCGACCCGACGCAGTTGACGCAGCTATTCCAAAACCTGATCGGCAACGCGCTCAAGTTCCGCGGCGATAAGCGACCCGAGGTGCACATCGGCGTCGAACGGAAGAGCAACGGCTACCTGTTCTACGTGCGCGACAACGGCATCGGCATTGAGCCGCAGTATTTCGAGCGCGTGTTCGGCGTGTTCCAGCGGCTGCACAGCCGCCGCGAATACCCTGGCAACGGCATCGGGCTTGCCATCTGCCGCAAGATCGTCGAGCGCCATCACGGCCGGATGTGGGTCGATTCCGCGCCGGGTCGCGGATCGACGTTCTTTTTCACGATACCCATAGGAGATGCGAGCCATGCATCTGCTGAACTACAGCAACAAGCCCACTAACCCTGACGGAGACATGGACTTGCCACGGCGCCCCAGCCATATCCTGCTTGTCGAGGACAGCCCGACCGATATTATGATGGTACGGGAGGTGCTGGAGCAGACCGCGTTGCGCAACACCGTCCACGTGGTGGAGGACGGGGTCGAAGCGCTGCGATTTTTGCGGCGCCAGGAAAAATATGCGCACGCACCGCGGCCCGATTTAATTTTGCTCGACCTCAATCTACCGGGCATGAACGGCAAGGAAGTGTTGGCCGAGATCAAGGCCGACACCGATCTGCGCACTATCCCGGTTGTGATACTGACGAGCTCGAAGAACGAGGCGGACGTCAACGGTGCCTATCGGCAGTGGGCCAACTGTTACGTGACCAAGCCGGTCGACTACCGCGAGTTCACCGAGACGGTGCGCCGCATCGAGGGCTTTTGGCTGGGAGGCGTCGTGACGCTGACTGAGAAGGAATAATGCGCGACAAGCCCATCAATGTATTGTTGGTCGAGGACAGCCCGACGGATGCGCTGCTGCTGCGCGAGGCGTTGTCCGGCGAGGAGTCGGTGCAGTTTCGCACGGCCCACGTCGAGCGTCTCGCCGAGGCGCTAAAGTCGTTGCAGGAGCAGCAGTTCGATCTCATTTTGCTCGATCTCGGTCTGCCCGACAGCCAGGGCCTCGACACCTTCGCGCGCGTCCACGACCACGCGCCGCAAGTGCCGATCGTGGTGCTAACCGGCCTCGACGACGACACGCTCGCAGTCAAGGCGGTGCAGGAAGGTGCGCAGGACTTTCTCACCAAGGGCCGGTTCGATCGCTACTGGCTGGTGCGGAATATTCGACATGCGCTCGAGCGGCATCAGATGTATCTCGAGGTGCATGCGCTCTCGCTCACCGACGGCCTTACCGGCCTGTACAACCGCCGCGGCTTCACCACGCTTGCCGAACAGCAGCTGAAAGTGGCGCGCCATACCGAGCGTGGATTGATCCTGGTGTACGCCGATCTCGATCGGTTGAAGCAGATCAACGATACCTACGGACATCCGGAGGGCGACCAGGCGTTGGTGCAGACGGCGCATATTTTGGAGCGCACGTTCCGCGCCTCCGACATCCTGGCGCGGCTGGGCGGCGACGAATTCGCCGCGCTCGCCGTGCGCGGCAGCACCGAGGGCGTCAAGGCGATTCCGCAGCGGTTGCACAAGGCGGTGGCCGATGCCAACACCCGCGCGCAGCGACCGTACGAGATTTCAATCAGCATCGGCTCGATGTATTTCGAGCCGAACACGCCGCTGACCGTCGAGGAGATGATGACCAAGGCCGACCAGGCGATGTACGAGCAAAAGCGCAAGAAGCGTCACCACTGACGGGCGCCAGCGCGCCGGCTTAACATACTGCCGGCCGGTTCCGGCCGACGAGCTGGAGCGCGTGGTCCGTTCGCCGCGCGCGCCGGGTTCCATCGACCATCCGAGTTCGTTAGACTGACCCAACCGCCGTAACGTCGCGTCCGGTTTTTTCCATGTCGAGGAATCTCATTTGAAACGTTTCAGCCTTTTTACCATTTTGCTGTTGGCGTTGACCTCCGCCCAGGCCGAGGTCGTGGCCATCGGTTATGTGGACATGCGCAAGGTGTTGACCGAGAACAAGGCCGGCCAGAAAGTGAAGGCCGAGTTGGAAAAGGCGGTTACGACGCGCAAGCAGGCATTGGCCAAGGAAGAGGAGCGACTGAAGTCGCTGCAAGCGGCGTACGAGAAGGACAAGCTGCTGCTCTCCGAGGCGCAGCGCCAGGAAAAGCAAAAAGAGTTCCAGAGAAGGTACGAGGCCTATCAAAAGCAGGCGCAGCAGGCGCAGCGCGAGCTGTCACAGACGGAGGCCGAGTACACCAAGAAGGCGCTGCCGGCAATTCGCGCCATCATCCGCGAGCTGGCCAAGGAGGAAAAGCTGACGCTGGTGTTCGAGAAAAACGAGATCCCCGCGCTGTACGCCGTCGATGGACCGGATCTCACCGATAAGGTCCTGGCGCGCTACAACAAATCGCAGAAGTGACGGCGCCTGCCCGGCCGCCCCATCGCCCGCGCGCGGGGTCCGCGCCGGGTTTTGGGGGTCCGCTACCCCCTCCGCCCTGCCAGTAACGCGTTTCTATACTAGAGTAGCACTACGTCTCATACCGACCGGGCGTGCATCGACCGTCCCATCCGGTATCCACCCAGGGGGAACGTGGAGGGTTGGTTTTGCCGGTATCCTTGTCAGGGCTACGCGCGCGGCTGGTGATGCTCATCTTCATCGGGCTGGTGCCCATCGTGCTTCTTTCCATATATATGGTATGGGAGCAGCGCCGCATCGCCGCCGACAATGCCGCACAGGATGCGTTGCGTCTCGCGCGCCTCGCCGCTGCTCGTTACACCCAACTTACCGATCATGCCGCCGACTGGCTGGCGGTGGCGTCGCGTCTACCTGAAATCCGTAACGGCAGCGGACGCGCGTGCAGCGCGACGTTAGCCGACTTGCTGCGGCATCACGCGGCGTACACGGCACTTGCGGTTGCGGACGCGAGCGGACGCGTGTATTGCCAAGGGCGCGGGTCGACTGGCGAGGTTGCGAGCGATCCGGCGCTCATCGCGCGCGCCGTCCAGCGCCGCGAGTTCGTGCTCGGCAGTTTTCGCTATGCAACCGACCGGCGCCAGCCGGTGGTGCATGCGGCATACCCGATCCCCGGCGGCGACAAGGTTTTGTATACGGTGCTCGATTTGACTTGGGTGCCGGCGATGGCGGCGGCGGTGTTGCTGCCGGCGCAGGCCACGTTGAGCGTCGTCGATAGCAACGGCACGCTGCTCGCGCGGCATCCGCCGGCGCCCGATCTCGTCGGAAAACAACTCGGCGGCAATCCGATGGTGAACATCGTTATGGCGGGCGGCGAAAGCGGCACCGCCGCGGCGGTCGGTGTCGATGGCGTGGCGCGGCTCTACGGATATACGCGCCTGCGCGCCGGTATCGGCTCGGAGTCAGTGTTTATCGCGGTTGGCATGCCCGAAGCGCTGGCGTACGGCGCGGTATCCAAGTTGTTGCGTACGGCGTTGGTCGGCGCGGCGGTTGTGGCGTTGATCGCGTGGCTCGCCATTTGGCAGGGTATCGATCGCTTGGTGCTGCGCAAGCTGCGCGCGCTGGTTGCGGCGACGCGCCGGCTGACCGCGGGCGATCTCACCGCGCGCAGCGGTATCGATCAGGCCGGCGGCGAGTTTGCGGAGCTCGCGGGTGCCTTCGATCGTATGGCCGGCACCTTGCAGAGCCGCGCGCAGGAGTCGGCCAGTGCGCAGGCGGCGCTGCGCCACAGCGAGGAACGGTTTCGGCGTCTGGCGGAGAACGCCATCGATGTGATCTACCGCTACGCGATTTATCCCAAGCGCGGGTTCGAATACGTGAGTCCGGCGGTGACCGCCATGATCGGTTACCGCCCGGAAGAGTACTACGCGGATCCCGATCTCGTGCGCAAGATGATTCATCCGGACGACCTTGGGCTGATCGAGCGCATATGGCGCGGCGAGCACGGCGCGACCGCGGTTGAGGTGCGTTGCATCCGCCGTGACGGCGCCGTGATCTGGACCGAGCAACGCAACGTGCCGGTGTACGACGACACCGGGCGCCTGGTGGCGTTCGAAGGCATCGCCCGCGATATCACCGAGCGCAAGCGTTCGGAGGAAGAGCTGCGGTTGTTACAAACCATCACCATCGCGGTCGGCGCGGCCGAGGATTTGGATGATGCCCTGCGCATCGTGTTGCAGCGTGTGTGCGAGGCCACCGGCTGGGTGTTGGGACAGGCGTGGGTCCAAGGGACGGACGGCGCAGCGCTGGTTTGCAGCAACGCCTGGCATGCGCGCGAGCGCGGACTGGAATCGTTCCGCGCCTATAGTCAGGGCTGGCAGGTGCGCGTGGGCGGTGTCGGATTGTTGGCGCGTGCTTGGCGCACGCGCGCACCGGTATGGGTGCGCGACGTCGCCGCCGAGCCGGAGTTCGCGCGCGCCGAGCAGGCGCAGCGCGTGGGACTGCACGCGGCCCTGGCGGTGCCGGTGGTGGTTGACGACGATCTCGAAGCGGTCATGGAGTTCTACATGCCTGCACCGCGCCCGGAAGAGGAGCATCTGGTGCGTACCGTGGCCGGCGTCGCGGCGCAGCTCGGTTCCGTGATCCGGCAAAAGCGTTCCGAGGCGCGACTCATGTACCTCGCGCACCACGACCTCATTACCGACTTGCCGAACCGCGCGCTGTTTGACGACCGGTTGAAGCAGGCGATGCGCGAGGCCGACCGCTACGAGCGCTTGGTGGCGGTCGCGTTCCTCGATCTCGATCGCTTCAAAACGATCAACGACAGTTTGGGTCACGAGATCGGCGATCGACTGCTGCAGGCGGTGGCCGAGCGGCTGTCGGGATGTGTGCGCGCGGCCGATACCGTGGCGCGGCTGTCGGGCGACGAATTCA